>JAXHTL010000280.1:0-2027 GCA_034190095.1 Actinomycetota bacterium
CGCTGCTGCGCGAACACGGACACCAGGTCGCCTCCTACACCGGCGCCACCGAGGCCGCCGAACGCGAACAGCTCGAGGCCGACCTGCTCGACAATCGGGTCAAGGCGCTGATCGCCACGTCGGCCCTCGGGATGGGTTTCGACAAGCCCGATCTCGGTTTCGTCGTGCATCTGGGCGCGCCGTCGTCGCCGATCGCCTACTACCAGCAGGTCGGGCGCGCCGGCCGGTCGACGTCGAGCGCCGAGGTGGTGCTGCTGCCGGGCCGCGAGGACCAGGATGTCTGGCGGTACTTCTCCTCGGTCGCCTTTCCGTCGGAATCGATGGTGCGCAGCGTGATCGGCGCACTCGAGCCGGACCGCCCGCAATCCACCCCGGCGCTCGAGCCGCTCGTCGACCTCGGCCGGTCGCGGCTGGAGATGGTGCTCAAGGTGCTCGACGTCGACGGTGCGGTGAAACGGGTCAAGGGCGGCTGGATCGGCACCGGGGTGCCGTGGGAGTACGACGAACCTCGCTACCGCACGCTGGAGGAGGCGCGCCGGCGCGAGCAGCAGGCCATGCTCGACTACCAGGCGACCGGCGACTGCCGGATGGCCTTCCTGCGCCGCCAGCTCGACGACCCCGAGCTCGGGGCCGAGGAGCGGTGCGGCCGTTGCGACAACTGCACCGGCACCAGGTTCGGCGGTGATGTCGACGCCGCGGCCGCCGCCGACGCCCGGGACCGGTTGATGCGCCCCGGCGTGGAGATCAGCCCGCGCAAGCAGTGGCCGTCCGGGCTGGCGAAGCTGGGGGTCGAACTGTCCGGACGGATCACCGACGGCCCCGCCCCGGGGCGGGTCATCGGCCGGCTGACGGATCTGGGCTGGGGCGCCCGGCTGCGGCGGCTACTCGGCGACGAGGACGCCGAAGTCCCTGACGATGTGGTCGCAGCGGCCGTCAAGGTGCTGGCGTCGTGGGAATGGGACACCCGCCCGGCCGCGGTGCTGGCGTTGGACTCCGACACCCATCCGGTGCTGATCTCGTCGTTGGCCCGCAGGCTGGCCGAGCTGGGACGGCTCACCGATCTGGGCACACTGCACTACGCGCCGCAGCGCAGGCCGGTGACCGCGGCCAACTCGGCCTACCGGGTGGCCGCCCTGCACGGCTCGTGGGCGGTGCCGGATCGTGTGTTCGACGGGCCGGTGCTGCTGGTCGACGACATGACCGACACCGGGTGGACGTTGACGATGGCCGCCCGCGCCGTGCGGGCGGCCGGCGCTCCGGCGGTGCTGCCGTTCGCTCTGGCCGCGACAAGCTAAGTGCGCTTGCGTGCCACCTCGGCAGCCCCGTTTCCGGTGATCAGCCACAACGTGGTGAGGCTGGACACGAGGTCTGACACCGAGATGTCGGACCGCCCGTCCAGGTAGGCGAGGATCGCGTCGGCAGTCCCGCCGACGATGAACGCGGGCGCCACCTTGGCGAGAGCATCTTTTTCCAGCTCGACATCGTGAATGGTGCGCGCGTGTCCGACCAGAACCGCCGTCAATCCGCGCATCACGGATGCGCGGTGGTCGTGCAGGACGGGCGAACTGGCCACACCGCCGAGCAGGATGCGGCCCCGACGCGGGTCGTCGACCAAGGTGCGCACCAGCGCGAGCACTGCGGCGGCGGCCTGCTCCTCCAGCGGTGCGGTCACGGTGGACGCGATGGCGCTCATGGTCGCGATCCGGACCTCGTCGGCGATCGCGTCGACCACGGCGGTGGCCACTTCGTCGAGGTTCGTGAAGTTCTCGTAGAAGTAGCGCTTGTTGAGGCCGGCAGCGGCGCACAGGCGGTCGACGGTGATGGTTCGCCACTCGTTTCCGGCAAGGGCGTCGATGGCCGCGTCGAGCAGTCGGGCCCGGCGCTGGAGGCGGCGAGCGTCCGCGGTCTGGCCCGCGTACGTGCGTCCCGAGGCATCGGTCACCCGACGATCGTCGCACCCGCGCCCGGCGGCGCGGTGGGGGAGTCTTGACAGCACCCGTTCGATTCTGGCACGGTCAGGTACCAGA
>JAXHTL010000280.1:2127-4885 GCA_034190095.1 Actinomycetota bacterium
TGAGGTTCGTCTGATCGCCTACTTCGCATTGCGCGAGTTCAGCGACGAGCGTGACGCATGATCGAGCTCGACGGCGCCGTGGTGTGCGTGACCGGCGGCGCGCGCGGCATCGGGAAGGCCACTGCGGCCGCGCTGGTGCGCCGCGGGGCACGGGTCTGGATCGGCGACATCGACATCCGGGGAGCAGAGGCCACTGCGCGTGAGATCGGTGCGCGGGCAACTCGTCTCGATGTCACCGATCCCACGAGTGTAGCGGCCTTCCGGGACGCGGCCAGCGCCGACGGATCACCGGACATGGTGGTCAACAACGCCGGCATCCAGATCATGGGAAGATTCGTCGACCAGAAGGTGGAGCTGTACCACCGAGAGGTCGCCATCAACCTCGTCGGCGTCATCAACGGCATGCACGCCTTTCTGCCCGGCATGCTCGAACGCGAGCGGGGACACATCGTCAACGTTGCGTCCATGGCCGCCAAGGTGACCACACCGGGCATGTCGGTGTACTGCGCCACCAAATACGCCGTGGCGGCGCTGTCCCGAGCGGTACGTGCGGAGATCGCCTCGAGCGCGGTGACAGTGAGCACCGTGTTCCCGACGGCCGTGCACACCGAGCTCACCGCGGGGGTTGCGCTCGACCTGCTGCCCACTCGGGAGGCGGAGGACATCGCCGCGGCGATCGTCGACAGTGCTCGTCATCGGCGGCGCGAGATCACCGTTCCGGGCTGGCTGTCGCCGATGGGAGTGGTCGAGGAAGTGACGCCCGAGCCGCTGTTGCAGCGACTCAAGCATCTGGCCACACTGCGTCGGCCGCCGGGGCACTACGACGAGTCCGCCCGCCGCCGCTACCTGGACCGGATCGGCCAGTGACGTCCCTGCCCACGGTGATACAGGCCAAGGCGCGTATGCAATCCATCGCGGCCGGCGTGACGGCGCGTTATCCCAGCCGCGAGCGTCCCTTGGCACACCCAACGACGGGCTCGCATCTCGAGCCGGTGATGGGTGACTACGGGTTCCCGCTCATCGGACACATCCTGAGTTCGATCGTCGAACCCCTCGACTTCGCTCGTCGCCGGTATGCCCGTTTCGGGCCGGTGAGCTGGGCCGGGGGCGTGGGCTTTCGCATCGTGACACTGATGGGCCCCGAGGCGCTCGAAACCGCGTGGATCAACAAGGACAAAGCGTTCTCCAGCACGCGCGGATGGGCGCCGGTGATCGGACCGTTCTTCCATCGCGGGATCATGCTGCTCGACTTCGACGAGCATCGAGACCATCGCCGCATCATGCAGCAGGCATTCACCCGCAGCGCCCTCGACGGCTATCTCGCGCTGATGCGGCCGGGCATCCGGCGCACGATCACCAACTGGCCTGCGGCGCCGCGGTTTCCCTTCTATCCGTCGGTCAAGCAACTACTGCTCGATCAAGCCGCCGAGGTATTCGTCGGTACCACACTCGGCCCGGAATCCGAACAGCTGGCCGCCGATTTCCACGCAACGGTGCACGGCGGCCAGGCGATGATCCGTGCCGACGTACCGTTCGGGACGTGGGCGCGGGGCCTGCGAGCCCGGCAACGGTTGGAACGCTACTTCGCCCAACAGATCCCTGCGCGGCGCGCGGGTCACGGTAGCGACCTGTTCTCGATGCTGTGCCACAGCCGGGGCGAGGACGGCGAACGGTTCAGCGACACCGACATCGTCAACCACATGATCTTCCTGTTGATGGCCGCGCACGACACCAGTGCGATCGCCATCTCGATGCTGGCCTACGAGCTCGGCCGGCACCCGGACTGGCAGGACCGGCTGCGGGACGAAGCGCTGGACAACGCCAACGACGAGTTGACCCTCGCCGATCTCGACGGCGGGTATCCACTGCTGGATGCCGCATTCGACGAGATTCTGCGGATGTACGCGCCCGCGGGAACGCTGTTCCGGCAGACGCTCACCGACACCGAAGTCACCGGGCACTTCATCCCCCACAAGAGCCAGGTGGCGATCAATGTCTACGCCTCGATGCGGTTGGGCGACTGGTGGCCCGATCCGGACCGGTTCGACCCCGAGCGGTTTCTCGGCGGGGCCGACGCCCGGCCAGTGCACCGCTACGCTTTCGCCCCGTTCGGCGGCGGGGTCCACAAGTGTCTCGGCCAGCAGTTCGCCGACATGAACGTCAAGGCCGTCATGCACCACTTGCTGCGCCACTTCGACTGGCACGTTCCCGCGGGATACCGTCCGATGATGAGCTGGGGCACCGGCCCGACGCCGGCCGACGGGCTGCCGATCACGCTGCGTAGAAGGTGCGCGATGCAGGGATTCGGCGGGAGCCGATAGCGAAGCGGGCGGCTCCACACTCACAGGCTCAGTTGTGGTTCCGGTGGTCCGGCTGCCGGGGGATAGGCGAACCACGGGAACGGTACGACGGTGTAGCCGATGTCCATCAGTATCCCGAGTTCGACCGGGCTGAGCGTGATGTTGTCGGGTCCGTACCCGGCCGAGAACGCGTCCATCATCGCGTGGTTGGCTCCGGCGAAGGTGGTGTCGTCGAGATGCGAGATCGAGCTGCCCCCCTCCCACACGGCCGGGGTGTACAGCGGCACCGGGCGACCGCCGTACGCGGCTTTCGCGTGGGTTCCGTTGAAGAACATCCCGCCGCCGTAGCCGACGAGGTAGGGGTCGTAGTCGGAGTTCCACTGGTAGGTTTCGCGATCGATCGGGGAATCGCCGTCGACGGTGGTCACAAACCGGGAGTAGACGAACCAATCCCGGTC
>JAXHTL010000281.1:0-4878 GCA_034190095.1 Actinomycetota bacterium
GCAGGGCGGGGCTGGGGTCAGGCGGTAGCGGCACGTCACCACCCTACCGCCGGGCCGGCCCGCTTCCACCGCCCGACCTGCGGGTCCTGCGGGGCGGTGACGCCGGTCACCGCTGCGCTGGCGGTGTGCTTGGTGATTCCTGTTGATTCGCTGGGGATTTCGGCCGGCGCACAGTTCAGGCCTTAACGTCACTGCCAGGATCGCCGCTGAGCAGCGTGGCCAGGCACCAATCCGCGACCCGGTACCCCGAACCGCAAGGAATGCAGACGATGAAGATGAACGTCATTGCAGCTGTCTCGGCCACCTGCGTCATGTGCGCGAGCGTGGCGACCGCCGCGCCGGCCGTGGCCGCGAAGGGGGAGGGCGCAGCTGCGGGCGACGGCGCCACCTCGACGTGGGTGATGCCCGACGTGAAGGGCATGATTCTGCACCCGGCGCTGAAATCGATTCTGTCGGCCACCGGTGGCAAGCAGGTGAAGATCCGTTACATCGACGCCGGTCATCTGCCGGTCTACAACGACGAGAAACTGGATGGTCTGCGGGCAGTCGCCGGCGGCGGGGGCCGAGACGGCCAGGTACTCGGTCGTCCTGAAGGTCGAGCGCCCGGCGTTCGACGAGTGCCCGTAGCCGGGTTTCAAATCTGATCTTGTGGGTAAGCGAGCAGGGTCGGCGTCTGTGCTGGTCAGTGTGGCGCCGGTGTTTACAGCCACATAACAGCAAGCCCTTGCCGCGTCGGTGGTGCGACATTAACGTCGGATTGTCAACAAAACGACAACCGACGGCCGCTGGCCCCGGGGGTGTCGGATCGGGATCTCGGGCCCAACGGCGGGTGTTGCACCGGAGCAGCCTTCCGACACCGACCTTGAGTTGAGGAAGGCTCCCCATGAGTAGCCCCGACAATTCCGCAAGCACCGACGCCGCAGAACCGGACCCCGGGATTCTGCGACGGGCGATCGCCGCCTCGGCGATCGGCAACGCCACCGAATGGTTCGACTACGGGCTCTATGCCTACGGCGTCACCTACATCTCGGCGGCCATCTTCCCCGGCGACACCGAGAGTGCCACCCTCTTGGCCCTGATGACCTTCGCGGTGTCGTTCCTGGTGCGCCCGCTGGGCGGGTTCATCTGGGGTCCGCTCGGGGACCGGCTGGGCCGACGCCAGATTCTGGCCATCACGATCGTGCTGATGGCCGGTGCGACGTTCTGCGTCGGCCTGGTCCCGTCCTACGACATGATCGGTTTCTGGGCGCCGACACTGATGGTGCTGCTGCGGATGATCCAGGGTTTCTCCACCGGCGGCGAGTACGGCGGCGCGGCGACGTTCATGGCCGAGTACGCCCCGCCGCGCCGGCGCGGATTCCTCGGTAGTTTCCTGGAGTTCGGCACGCTGGCCGGCTTCTCGGCCGGCGCGCTGTTGATGCTGGGCTTCTCGCTGGTGCTCTCCGACGACCAGATGAACACCTGGGGCTGGCGGCTGCCGTTCCTGATCGCCGCGCCGCTCGGCCTGGTCGGCATCTATCTGCGGACCAAGCTCGAGGAAACCCCGGTGTTCAAGGAGCTCGAGGAGTCCGGTGGCGAGGAGGAGCGCATCGGCACCGAGTTCAAGGATCTGCTGACCCGCTACTTCGGGCCCATCCTGAAGCTGGGCGGGCTGGTGGTCGCCCTCAACGTGGTGAACTACACGCTGCTGAGCTACATGCCCACCTATCTGGAGCAGGCGATCGGGTTGTCCACCGACATGGCGCTGGTGGTTCCCATCATCGGGATGCTGGCGATGATGGTCTTCGTGCCGTTCGCGGGCCGGCTGTCCGACCGGGTTGGCCGAAAACCACTGTGGTGGGTGTCGCTGATCGGGCTGTTCATCATGGTGGTGCCGATGTTCCTGCTGATGTCGACCGGCATCGTGGGGGCGATCATCGGGTTCGCGGTGCTCGGCCTGCTGTATGTGCCGCAGCTGGCGACGATCTCGGCCATGTTCCCGGCCATGTTCCCGACGCAGGTTCGCTACGCCGGGTTCGCGATCGCCTACAACGTGTCGACGTCGATGTTCGGTGGCACCGCACCGGCCATCAACGAATGGCTGGTCACCACCCTCGGCAACAATCTGTGGCCGGCGTTCTACATGATGATCGCGGTGGTGGTCGGCGCGATCGCGCTGACGCGGGTGCCCGAGACGGCGCGGTGTCCGATCAACGGCACCGAGATCCCGGGCACGCCCGAGGCCCCGCCGCCGCTGGAGCTCGCCGGCTCGGGCAGCCGGTCGTAGCCGCCGGGGCTCAGCCGCTGACGGCGCTGACGGCGTCGGCCCAGATGCCGACCGCCTCGTCGACCTGACCGGCGTCGACGACGAGAGCGGGGATGAAGCGCACCACCTGCCCCCACGCTCCGCAGGTCAGCAGCAGCAGGCCGCGCCGGGCGGCCTCCTGCTGGGCGGCGGTCGCCGCCGCGCCGTCGGGTTTTCCTGCGGCGTCGCGGAATTCGTTGCCCAGCATGAGGCCCAGCCCGCGCACGTCGGTGATCGCGTCGTGCTTGTCGGCGACCAGCTGCAGGCCCTGACGTAGCTGCTCGCCGCGGGATGCGGCGTTGTCGACCAGGTGCTCGTCCCGGATGACGTCGAGGGTGGCCAGCGCCGCGGCACAGGCCACGGCGTTGCCCCCGTAGGTGCCGCCCTGTGATCCCGGCCAGGCCTTGGCCATCACCTCGGCCGATGCTGCGATCGCCGAGAGTGGGAACCCCGAGGCCAGGCCCTTGGCGGTGATCAGGATGTCGGGCCGGGCGAAGTCGGGGGAGGTGAAATGGTCGTGCCCCCAGAACTTCCCGGTGCGGCCGAAGCCGGTCTGCACCTCGTCGACGACCAGCAGGATGCCGTGTTCGTCGGCACGCTGACGCAGCCCGGCCAGGAAGCGGGTGTTGGCGGGCACGTAGCCACCCTCGCCGAGCACCGGCTCGACGATGAACGCGGCGGTGTCGGCCGGTGCGCTCATGGTCTGCAGCAGGTAGTCCAGTTGGGCCAGCGCGAAATCGGTCGCCTGCTCGACGGGCCAGCCGTAGTGGGTGGGGTCGGGGAACGGCGCCACGTGCACACCGGCCATCAGCGGGGCGAAGCCGGACCGGAACTTGGTGCCCGACGTGGTCATCGAGGCTGCCGCGACGGTGCGGCCGTGGAAGCCGCCGTGGAAGACCACGACGTTGGGCCGCCCGGTGGCCTGGCGGGCCAGCCGCAGGGCCGCCTCGGCGGCCTCGCTGCCGGAGTTGGCGAAGAACATCCGGTCCAGTCCGGCCGGCAGCACCTCGCCGAGCCGGTCGACGAGGTCGAGCAGCGGGCGGTGCATGACGGTGGTGTACTGCGCGTGGATGAGGGTGCCGACCTGGCGCTGGGCGGCCTCCACGACGCGGGGGTGGCAGTGCCCGGTGCTGGTGACGCCGATGCCGGCGGTGAAGTCGAGATAGCGTCGGTTGTCCTCGTCGTAGAGCACGGCCCCTTCGCCGCGGGCGGCGAGCACGCCGGTTGCTTGCTTGAGGACGGGCGACAGTGCGGTCACGTCGGCTCCCTTGATTGTCGACGGGTAGATTGTCAACAATCTAGCTGACGTGGAAATCGATTCGAAGGGGTGGTGCAGTGGATCAGGGACAGGTCGTGGGTGCGGTCGACAAGGGCCTGTTCATCGACGGCACGTGGGTCGACGCGGCCGGCGGGCGCACCTTCGACGTCGTCGATCCGGCGACGGGCTCGACGCTGTGCGCGGTCGCCGACGCCTCCCCGGAGGACGGCCGGGCCGCGCTGGACGCGGCAGTGGCCGCCCAACCCGCGTTCGCCGCGATGTCCCCGCGCGAGCGGGCCGACATCCTCACCCGCGCCTTCGAGCTGCTGCACGCGCGTGTCGACGAGCTGGCGCTGCTGATGACCCTGGAGATGGGCAAACCCCTGGCCGAGGCCCGCGGCGAGATCGCGTATGCCGCAGAGTTCTTCCGGCACTTCGCCGGGGAGGCGGTACGCATCGACGGCGGCTACCAGACCGCGCCGGCCGGCGGAGCGCGGTTCCTGGTCACCCGCCAGCCGGTGGGGCCGTGTCTGCTGATCACACCGTGGAACTTCCCGATGGCGATGGGCACCCGCAAGCTCGGTCCCGCCATCGCGGCGGGCTGCACCAGTGTCATCAAACCCGCCCCGCAGACACCGCTGTCGATGCTGGCGCTGATGGACATCCTGACCGAGGCGGGTCTGCCGCCGGGGGCGGTCAACTGCATCGCCACCACCGATGCCGGTGCGGTGATCGAGCCGATGATCCGGTCCGGGCGCATCCGCAAGCTGTCGTTCACCGGGTCGACCCAGGTCGGCCGGATGCTGCTCGAGCAGTGCGCCGAGAAGATCCTGCGCACCTCGCTCGAACTCGGGGGCAACGCACCGTTTCTGGTGTTCGACGACGCCGATCTCGATGAGGCGGTCGAGGGTGCGATCGCCGCCAAGATGCGCAACATGGGGGAGGCCTGCACCGCGGCCAACCGCATCTACGTCCAGGCCCCGGTCATCGACGAGTTCGGCCGCCGGCTGGCCGAGCGGATGGCCGGGCTCAAGGTCGGACCGGGCACCGAGGACGGTGTCAACGTGGGGCCGTTGATCGACGCCGCGGCGCTGGACAAGGTCGAGGCGCTGGTCGCCGACGCGGTGTCGCGTGGGGCGGCGGTGCTGACCGGGGGAGCCGCGCCGGGCGGCGACGGGTTCTTCTATCCGCCGACGGTGCTGACCGGGGTGCCCCGCGATGCGGCGATGTGCGATCAGGAGATCTTCGGGCCGGTCGCGCCACTGACGCCGTTCGACACCGAGGACGAGGTGATCGCCGCCGCCAACGACACCGAATACGGTTTGGTCTCTTATGT
>JAXHTL010000282.1:0-4849 GCA_034190095.1 Actinomycetota bacterium
GCGATGCGGCGATGTGCGATCAGGAGATCTTCGGGCCGGTCGCGCCACTGACGCCGTTCGACACCGAGGACGAGGTGATCGCCGCCGCCAACGACACCGAATACGGTTTGGTCTCTTATGTGTTCACCAACGACCTGCGCCGGGCGCTGCGGGTGGCCGAGGCGCTCGAGACCGGGATGGTGGGCCTGAACCAAGGCGTGGTGTCCAACCCCGCAGCGCCGTTCGGTGGGGTCAAGGCCTCGGGGCTGGGGCGCGAGGGCGGTTCGGTGGGAATCGACGAGTTCCTCGAGACCAAGTACATCGGCATCAAACTCTAGGCCCGCAGGGCCCCGCCTCGGGCCTGGCGCCGGTGGTCTTCCGGGGTGCTGCACGTGAGGTCGACACCAGGGTTGTGAAATGAGCGCGCTCTGTTCTGGTCGCAACCGTGCGGTCGGTCTCGTGCCGGGCCGCACGTGGCCCAGCGACATCGACACCCGGGCAGTCGTCTTCCACAGTTCACTGCTCATGCACAGCCACGGCGTCGATCCCGGCTCCAGCACCGAGAGATGGCGGTCCCGTCCGAGATCCTCGTAGCCATGGACGGTCCGATCATCGGCAGCGAACAGCTCGCGAACGGCACGTTGACCCGAGGTGCGCTGCGCTGGAACTACACCGCGATACACCCCGATGTCTACGTGCCCAACGGCGCCGAGCTCGATCCCTGGACCAGGGCCAAGGCGGCGTGGTTGTGGACCGGCCGCCGCGGCGTCATCGCCGGTCGAACCGCTGCCGCACTGCACGGCGTCGAGCAGATCGACCCGGCCGACCCGATCGAGCTGATCGCCCGCCCGCGTCGGCCGCAACCGGGCGTGATCGTCCGTAATGAGCGCATCGAACCCGACGAAGTGCAGGCCGGCCGATGGATTGCGGCCACGGTGCCGGCGCGTACAGCGCTGGACCTGGCCAGGCGGCTGCCTCTGGGGGAGGCCGTGGTCCTGCTCGACCAGCTCAGCAGTGCAACCCAGGTCGCGGCCGCCGACATCGCCCCGCTGGAAGCCCGCTACCGGCGGAACCGGGGAATGGGTTCGGCGTACCGTGCGATCGCGTTGATGGACGGCGGTTCACGCTCCCGCGAGGAGTCCCTGCTCCGAGTTGCCCTGGTAGAGGCGGGATTGCCGCGTCCGCAGACCGGAATCCGGATCGGCGACGAATGGGAGTGCTACCAGATCGGCATGGGCTGGCCCGACGCGAGACTCGCGGTGGAATGGGGCCCGCATCGGCGCGCCCTGCACAACGATGTCGGCTATCGAAACCTGTTGCACCGGTTGGGGTGGCGGCTGATCGAGGCGATACCGCAGCGCGGCGCGGCCTACATCGTCGTGGAGTGCAAGAAGGTGCTGCTGGCCCGTGGGATCGGCCGCTAGCCGACGGCGGGCCCAGCCGCCAGCGCGATCTCGGCGTCCCCGTCGTCCGGGCCCAGCGGACGGAGCCGGGCCAGCGCGTCGTCCATGTGCTCGACCAGCAGCTGGTCGGTCAGCTCACGGTCGCCGGAGCGGATCGCGGTCGCGAGGATGCGATGCTCGTGTTCGCGGTAGTCCGATTTCGCGTAGCTCTCGGCCAGCGCGTGGATGCACATCCGGGTCTCGGTGATGAACGTCTGATGCATCCGGCGCAGCCGCGGGCTTTCGGACAACTCCACCAGCCGCTCGTGGAACGCGATGTCGAGTTCGCTGGCTTCCGCGGAGGTGACGGCCACCCCCATCTGGTCGACGATCGCCAGCAGGGCGTCGCCGGCCGCGACATGGGTGCCGTCGTCGAGAATCTTGCGGGCCGCCGCGCGTTCGGTGGCCTCCCGGGCCAGGTACATGTCGCGCAGGTCCTCGGGGGCCAGCTCGACCACGAACAGGCCGCGGTTGCGGATCGCGATCAGCAGCCCCTCCTGGGTCAGCCGCTGCATCCCCTCGCGCAGCGGGCCGCGGCTGACACCGAGCTGGCGGGCCAGCTCGGCCTCCAGGAGCTGTTCACCCGGCTTGAGCTCGCCGTGCCCGATGGCCGCGCGCAGCTTGTCGGCGATGATGCTCGGCGTCGACTTCTGCACCAGCGGACCGATGTGACCACTCAT
Source organism: Actinomycetota bacterium (assembly GCA_034190095.1). Classification (GTDB taxonomy): domain Bacteria; phylum Actinomycetota; class Actinomycetes; order Mycobacteriales; family Mycobacteriaceae; genus Mycobacterium. The sequence continues at coordinate 2,102 of JAXHTL010000282.1, forward strand.
CGCGCACCCCCGAACAGCGCACCGAGACCGGGCAGGGCCGGCACCGGCCCCAACAGGTCCAGGCCTTTCCACACCGTCACCTGGTTGGCGGTCAGCACCGGCTTGCCCACCGCGGCCTCCAACTGCTCGATGATCGCCAGCGTGTGCATCGCGGTGTCGGGCACCAGCACCGCCTCGGCGTCGGGATGGTCGGCGGCTTTGACCATCTGGACCACCCGCTCCGGTTCCAGCGTGCCGACCTCGGCGGCGGTGTAGATGCCGTGGCTGCCCATCGCGACCACCTCGGCGCCGCCGTCGGTCAGGAAGCCGACGAAGTGCTGGGCCACGTCGTCGGGGTAGGAGGCGGCGATGGCCACCCGCCGGATCCCCAGGTGCCGCAGCGCGTCGACGAACGCGATCGACGTCGAGGACGCCGGCACCCCGGCCGCGGCGGCGACGGCCGCGGCCTGCTGGCGTGCGCCCTGGGTGCCGAACACGAAGCTGCCCGACGTGCATGCCCACATCACCGCATCCGGCTTGGCCCCGGCCAGCGCGGCGGCGCCGTCGGCCAGTCGCCCGTCGCTGCCGATGTCGAGCAGCGCGTCGACGCGGTGGGCGTCCTCGCCGACCGAGGTGATCACCACCGGCAACCGGACCGCCCCGGCGATCCGATCCTCCAGTGCGGGAAAGTCGTCTTCGGCGCTGTGACCGGGATAGAGCAGACCGACCGTCGGCATGGGACCTCCTTGGCTGACCGCCGCCCAGATAGGTAGATTGTCAACAATGTTAACGCCCGGGACCTACGACGGCAGGCGGCTGGGTGCCCAGCTGCGCTCGGAGCTCCGCGGGACGGTCCGCGACGATGCGACTGCCCGGGCCCTCTACGCCGCCGATGCGTCGAACTACCGGGTGGTGCCCGACCTGGTCGTGGTGCCCGCCGACGTCGACGACCTGGCCGCCGCGGTGGCGGTGACCGCGGCGGCGGGGGCGCCGGTGACGTTGCGCGGCGGGGGAACCTCGATGGCGGGCAACGCGATCGGCGGGGTCGTCATCGACGCCTCGCGGCACGTCAACCGGATTCTCGACATCGACACCGTCGCGCGGACGGCCGTCGTCGAACCCGGCGTGGTGCTCACCCATCTGCTGGCGGCGGCGAAACCGCACAAGCTGGCGTTCGGCGCCGATCCGTCCTCGGCCAGCCGGGCCACCCTGGGCGGGATGATCGCCAACAACGCCTGCGGCGCGCACTCGGTGGCGTGGGGCACCACCGCCGACAACGTCCGCGCACTCGAGGTGTTGCTCGCCGACGGCGCCCGCACCACGCTCACCGCGCACGGCGACCGCGCAGAGCTGTGCGCCCAGCCCGGCCGGGTGGGCGAGCTGCACCGCGCGCTGACCGGGTTCGCCGACGCCCACGAGACCGAGATCCGTCGCCGCTTCGGCCGGTTCACTCGCCAGATCTCGGGGTATGCGCTGCACGAACTGCTGCCCGAACGGGGCTACAACGTCGCCGCGCTGCTGTGCGGCAGCGAGGGCGGGTTCGCCGCGACGCTGCGGGCGACGGTCGCGCTGACCCCGCTGCCCGGCGCCCGGGTGCTGTGTGTGCTGGGTTTCGCCGACTCGGTGGCCTCGGCCGAATGCGTGCCGGCGGTGCTGGCGCACCACCCGCTGACGATGGAGTCGATCAACGATCAGCTCGTCGACCGGTTGCCCGGCGAGGTCCGCCGCGCTGCCATCGATGCCGGGCTGCCCGAGGGGCGGGCCTGGGTGCTGGTCGAGATGGGCGGCGAGGATCTGGTGGCCGCGACCATGGCCGCCGAGAAAATGCTGATGGCCCTGAAGGATTCGGGCTCTCCGGCGACCGCGTCGCTGGTCACCGAACCGGCCGCGCAGGCGGTGCTGTGGCGCTGCCGCACCGACGCGGCCGGGCTGGCCACCCGCCGGGCCGACGGCGCGGAAGCCTGGGGCGGCTGGGAGGACGCGGCGGTGCCACCGCACCGGCTGGCCGACTACCTGCGCGGCCTGGACGAGCTGATGGCCCGCTTCGGGCTGTCCGGGGCGTCCTACGGGCATTTCGGCGAGGGGTGCATGCACATGCGCATCGACTTCGACCTGCTCAGCGCGGCCGGCGTCCGGGCCTATCGCGACTTCGTCGAGCAGGCCACCGATCTGGTGGTGTCGCTGGGCGGCTCGGTGTCCGGGGAGCACGGCGACGGCCGGGCCCGGTCGGAGCTGCTCGGCGCGATGTACGGCGCGGACGGGCTGGCGCTGATGGCGGGGATGAAGGACATCTGGGATCCGCGGCGGGTGCTCAACCCCGGCGTCGTGGTCGATCCACCGCCGCTGGACGCCGGCATCCGCCAGCAGACCCCGATCGAGCGCACCCCGCTGACGTTGTTCGCCTACCCCGACGACCACGGCGATTTCGCGCAGGCCCAGCGCCGCTGTGTCGGCATCGGCAAATGCCGCCAGACCAGTGGCGGGGTGATGTGCCCCAGCTATCAGGCAACCCGCGAGGAGCAGCACTCCACCCGGGGGCGGGCGCACCTGCTGTGGGAGATGCTCGCCGGTGAGGTGGTGACCGACGGGTGGCGTTCCACCGAGGTGCGCGACGCGCTGGACCTGTGCCTGTCCTGCAAGGGCTGCCTGTCGGACTGCCCGGTCAACGTCGACATGGCCACCTACAAGGCCGAATTCACCCACCACCACTACGCGGGGCGGCCGTGGGCGCGCCCGCTGTCACACTGGTCGATGGGCTGGCTGCCGCTG
>JAXHTL010000283.1:0-4846 GCA_034190095.1 Actinomycetota bacterium
ACCGAGACCACGCCGACCGCAACGATCACCGGCGCCCAGTCCTGCCAGGCCTGCGGCAGCATCGGCATCGCGATGCGGACGAAACCGTAGGTGCCCATCTTCAACAGCACCGCGGCCAGCACCGCTGATCCGATCGCGGGGGCATCGGTGTGGGCCGGCGGCAGCCAGGTGTGAAACGGGAACGTCGGTGTCTTGACCGCCAGCCCCAACAGGATCGCGCCCAGCACCAGCCCGCCGGCCAGCGGGCTGCCCGCCAACGGGGTGGCGGCGGTCAGTTCGACCATGTCGAAGGTGTGCGGTTCGGCTGCGATGTAGAGCCCGATGAAGCCGGCCAGCAGCGCCAGTGACCCGAGGAAGGTGTAGAGGAAGAATTTCATCGCCGACCGGCCGGCGTCGCCGTGGCCCCATCCGGCGATCACGAAATACATCGCCACGATCGACAAGTCGAAGAACACGAAGAACAGGATCAGATCGGCCGATGCGAACAGGCCGAAGCTCACGCACTGCAGGAACAAGAACAGTGCCACCTCGGCGCGGCTGCGGTCGGTGCGGCGCAGCGCGAAGACCGCGCAGGCCAGGAACACGACCGCGGTCATCAGCATCATCGGCAATGAGAGCCCGTCGACGCCGACGTGGTAGCTGCTGTTCACCCCTGGTATCCAGGGCACCTGCTCCTCGAACGCGAGCGCCCCGGTCGGCGGTGAGTCGTAGCCGACCCACAATGCCAGCGTCAGGGCCACTTCCACGGCGGTGGCGACCACCCAGAGCCACCGGGCTGCCGAGTCTCCGATCCGCGGCGCTGCGGCGAGCACCGCCGCGGCGACCAGCGGCAGAAAAACAATCAGGCTCAGCACGTCATCTCACCATCACCAGTAGAAGGGCACCGACAATCAGCAGCACCACGGCCATCCCGTAGTACTGGTAGAGCTGTCCGCTCTGGGGCTTTCGAGCAAGCTCGCCGAGCCGGCGGACCCGGCCCGCGAGCCCCTCGACGGCGCCGTCGACGAACCGCAAGTCCACACGATGGGTCTGATCGGCCATCCGCATCGTGCCCACCGTGAGCCTCTCGACGGTGCCGTCGATGCCCCGGAGGTCGAACCGGTAGGAGCGTTCCGCCAACCGCACCGTGCCGGCGGCCACCGCATCGACGCCGCGGTCGAGCACCCGGTCGTCGAATCGCGCCAACGCGGCCGCCAGCGCCTCGGTCGGCCGCACCACCGCGACCTGTGTCGCACGCTCCAGCCCCAGCCAGCCTGCGGCCCACCGGGGCTCGGGCACCCCGAACCGCAGCACGGCCAGCACCACCGCCAGAGCCAGGGCCGCCGAGACGGTCCACTCCACGATCCCGGCGTGCGGGGCGGCGCCGCCGTCGAGCAACCGGCCCAGCCAGGAGCCGACCGGGGGTAGCGCCAGTACACCCGCCGTGGCCGCACCCACGGCGAGCACCACCAGCGGGGCCCGTTCGACGATCGTCAGGCGCGCCGACGCCCGTGGCGCTTCCTCCAGCGCCGCGCCGTCGGACGAGGCGGTATCCCCACGCCAGATCACCACCAGGATCTTCGCGGCGTAGGCGGCCGACAGGGCCGCCGCGAGCAGACCCGCACCGTAGAACCACGCGGACCGCTCCAGCGCGGCGGCGAGCACCGCATCCTTGGTCGCCCACAGCGACAACGGCGCCACTCCGGCCAGCGCCAGCGCGGCCACCGTGGCCGTCGCGCCGACCACCGGCCAGCGTCGCCCCACCCCGCGCAGCAGCTCGAACTGCTTGCTCCCCACCAGGGTCAGCCACGCCCCCGCCGCGAGGAACAACCCCGCCTTGGTGAAGGCGTGCGCGATCAGCTGCGCCGCCCCACCGCTGACCGTGGCGAGCCCGGCGGCCATCACCACGAAGCCCAGCTGTGCCGAGGTCGACGCGGCGAGCAGCTGCTTGAGATCACGCTGGGCCACCGCCACGGCGCCGAGCAGCACGGCGGTCGCCGCCCCGCACACCACCGCGACCGTGTCGGCCCAGCCGGTGGCCGCCAGCAAGTCGGCGGTACGCAACAGCAGGTAGGCACCCATCGCGACCATCGCGGCCGAGTGCAGCAGCGCGCTCACCGGGCTCGGGCCGTGCATCGCCCGGGAAAGCCAGAACGAGAACGGCAGCTGGGCCGCCTTCCCGAGGGCCGCGACCAGCACGCCCAGCGCCAGGACGTGGCGCCAGCCGGGGGTCGCCTCGCCGAAGTCGTCCAGTGCCAGTCCCGCACCCCCGGCCAGCGCGGCGCCGGCAGCCAGGTAGAGGCCCAGGTCGGCGGTGCGGGTGGTGGTGAACGCGGTCAGCCCGGCCGACATCCGCGACGCGTCGGACCACCCGAACCCGATCAGCGCATAGGAGGCCGCGCCCATCACCTCCCAGGCCAGCAGCAGGGCGGGCATCGTGGTCGCACTGGCGGTCAGCATCGCCGCCGACCCGAACACCAGCATCCACCCGTGAAAACGCCCGCCCGCCAGCGAGGTGTCCGCACTGGCGTAGAGCAGCACCAGCAGCGTCACCGCCGCCACCGCCGGCAGCACCACCGCCGAGAGCGCGTCGACGCGCAGGCCGAAATCAGCGCCGGCGACGAACGGCACACCGGCCTCGGGGCGGGTCCCGGCTACCCACAGCGACAGGGCCAGCACCACGGTCGACACCCCGACCGACACCACCGCCGCGCCTCGGCCGAGGTCACGTCCCCACACCGCCCCGAGCAGCAGCACAACCCCTGCCACGGCGGGAACCAGGATGAGCCCCCAGAGCGGCAAGTGCGTCGTCATCATCGCTGCGATCACCCGGACAGATCTGCTGCCATGTCGGTCATGTCGGCCTGCTTGTCACGATGCAGCAGCGTCGCCACCGCGAAGCCCATCGCCATCTCGACCGTCATGGCGGCGATCACCACCAGCAACAGCACCTGCCCGGACGCCGCCGGCGCGAGAAACCACCAGAATGCCGCGGCGGCCAGGATCACCGCGTTGATCATCAACTCCAGGCCCATCATCACCATCACGACGACCTGCTGGGAGATGGCCCCGTACAGGCCGACCGAGAAGATCGCGGCCGCGACGACGAGCACCGCCTGCAACGTCATCGGCCGACCCCTCCGGGTTGCGGATCGCGGCCCGGCCGCTGGTCGAGGTCGTCGCCGAACCGGTCGTAGCGGGTGCGGCGCAGGGCCAGCACCACTCCGGCGACGATGGTCGCCACCATCACCGGGCTGATGACGATCATCACCAGCATGTCCGCGCCCATCAGCGCCTCGCCCAGCGCCGCCGTCACGTCGGGCGCCGGAGCGCCGCGCCGTGACGGCCAGTCGGCCAGTAGGATGCCCGCCGAGAGCAGCAGAAAGGTTCCGGCGGCGATCACCAGTGCGAGCCGTTTGCCGTGCACCATGCTCATCGGCATCAGCGCCGGGTTCATCCCCATGAACATGACCATGTAGACGGCCATCACCGCCATCTCCATGACCATCATCAGGATGACGATGACCCCGATGTAGTTCTGCTGCAGCAGCAGCACCGCGACGCCGACCGCCACGAACGAGGCGGCGAGCGCATAGGTGGCGCGGGCCATCGAGTCGACCCAGAACACCGCGGCACCGGCGGCGACCGCCACCACCGCGGTGACCCAGAAGACGATATCGGTGATCATGGTCAACCCCTCCATACGGCGATGACGGCGACGACCAGGTCCTGCAGCATCACTGCCGGAAGCAGCAGCAGCCAGCCGACTTCGGTGAACTTGTCCGGACGCAGCGTCGGTATCCGGTGTTTGACCCAGACCAGCACCGACAGCAGGGCAACGGTTTTGACGATCGTCCACAGCCAGTCCGGAAGCCACGGCCCTGCACCGCCCCCGAGGAACATCGGCACGGCGAATGCGGCACCGGCCGCCAGCAGGGCGTAGCGACCGCCCTCGAACAGCAGCCGGTCGGCCCCCGACAACTCCGCGGTGACACCGCCGGCGATGTCGGCGCCGCGCGCCGCACGGAACGGCCCCGACACCGAAAACGCCACGACTCCAACGCAGTACACCAGGAACGCGACGGGCATCCACACCACGAACCACAGCTCCTGCTGGGCCGCGGCGACCGTGCCCAGATTCAGACTCTCGGCGGCGATGGCCGGCGCGACGAGGGCGAACATGAGCGGGAGTTCGTAACCCAGCGCCTGGGCCAGAAAGCGGTAGCCGCCGATGAGGGAATGCACCGAGTTCGGGCCCCAGCCGACCAGCCAGACCAGGGCCCACACCATGACGTCCATCGCGTTGAACCACACGACGCCGACGTCGAGGTCGAACAGGGTCCAGCGGCCCAGCGGGACCACAGCGATCATCAGCAGCGCCGCGGCGAACATGCCGGTGACCCCGACGCGCAACAGCAGCGTGTCGGCGGCCAGGGTGCCGCGGCGGCGTTGCCGCACCAGGCGGGCGGTCTCGGCCCACGGCGCCACCAGGAACGTCTGGGCAGGGTTTCCAGGCGCCTTCAGCGCCGCATTCAGACCGGCCGCGTAGCAGGTGAGCCCGACCAGCAGCGCGGCCGCCAGCAACGACCACACCCCGGGCACCACCACCGAATCAGCCATGATGGCCTGCCCCTGCCCGGGCGCCGATGTCGAGACCTAGGCTGGCGATCACCAGCCGGGCCGCAGCCACATCCAGACCGGCGACCAGCGACGGCACGCCCTCGAGAATGTCCGAACCGACGGCGTCCAGATCGATACCGTTGCGGGCGCACTGGATTCGCCGAAGCAACCGGTCGTAGACATCGCCGGCCCACCCCGCCGGCTCACCACGATGGTGCAGGTCGTTCTCGGCGAGTGAACCCAGACC
>JAXHTL010000284.1:0-4739 GCA_034190095.1 Actinomycetota bacterium
GTCGTTTTCGAGATTAAATCCTTTTGAAGGCTTAATGCCACTCCAAGTCGCGCCAGAGTGGAGTGTAGGCGGTATGGCGGAACGAGCATCTTCGGCCGTCACATTGCCTTGATTCTCGTGATAAAAGAGGTCCGTATCATTGTGCCTGAATCGGATGATAGTAAATGCTGAAGTTTCTCCGTACCGCAGCGTCTTACCGCCGACGACTCGGAAGTAATGCCTGCCCGCAGTTGACGATTCCAACACGTCATGGAAAGCATTGCTTGCGCCCTCCATCAATGCGTCCGCAATGAGTGATAATAGGTTGGTCTTGCCTGTGCCATTTAATCCCACGACTACATGAGGGATCGGAAGTCCGGCCTCGGAGAACGTGAGGTTAAGGTGTAGTTTTTCGATGGGTCCGCTGTTTTTGATATATAGTTCGCGTAAATACACCTGTGCCCTCCCGTGCATCGATGAATTGGTCGGCGTGCACACGGCACACCAAATTTGCGTAGCGCCGCAAAGGCGACGCTACGCGACATCTACGACACTACGATGCTGACTCGGAGTAGAGCAGCGAATACTGTGCTGCGCGGGTGACGGTTCGCCAGCCGGGATCGAGCAGATTTCGGGAGCGGCCCATCGGTCGGATACACGTCACGCGGATTCCGTCGCTGCCGGTGACCTGCTGCATCGGTAGCAGCACCGAATCGACGCCGGTCAGGATGCGATCGGCATCGAAAGCCAATGCGAAAACTGTCATCGGAACGACCAAGACTCACGCCGCGCGAACCGTCGCGGTGTCGACGTCGGTGATCAAGTTGCTTTCCCCGGCGATGGTCGGCAAGGATCCCGACGAACTTCTGTGGTCCCGTGCTGACGGCCAGCCCCTGCGACCGCCGACTACCACGCATTGGTTTGCTGCGGCGGTCAAGCGCTACCAGACAGCAGACCCGAATTTTCCCCGCGTGACGGTCCACGAATTACGCCACACGGCGGCGTCGCTGATGATCGCCAGCGGCGCCAACGTCAAGACCGTGCAAAGCCAGCTCGGGCACAAGACGGCCACGATGACCCTCGATCAGTACGGGCACTTGTTCCCCGATGATCTCGATGACGTGGCGTCCAAGATGGACGATCTGGTGGCCGTGTCAACGGAAAAGTGTGCCCAAAATGTGCCCACAAAGGCAGCAGGCCAGAGCGTAAATACGCTCTGACCTGCTGTTTCCTTGCATATTCGGTTGTGGAGCTGCCGGGAATCGAACCCGGGTCCTACGGCATTCCCTCGAGGCTTCTCCGTGCGCAGTCCGCTATGCCTCTACTCGGATCTCCTGATCACGCGAACAAGTCAGGATGACGATCCCAGTCGCTGTTTGGTGTCCCGGTGAGTCCCGCGACCGGACTCATCGGTTGATCCCTCTAGATGACGCCAGGATCCGGGTCGAGGGATTACCCGGTCTGACGGACTAGCTGTCGCTTAGGCAGCGAGAGCGTAGTCGCGCTGATTGGAATCGGCGCTTAATTGGTTGCAACGACGCTTAACGGTGGTCTCTTGCCTGCACCGGCACGCTTCCCTTGATTCGATGCGCGAAGTCGAAACCGTTCAGCCCCTCGCACACCCCGCCGACCTTCGGCGGGACACTCAATACTACCGGCCATTCCAACATCGCCAACCGAATAAGTGTTCCCAGCGCGGCAGCGGCCGTCAGATCACGTACGCGAGCTTCTCGACGATCTGCCGGCCCACCGCCTCGTCGCCGTCGTAGCCGATCTCACCGGCATGCTGCGCGGCGGGGGTGCGTCCCCCGGCCAGCCGGGTGAACAGCAGGCCGTCGACGGTGATCGTCACGGTCGGGGCCGCCCCGCCGAAGTCCTCGACGACCTTCCCGCGGCCCTCGACCGCCACGTTGATGGTGCGCGCCAACGGCCCCGTCAGCTCGATCGCCACCCGTGACCCGTCCGGGGCCCCGGCCCGTTTGCCCACCACGAAGCCCATGCTCGCGGCCATCTCGTCGAGCGCCAGCTGGGCCGTGGCACTGGCCAGGTCGGCCGCGGCGGTCGGGGCCTGGACCGCCTCCCGGATGTCCTGCTCGTGCATCCAGCAGTCGAATATCCGCACCCGCATGAACCGCCCGTAGGTGTCCGGCCCGGCCGGGGTGAACGTGACCTCGTTCCAGTCCGCCTCACTCATGTCCGTCAGCACCGCCCGGCGTTGTGCCGTCATCGCCGTGAACTCGTCACGCATCTCGGCGGGGCTGTGCGCCCGCATCGCGCGCACCCACTGTTCGTTCATGGCGCCGATCTCATTGCGGACGTGGTCGAGCGTGGCCAGGTCGACGTCGACATCGGGGGCGGGCAGGCCCTGCAGGAACGACTCGGTGCCGATCATGTGTGAGACCACGTCCTGAACGCTCCAGCCGGGCAGTGCGGTCGGCGCCTGCCACCGGTCGTCCGGCAGGTCGCCGAGCAGCGCCGCCAGGTCGTCCCAGACGGCGAAGAGGCCGGCGAGGATCTCGGATTTCGGGAGGACGGTGACGGGGCGCGATGGGCTGCTCACGGACCCCGAACTTAGTCCTGGTCACCCGCGGTCGTCGGGAAATTGGCTCCGATGGCCTCACCGATGCGGGGCCACCGCGCGGTGACCTCGGCGATCGGAGCCGGCCATCCGAACAGGTTGCCCTGGGCCAACTCACAGCCCGCGGCGAGGACGACGCCGGCCTGACCGGTCGACTCGATCCCCTCGGCGATCACCGCGATGCCCAGATCTCGGCACAGTCCCACGAGCGAACGGTACAGCGCCAGATCGCGCTCCGGGTCGGTCGGCACCGCGAGGCCGCGGTCCAGTTTGACGGTGTCCACCGGCAGGTTGTGCAGGTAGGTCAGCGAGTTGTACCCGGCTCCGAAGTCGTCGAGGGCCACCCGTATGCCCGCAGCCCTGAACCGCGTGATCTGTGCGGCCGCATCGGCCAGGTCCACGATCGGCACCGTCTCGGTGATCTCGACCACCAGCCGTGCCGGATCGACCCCGTGCTGGTCCAGGATGCGCCACAGCCGCTGTTCGAATTCGTCGTTGCCGAGGCGGGCCGCACCGAGGTTGACGTGGATGGCGACGTCGAGCGACGCGTCCTGGACTTCCCGGCAGGCGATGTCGAGCACCACGGCGTCCAGCGCGGCCCCCAGACCGGCTGCTTCGGCCACCGAGACGAACGTCTCCGGTGGAACCTGAACGCCGTTGGGCGCGGTCCACCGCGCCAGCGCTTCGACGGCGACCGGCACTCCGCCGGGCAGCCGCACCACCGGCTGATAGACCAGGCTGAAGCCGTCGGGCGCGCCGCCATCGGCCTGGCGCAGCACGCTGGGGAAGTCCACGTGCACGCCGGCGGCCGGCTGGTAGAGGATCGCGGTGTTCTTGCCGAGGCGCTTACCCGCGTACATCGAGATGTCGGCCTGCCGCAACAGATCATCCGAGGTCAGCGCGCCCGCGTCGTCCCCCGGCCGCACCAGACCCATGCTGGCCCGCACCCGCAGCGACGAGCCGTGCACCGCGAACGGCTCACGCAGCGCCAACCGCAACCGCTCGGCCACCGCGTCCGGCGCCTCGGCCACCCCGCGGACCAGGATGGCGAACTCGTCACCACCGATGCGGGCCAGCGTGTCCCCCTCGGCCACGCAGCGCGCCAACCGCTCGCCGACCGCACACAGCAGGGCGTCTCCGGCGGCGTGCCCGAACCGGTCGTTGACCTCCTTGAAATCGTCGATGTCGACGAAGATCAGCACGAACCGGCCGGTCGCCATCGCTTCGTCGAGCCGCTGCGAGAAATACAGCCTGTTCGGCAGCCCGGTCAGCGAGTCGTGCAGCACCTGATGGCCGAGCGAGTGCTGCGCCTCGACCAGCCGGCGGGTCAGCACCCGCTGCGTGCCCAGGGCGACCACCTGGCGCGCAGCCACGATCGCCACCATCAGCAGGATCACGGCGACCTCCGCCACCCGCAGCAGGTGACCGGCCAGCAGGTGGTAGGCCAGTTGCAGCGTGGCACCGAAGAACCCGGTGTAGGGCAGGATCAGCTGCGCCCAGTCCATCGGGCGCAGCCGGGCGTCGACGGGCTGCTCGGGTATCTCGCGCATCGCATAGGCGATCACCAGTGGCCCCAGCACGAGTCCGATCCCGGCCCAGCTCTGGGCGGTGGTGACCCCCACGACATCGAAATAGGCGATGATCCGGTCGGCGGCCAGGATCAGGACGACACCGCAGACCAGCAGCAGACAATTGGCCCGCAGCGGCCACTGCGCCGGATAGACCATCGCGATCAACGCGGCGATCACCACCACGGTCAGCTCGATGATCGCGAACGCGGTCTCGACGCCTGGGGCGCCGGAGTGCGGCAGGGACACGCTGGAGGTGGCACCGAAGCGGCCGGTGACGACCAGAACGGTGAACGCCGTGGTGGCCACCAGGGCGTCCAGGCCGGTGATGAGCAACGTGGACTTCTCCGAGGCATCCCAGAGCTGGGAGATGCCACCGAAACCGTGGGAGACGGCCAGGATCGCGGCCAGCGCCAACACCGGGAAGGCGAAGTAGGCGACGACACCCAGCGTCGGCGCCGCCGCCTGCCCACCGGCCCACCAGGCCAGTTCGCCCAGACACAGCCCGGCGAGCGCGGAAACGGCCAGCAGGCGCCACCGCCGCGCCAGGCCACCGACCCGCCGCGCCACCATCAGGCCGTAGATCACCGCGCCCGCCGCGGTGCCGAACTGCA
>JAXHTL010000285.1:0-4730 GCA_034190095.1 Actinomycetota bacterium
TCGAGGATGACCTCAGGCGGGGCCTCGATCACCACTTCCCTGGACGCCCGGACCGCCATACCGGCAAATCCTAGCTACCGGATCATCCGCACGCAGAGGATTGTTCAGCCGACCGCCATCGGCCGCTCACCCTTTGGTGACCTTGAGCACCTGTTTGCGCAGACCTTCGGTGGCGGTCTCCACGCCGCCCTTCATCGTGCGCTTGAGGATGAAGCCCGGCATCGGCACCGACAGGTCGATCGCGATGTCGAACCGCACCTTCGTCTTGTCGCCCTCGGGGGTCAGGGTGTAGCCGGCGTCCTGGGCCTTGAGTTGACTGGCCGACACCAGCGTCCAGGTGACCTCGTTGTCGCCCCAGGTGTACTCGATCACCTGCTCATCGGTCAGCCCTGCGGCCTTGACGGTCATCTTGACCCGCTTGGGCCTGCCGTTGTCGTAGCTCTCCAGGATCTCCGCCTTCTGGTACTGCGGCGACCAGCTGGGGGTGGCCTCGACGTCGGCGATGACGTCGAGGATCTCCTCGGGCGATGCTTCGATCACGACCTCACGGGAATCCTTGGTTGCCATGGCGCGACCATAGACCACCGGGCATTGCCCGTGGATGGCATTGACACGACCGGGGACAGCCCGACGCCGCTAGGCTCTGAACCATGAGCGACCCGGTCGATCCCACGGTTGCACCGAGCGGCACCGGGTGTGCCGAGTGCGATGCCGCCGGTGGCTGGTGGGTTCATCTGCGGCGCTGCGCCGCGTGCGGGCACATCGGTTGCTGTGACGACTCGCTGGGCCGCCATGCCTCGGCGCACTGGCGGGCATCGGGGCATCCGGTGATGAGATCGTTCGAGCCCGGTGAGGACTGGTTCTGGAACTTCGAGACCGGCCAGTACTACGTGCGCGCGGACGACGTTGCCGACCTCGCTCCGCCGGCGAGCCGTCCGGCCGCGCAAGGCGCACCCGGCCCGCGTGCCCGGGTCCCCGCGGACTGGATGGCACAACTGCGTCGTCGCAGCTGAGTGAAGCCTCCCTTGGAGGGGTAACCGTGGGTGGTGACCAGAGACAAGCCGCAGACCACCGAGACGAACGCGGGATCCGATCAGGCAGATGACGACGTGATCAGCGATCCGTCCAAGGGCGCCGAGGACGGCGCCGACTGGGCCGACGAGGGCGGCGCCACCCCCAGTGGCCCGGCCACCTGAGGTTCACCCCCGGTCGGCCAGCACCTGCTGTGCGGCGTTGTAACCCGGGATGAAGGTGATGCCGGGGCCGCCGTGGCAGCCCGCACTGGCCAGGTACAGACCGTCGAGCGGAATGGGCTGGCCGCTAAAGCCTTTCGGCCCCGGACGGTTGGGCCCCATCTGTTCGGGGTGGATCAGACCGTGACAGTAGTCGCCGCCCGGAGCGCCGAACATGGTGCCCATGTGCTTGGGCGTGAAGGTGGTGTGACGCAGGATCAGGCTTTCGAAATCGGGTGCGAGCCGGGTGATCTTCTCGATCACTCGGCGACCCATCTCTGCCTTCATCTCGCCGTAGTTGAGGTCGTCGCCGATGGGAAACCACAGCGAGAACGCGGACACCGCGTGCTTTCCGGCCGGGGCGAGGGCGGCGTCGTTGGCTGACGGGATCTGCAGTGCGATGGCCGGGTCCGCGGGCACCACGCCGCGCGCGGAGTCCTCCCACTGCTTCTGCAGATCCTCGGGCGTGCTGAACAGTCCGATGGCCGACTGGTAATCGGGGTCGTTGAGCACTTCGTAGGGTTCGGCGAAGGTGGGCGGGCCGTCCAGCGCGAAGTGCATCTGCAGATAGCTGCCCCGGTGGTCGATGTGCGAGAACCGCTCCCGGATGTCGGGCGGCAGCGCATGCGCGTCGACCAGATTGTTGACCGTCACGTCGGGTGCGACGGCGGAGACGACGACGGGTGCACTCAGTGTCGAACCGTCATCGAGGCGCACGCCGGTGACGCGGCCGGCGTCGACGACGATCTCGTCGACCTTGGTGCGTAGCCGCAGTTCGCCACCGGCCGAGGTGAACATCGCCAGCAGGTGTTCGGTCACCGCCCCCATGCCGCCGTGGAACTTCTTGATCAGCGTGGCGTTCTCGTCGGGGACAGCCAGTCCGAACGCCAGCGCTGCCGCGCTGCCCGGGGTGCCCGGGCCCCGGTAGGTGGTGTTGACCGCCAGGAAAGCCAGCATGCCGCGCAGTGCACCGTGCTTCTCCTTGTCGGGCAGGAAGCGGTCGAGCACGTCGGTGACCGATCCGAACAACATGTCGGTGATGGCCTGGCGCTCGAATTCATTGGTGGCACAGGCATACATCTCGTCGAGCGACTTGGGCGGCTGCGCGGCGTCGAAGCGGCCGAGCGCGCGTGTCGGCGCCTGGCACCAGGCCATCAGCCCCGCCATGCCGTTGACCGCCTCGGCACCGTGCACCTCGTTGAGGTGGGTCAGCAGCTTCATCGGGTCGGTGTAGTAGATGACGGGATCGTCGCCGACACCACGCAACTGCACGGACATGACCTCGAGGTCGACGGTGGGCAGCTCCCCGAGGCCCAGCGCGTCGCTGACCACCGCCGAGGTGGGGACCTGCACCGAGCCGGCGATCTCGAAGCGGAACCCGTCGAAGAGCTCCACCGTGGAGGCCATTCCGCCGGCGTACAGCTTGGAATCCAGACACACGGTCTGTAGACCCGCCTGCTGCATCAGGGCTGCCGCGGTCAGCCCGTTGTGGCCCGCCCCCACGACGATGGCATCGAAGTCCGTCATCGGCTGAGGCTGACACGCGGCGACAGGTTTTGTCAATATTGACGAAACTTCTGTCTGGCGCGGCTACATCTGGTCGTCGATACCGGTGCGCAGCAGGTCCAGGGCGTTCCGGCACAGCCGGTCCAGCTCGGGAAGTGAGCGATCCTCGCCGAGCATCCACACCTCCATGGCGCCGAACACCGCGGCGGCGACGCAGCGCGCCGTCACCGTGATGCGCATCCGTTCGCCGGTCCCGGGCAGCGGCGGATCGCTGCCGGCGAGGTGTTCCTCGACGGCCTCGGCGAAGTCGGCCTCGACCTGGCGGATGTGGCGCACGATGCGCCCGGTGTCGAGTTCCTCGGCGCGCATCGCGGCGATCTCGGTGACCGCCCAGTCCTCGTAGGGCGAGGCCATGATCGCCGACTGCACCGATTCGATGATCGACTCGTCGGGCGAACGGACGGCCAGGGCGGCCCGGAACCAGTGCAGCCCGGCGTCGTAGTCGGCGAACAGCAGGTCGTGCTTGGAGGCGAAGTGCCGGTAGAACGTCCGCAGCGACACCCCCGCGTCGGCGGCGATCTGCTCGGCGGAGGTGTCCTCGACCCCCTGGGCCAGGAAACGCACCACGGCGGCCCGGCGAAGCGCTTCACGAGTGCGCTCGCTGCGCGCCGTCTGGGCAGGCCGAACCATGGTGGGTAAGGTACCCCGACTCAATCCCGGTGCGGACTGAGCAGGGCGATGGAGGCGTCTACCGCCTCGTCGGTGACGTCGCTCATCCGGCCGCCCTCTTCGACGGTGATCGCGGTCAGCTCACGCAGCCCGCCCAACAACATGATCGCCCGCCGCCGCGGCACCGGTCCGATGCCGGCGGCCAGGAACTCGTCGGTGGCCGCGATCGCCCCGACCATGTCGATGAAGTTCGCCATCGCGTCACGTTGCAGGCCGCGGGCCGCCGCGCCCAGAGCGGGGACGTCGCGAATCCAGCTCAGCATCAGAGCCGAGCGTGCCTCGGCCGACGAGATCCACGCCTCGACCGCCTGCCGCACTTGTTTTTGCCACGGTGCGCTCGGGTCGACGGCCTGCGAGATCAGCCGGACCTGTTCGGCGTTGGCGTCCGACAGCAGCGCGATGAAGCAGGCCTCTTTGCCGTCGAAATGCTCGTAGAAGGTGCGCCGCGAGGTTCTGGCCCGGCGCACGACGTCGGCGACCGTCGTCTTGGCATAGCCATCGGCCTCGATGGATGCCTCCAAGGCATCGAGCAGGCGCTGACGGAAGTCGTTCATGGCATGACCATGATCCCACGGCTAGCGGCAGTAGCTGCGCGTGGCGAAGTCCAGCGCCTGCCGGTAGAGCGGATCCAGAGCACGGTCCTGCGCCACCGCAGCCCTGGCCGCATCCAGCTCGCCCCCGCATGCCGGGGAGTGCAGCAGTGCCCATTCCTCGGCCATCTCGGCAACCATCACGCGGTTGAGCGCATCGATGGTCTGCCGGGAGGACGCCAGATCCGGGGCCCCGGCCGGCGCGGAGGCCGGATCGAGCTTCCAGTCGGCCAGCCGGCGGTACTCGACGGCGACGGTGGCGTCGATCTGGTCGCGGAAAGCGGCGGTGACGTAGCCGGGGTCGATCTGGCGGGCGGCCGCTTCGGCGGCCACCGCGTCGAGCACCTGCTGTTCGCGTTCGGGGTCCTGGATCAGCCCGCCGTTGTGCAGTTTGGCCGCGGCGACGGGATCAGCGACCTGGAGGCGCTCGGTTGCGGCATCCACCAAGGGCAGCAGCGGGTTCTGCGGCTGCGCGTGCGCCGGAGCGGACAGCAGAATGGCCAGGGCCGCAGCCAAGGCGCTGAGAACGGGGATCATCCGAGGGCTCATCGAGTGGCCAGGGCCGGGATCGAACCGGCGACCTTCCGCTTTTCAGGCGGACGCTCGTACCAACTGAGCTACCTGGCCGGGCGGCACCGATCACTCGCTACCGAGTGCCTCGCCGTGCTGGCGA
>JAXHTL010000286.1:0-4723 GCA_034190095.1 Actinomycetota bacterium
TCCCCCTTGTTGGGCCACAGCGACGCGGCGCGCTCGGCCTGTGCGGTGATCGAAAGCGACGGGTTCACACCGAGATTCGCCGAGATCGCCGCGCCGTCGGTCACCGACAGCGTCGGATAGCCGTACACCCGGTGATACGGGTCGATGACCCCGTGCTCGGGACTGTCGCCGATGGCCGCGCCGCCGAGGAAGTGCGCGGTGAGCGGGATGTTGAACAACTCGCCCCAGGTGCCGCCGGCCACGCCGTCGATCTTGGCGGCGATCCGCCGGGTGACCTCGTTGCCCACCGGAATCCACGACGGGTTGGGTTCGCCGTGGCCCTGCCTGCTCGAATAGCGGCGGAAACCGAACCGGGTCCGCTTGGTGAACGTCGTGATCGAGTTGTCCAGATGCTGCATCACCAGCGCGATGACGGTGCGCTCACTCCACCGCCGCGGGTTGAGCATGCGCAGCATTCCCTTCGGATCCTGGGCCGCGATCGTGAACAGCTGCCTCCACCGGGGCACGTCGGTGCCCTGCGGGCCGGCGCCGTCGGTCATCAGCGTCTGCAGCAGCCCCATCGCGTTGGAGCCCTTGCCGTAGCGCACCGGCTCGATGTGGGTGTCGGCGGTGGGGTGGATCGACGATGTGATGGCCACACCGTGGGTCAGGTCCATGTCCGGGGACACCTCCAGGCGCCCGGCGCCGACGATCGATTCCGAGTTGGTCCGGGTGAGCACACCGAGACGGTCCGACAGTTGGGGCAGCCGGCCGGTGTCGCGCATCTTGAACAGCAGCCGCTGGGTGCCGTAGGTGCCGGCTGCCAAGACCACGTGCGTCGCCGTGATCGTGCGCCGGTCGCGGCGAAGCCGACTTCCGGTGCGCACGGTGCGCACCTCCCACAGCTCATCGGGCCGCTGCCGGAAATCGGTGACGGTGCTCATCGGACGCACCTGCGCGCCGGCCTTCTCCGCGAGCCCGAGGTAGTTCTTCAGCAGCGTGTTCTTGGCGCCGTAGCGGCAGCCGGTCATGCAGGAGCCGCATTCGATGCACCCGGTGCGTGCCGGCCCGGCCCCGCCGAAGTACGGGTCCGGGACGGTCTGACCCGGAGCCTTCAGACCGTCGGGACCGAAGAACACACCGACCGGCGTCGGCACCCAGGTGTCGCCGACGCCCATGTCGTCGGCGACCTCTTTCATGATGCGGTCGGCGTCGGTGAACGTCGGGTTGGGCACCACGCCGAGCATCCGCTGCGCCTGGTCGTAGTGCGGCATCAGCTCGGCACGCCAGTCGGTGATGTCTCGCCACTGCGGGTCGGCGAAGAACTGCTCGGGCGGGACGTAGAGGGTGTTCGCGTAGTTCAGCGATCCCCCACCGACTCCCGCGCCGGCCAGGATCATCACGTTGCGCAGCAGGTGGATGCGCTGGATCCCGAACATGCCCAGCGCCGGTGCCCACAGGAACTTGCGCAGGTTCCACGAGGTCTTGGCGAAGTCCTGGTCGGCGTAGCGCCGGCCGGCTTCGAGCACCAGCACCCGGTAACCCTTCTCGGTGAGCCGCAGTGCGCTGACACTGCCGCCGAAACCCGAACCGATGATCACGACGTCGTAGTCAGGCTGCATCCGACCAGTATGAACCTACTGACGGGTAGATTTCTAGACAGGGAAGCCTAATTTGTAAAGCTGAGTGCTGTCGGAACCCATCCGTCGCTCCCGCGCCGCCCAGCCTGACGACACCGTCACGTTCGGCTCAGTTCCCGACGGTGAGACCGACCTTCTGGAACTCCTTGAGGTCGCAGTAGCCAGCCTTGGCCATCGACCTTCGCAACCCGCCGACCAGGTTGAGCGACCCGAACGGATCGTCCGACGGCCCGGTGAGCACCTGTTCGAGCGATGGACGCTCGCCGGCGGCGATCTGCAGCAGCGCGCCGCGCGGCAACGACGGGTGCGCGGCCGCCGCCGGCCAGAACCAGCCGCCGCCGAGGGCTTCGGAAGCCGAGGCCAGCGGCGTGCCCAGCAGCACCGCGTCGGCGCCGCAGGCGATCGCCTTGGCCAGATCACCGGAGGTGTGGATGTCCCCGTCGGCGAGCACGTGCACATACCGCCCGCCGGTCTCATCGAGGTATTCGCGCCGCGCCGCGGCAGCGTCGGCGATCGCGGTAGCCATCGGCACGCTGATGCCCAGCACCTCGTCCGAGGTCGTGACCCCGGAGGTGGAGCCGTAGCCGACGATCACCCCGGCCGCTCCGGTGCGCATCAGGTGCAGCGCGGTGCGGTGGTCGAGCACCCCGCCGGCCACCACCGGAACGTCGAGTTCGGAGATGAAGGTCTTGAGGTTCAGCGGTTCACCATCGGAGGCGACCCGCTCGGCGGAGATGATGGTGCCCTGGATGACCAGCAGATCGAGTCCGGCGGCCACCAGCGCCGGCGTCAGCGCGCGGGCGTTCTGCGGGCTGACCCGCACCGCGGTGGTGATACCGGCATCGCGGATCCGGGCCACCGCAGCGCCGAGCAACTCGGGATCCAGCGGCGCGGAGTGCAACTGCTGCAGCAGCCGGACCGACGCGGCCGGATCGGGCTCCTTCTCGGCGGCCTCGACGACCTCCTGGATGCGGGCTTCCACGTCGGCATGCCGGCCGATCAGACCCTCACCGTTGAGCACCCCCAGACCGCCCAGGCGGCCCAGCTCGATCGCGAACTCCACACTGACCAACGCATCGGTGGGGTGCGCCACGACCGGGATGTCGAACCGGTAGGCGTCGAGCTGCCAGGCCGTCGAGACATCCTTCGACGAGCGGGTGCGCCGGGACGGCACGATGTTGATGTCGTGGAGTTCGTAGGTACGGCGGGCTGTGCGGCCCATCCCGATCTCGACCATGTCGCGCATGTGCGTGGGTCCCCTCAGCGGGTGGTGTAGTTGGGGGCTTCCACGGTCATCGTGATGTCGTGGGGGTGGCTTTCCTTCAGCCCGGCGGCGGTGATCTGCACGAACTGGGCCTGCTGGAGTTGCTCGATCGTCGCGGCACCGGTGTAGCCCATCGCCGCCCGCAGCCCGCCGGTGAGCTGATGGATCACCGTCGACAGCGGCCCGCGGTAGGGCACCCGGCCTTCGATGCCCTCGGGAACCAGCTTGTCCTCGGAGAGGACGTCGTCCTGGAAATAGCGGTCCTTCGAGTACGAGACACGGGCTCCGGTTCCGCCGCTGTTGGACCGGCCCTGCATGGCGCCGAGCGACCCCATCCCGCGGTAGCCCTTGAACTGCTTGCCGTTGACCAGAATCAGGTCGCCCGGGGACTCCGCGGTTCCGGCGAGCAGTGAGCCCAGCATGGCGGTCGACGCTCCGGCGGCCAGCGCCTTGGCGATGTCTCCCGAGTACTGCAGGCCGCCGTCGGCGATCACCGGAACGCCGTGCGGTGCGCATGCGGCGACGGCTTCGAGGATCGCGGTGATCTGCGGCGCGCCCACGCCGGCCACCACCCGGGTGGTGCAGATCGAGCCAGGGCCGACACCGACCTTCACGGCGTCCGCCCCGGCGTCGACCAGCGCGGCCGCGGCCGCGCGGGTGGCGACGTTGCCGCCCACCACCTCGACCCGATCCCCGAGCACCGTCTTGAGCCGGTGCACCATGTCGAGCACGCCGCGGTTGTGGGCGTGCGCGGTGTCGACCACGAGTACGTCGGCGCCCGCGTCGGCCAGCGTCATCGCGCGGGTCCACGCGTCCTCGCCGACGCCGACGGCCGCACCGACCAGCAGCCGGCCGTCGCTGTCCTTGGTGGCCAGCGGGAACTGCTCGGTCTTGACGAAGTCCTTGACGGTGATCAGCCCGGTCAGCCTGCCGTGACCGTCGACGATGGGCAGCTTCTCGATCTTGTTGCGGCGCAACAGCCCCAGCGCGGCTTCCGCCGACACCCCCTCCTGGGCGGTGATCAGCGGCGCCTTGGTCATCACCTCGGACACCGGCTTGGACTGGTCGACCTCGAAGCGCATGTCGCGGTTGGTGATGATGCCCACCAGCGCACCGGCCTCGTCGACCACCGGCAGCCCGGAGATGCGGAAGCGTGCACACATCGCATCGACCTCGGCCAGCGTGTTGTCCGGCGAGCAGGTCACCGGATCGGTGACCATGCCGGCCTCGGAACGCTTGACGGTCTCGACGGCGCCGGCCTGTTCGGCGACCGGCAGGTTGCGGTGCAGCACCCCCATGCCGCCGGCGCGGGCCATCGCGATCGCCATCCGCGACTCGGTCACGCTGTCCATCGCGGAACTGACCAGCGGCACCTTCAACCGGATCTTGCGGGTCAGCTGGCTCGACGTGTCGGCGGTGGCCGGAATCACATCCGATGCCGCCGGCAGCAGCAACACATCGTCGAAGGTCAGCCCGAGCATCGCGACCTTGGTGGGGTCGTCACCCCCGGTGGGCACCGGGACGGCGATCGGGACGCTGCTTTCGGCGATCGACATGACTGAGGCCTCCAGTAAAAACAGATGCAGCCAGGCGAGAAGCCCGCCCTGAAGACCACATCCTATCGGCATCCGGATCGCCACCACGGATGGCCGTTTGAGTTCGCCGCGGCGTGCCGCCGGAGCGCTGGCGCGATGACAGGGGGCCTGCGTAGTCTGGAAACCGTGCGAGACCACCTGCCACCAGGACTGCCGCCCGACCCGTTCGCCGACGACCCGAGCGACCCGTCGGCGGCACTGGACGCCCTGGAGCCGGGGCAACCACTGGACGCGCAGGAACGCAT
>JAXHTL010000287.1:0-4571 GCA_034190095.1 Actinomycetota bacterium
GTGCAGTTCCTTGCCGGCAGGCGAGTCGGGTGCGCTGAGCACGAGCGGGACGCCGGTGTCGCCCGCGCCCACCAGTTCGGGGTCGAGGGGCACCTGGCCCAGCAGCGGGACGTCGGCTCCCACTGCGCGCGACAGGCTCTCGGCGACGTGGCGGCCGCCGCCCTCGCCGAACATCTTGATCACCGGACCGTCGACCATGTTCTCGACGACGCCGGCGATGCGCTGGCGTGTCTGCAGGGCGATCGCACCGGCGCGCTCGGCCACCTCGGCGGCCGCCATCTGGGGTGTGGTCACGACCAGGATCTCGGCTCCCGGGATCAGCTGTGCCACCGAGATCGCGATGTCACCCGTGCCCGGCGGCAGGTCCAGCAGCAGGACGTCGAGGTCGCCCCAGTAGACGTCGGCGAGGAACTGCTGCAGCGCCCGGTGCAGCATCGGGCCCCGCCACACCACCGGGGTGTTGCCCTGGGTGAACATCGCGATGGAGATGACCCGGACCTCGTGGGCGATCGGCGGCAGGATCATCGAGTCGACCTGGGTGGGGCGCTCGGTGGTGCCCATCATCCTGGGCACGGAGTGTCCGTAGATGTCGGCATCGAGCAGGCCGACGGACAGCCCGCGGGCGGCCAGCGCGGCGGCCAGGTTGACCGTGATGCTGGACTTGCCGACTCCGCCCTTGCCGGACGCCACGGCGTACACCCGGGTCAGCGAGCCCGGCTGGGCGAACGGGATGACCGGCTCGCGGGAGTCGCCGCGCAGCTGTTTGCGCAGTTCGGCGCGTTGTTCGTCGTTCATCACGTCCAGGCTCACCCGGACCGAGCCGGTGCCGGGCACGTCGCTGACGGCCCGGGTGACCTGATCGGAGATTTCGGTCTTCTTGGGGCATGCCGAGGTGGTGAGGTAGATCTCGACGTGCACCGACGCGTCGGTGTCGACGGTGACGTCCTTGACCATGCCCACATCGGTGATCGGGCGGCGCAGCTCGGGGTCGACCACCTTGGTCAGCGCGGCCCGTACCGCGGCTTCCAGGTCATGCGGAGTAGACATCACCGTCGAGTCTAGGCCGCAGGCGGCGTCGGACCCCAAAGCGGGCGGACGCCAGGGCTCAGCCGACCGGGCCGGGCGCGGGCCCCAACGCGGGCCCCGGTGCGGGTCCGAGTCCGGGCGGCAGCGGGGGAGCCGGTGGTGGCGGGGGTGCACCGAAGGGCAGCGGGCCAGGAGCCGGCGGCGCCGCGGGCGGGCCCGGCAGCAGCGGCTGGGCCAGCGGAGCGCCCGGGCCTGCGGCAGGTCCGGGCGGCGGCGGGACGTTGTCCTTGATGCAGAACACCGCGCACTCCGGCTGCTGCCGGGGCGGCGGCTGCATCCAGGGCGGCAGCCAGTCCGGCACCGGCGCCGGCGCGGGCTCGGGCGCCGCCTCGGGTGCGGGTCCGGGCAGCGGGCCCAGCGACTGGCCGGGGGCGAAGCCCGGGACGTTGGTGTTGAGCATCCCGGCCGCGTCGGTGCGCCCCATCAGCGGCAGCAACGACATCGGGTCCTCGGCCGGCAACCCGGTGGCGTTCAGCGGCAGCCCCGGGCCGAGGCCTTCGGAGCCCTCGAGCAGGTGCATGTTCATCGCGGCGGCCGACGGACCGAGCTCGGGGACGGGCCCGGTGATCGGCGGCAGATCGACCGGCACCACCCCGGTGGCATAGGACGCCGCCCAGCTGAGCACATTGCGGGCGTAGGCCACCGAGTTGTTGTAGCGCAGGATCGATGCCATCACGTCGCCCTGGTTGCGCAGGTTCATACCCCCGCTGCACAGGTAGCGGGCCGCCGCCAGCGAGGAGTCGAACAGGTTCTGCACGTCGGCCTTGCCGTCGCCGTCCCCGTCGGAGGCGTACCGCGACCAGGTGCCCGGCAGGAACTGCATCGGGCCCATGGCGCGGGCGTAGACCACCCGGTCGGCGGTGCGGCTCTGCACGATGACCTCGTTGCCGGGCAGTGTGCCGTCCAGCGCCGGACCGTAGATCGGCCGTACCGCCGTCCCGCGGGCGTCGGTGGCGCCGCCGTTGGCGTGCATGGACTCGATACGGCCGATTCCCGCCAGCAGGTTCCAGCTCACCCCGCAGCCGGGGTAGGCCGTGGCCATCATGGATTCGGCATTGCGGTAGGCGGCCAACGCCATCGACGGGATGCGCAGCGTTCCGGGGGCGCTGACCACAGCTGTCGGTGGTGGCGCCGAGGAACTCGCGCCGGCGACCCGCAGCGGGGTCGGGGCCTTGGTGACGGCGACGACGGAGGCGCCGGACCGGTCACCCGGTGCCGCCTCGACGGCGGCCAGCGGCAGCACCGCCGAGTCGCGGCCGGGGCTGTGGGCAGCCGGGGCCGACCCGCCGACCGCGCCGGCCAGCACAAGGGGGGTGATCACCGCAGCGACTCCGAAAATCGGCATGCGGACGACATCGGTTGCTCGGCGCCGCGCTGCTCGGAGGGCCGAGACTCCCCCTATGTGCACTCAACCGTCCTAGCTGTGAGATCGCCTGTGAACCAAGTCACCATACCTATTGGGGCACGGCTGTGTAACAACAATCGCCACACCCGTGTCATCCGGATCGGGGCGAGCGCTTGTCGCCGGGCTGTTTGCTCGTCTCGCGGGAATCGTCGCCGGGGTGCAGTTCGGCGATCATCTCGCGGATCTCCTCGAGCTCGCGGCGGAGGTAGTCGCGGGTGGCGACCTCGCCGACCGCCAGCCGCAGCGCGGCCAGTTCGCGTGCGAGGTACTCGGTGTCGGCCTTGGTCTGTTCGGCGCGGCGGCGGTCCTCCTCGAGGGCGACCCGGTCGCGGTTCTCCTGGCGGTTCTGGGCCAGCAGAATCAGCGGCGCCGCGTAGGCGGCCTGGGTCGAGAACGCGAGGTTCAACAGGATGAACGGATACGGGTCCCACTGCCAGGCGAACGCGCCGATGTTGAGCAGGATCCAGGCGATGACCACCAACGTCTGGATCGCCAGGTAGCGCCCGGTGCCGAGGAACCGCGCGATCCGCTCGCTGAACCTGCCGACGGCCTCCACGTCGAGGCGCGGGCCGATGGCGCGCGAGACTCGCGGGGTGTCGAGCCGCTGGCGTGCGGTCGACTCGCTCATGTCGGTGTCTCGGCGGTGACGATCACCGGCTCGGCTTCGCGTTCCCGCCAGTCGTCGGGCAGCAGGTGGTCGAGGACGTCGTCGACCGAGACCGCGCCGACCAGATGGCTCTCCTCGTCGACCACCGGACCGCACACCAGGTTGTAGGCGGCGAAGTAGCGGGTCAGCGCACCCAGCGAGTCCTCGGGTCGCAGGTTGGGCAGGTCGGTGTCCAGAATGCCGCTGACCAGGGCTGCCGGGGGTTCGCGCAACAGCCGTTGCAGATGCACACAGCCCAGGTAACGCCCGGTCGGGGTGGCCGTCGGCGGCCGCGCCACGAACACCAGCGACGCCAGCGCCGGGGTGAGGTCCGGATCGCGAACGCGCGCAAGAGCTTCGGCGACGGTGGTGTCGGGAGCCAGCACGACCGGTTCGGAGGTCATCAACCCGCCCGCGGTGTTGGGCGAATGGCTCAGCAGGCGCCGCACATCCTCGGAGTCCTCGGGGTCCATCCGGCGCAGGAACTTCTCGGCGTCGGCCGGCGCCATCGTCCCGAGCAGGTCGGCGGCGTCGTCGGGGTCCATCGCCTCGAGCACGTCGGCCGCGCGGTCGGTCTGCAGCTGACGCAGGACGGCGAGCTGTTCGTCGTCGGGCAGCTCCTGCAGAACGTCGGCGAGGCGTTCGTCGTCGAGTGCGTTGACCACTTCGTAGCGCCGCTTGGCGGGCAGTTCGCGCACCGCGTCGGCCACCTCGATGGGACGCTGGCCCTCGAACTGCTCCAGCAGCTGGGCCACGCCCTGGTCGGGCATCGCCAGCCCGGACGGCGTCAGCCCGTGGACGTGCTGCCAATCGACGGTGTAGACGTTGCTGCGCCGGCCCAGCCTGCGTTGTGGGCGCACCGCCACCTTGGTCACCATCCAGTCGCGGGTGCGGGTCTGCTCGATGCCGAGGTCCACCACGATGACGTCGATGCCGGCCAGCTGGGTCAGGTCGGGGTCATCGACACGGACCCGGGTTTCGAGGACCTGGCCCAGCACCAGGACCTCACCCGGTCGTTGCGCGAAACGGCGAAGCGAGACGTTTCCGGTGGACAGTGTGACCGCGCCGGGCTCGATGTTGGTGACGCGCAGAATGGGGACGAAAATTCTTCTGCGGCTCAGCAATTCGATGACCAAACCGAGAACCCGGGGTCGCTGACGCACGATGCTGATACCGATGACCACATCCCGGACGCGACCGATCGATTCGCCGTCGGGGCCCAGCACCACCATCCCCGCGAGTCGGGCCGCATAGACCCGGTTGACCGACGCCATGGTTGTCAAGAGTAGAGAGTGTTCTTGTGGAAAACCGGTATCGCCCCCGCCGTACCTGCCTGTCGGTGCCCGGCAGCAGCGCGAAGATGATCCAGAAGGCCAAGGCGCTGCCCGCCGATCAGGTCTTCCTCGACCTCGAGGACGCCGTCGCGCCGGACGC
>JAXHTL010000288.1:0-4542 GCA_034190095.1 Actinomycetota bacterium
TCGGCGATCAGGATGTTGGCGGGCTTGACGTCGCGGTGCAGCAGACCGCGCTCGTGGGCGTAGTCCAGCGCATCGCCGACCGCGGCGACGATGCGCAGCACCAGGTCCGGGGGCATCCCCTCCGGATATCGCTGCGCGAGCAGCGCGGCCGCGTCGGTGCCCTCGACGTGGTCCATCGAGATCCACAACCGGCCGTCGAACTCTCCCCGGTCGTGCACCGCGACGATGTGCGGGTGCCACAGCGTGGCGGCGATGTCGGCCTCCCGGTTGAACCGCTGCCGGTACTCGTCGTCGGCGCACACCGACGCCGAGAGCACCTTGAGGGCGTCGTAGCGCGGCAGCCGTGGATGTTTGGCGAGGTAGACCTCGCCCATCCCGCCGACGCCCAGCAACCGGGCGACCGTGTAACCCGAGATCACCTCGCCGTTGGTCAGCGGCATGCGCGAATCCTACAAGCGGTCATGGGTGCGCGTAGACCACCCGGCTGCCGAGCACGATGTCCTGCAACGACCTTCGCTGCGAATCCACGGCAACCCACATCAGGCCGATCGGGAAGAACACGTAGGCCGCGGCCCGTGCCACCGCGATCACCGGCCGCAGCCGCCCGCCGCGACGGCCGATGACCTGCAGCCCCATCACGACCGCACCGACGGTGCAGCCCGACACCGCCCAGCAGCCGGCCAGGTAGACGATCGCGATGCCGAACGCCACCGCGGTGGAGAACACCTTGTCCAGCGACGGAAACCGGAACGCGCCCGGGTTCAGCGCGATGCTGGCCAACAGCAGGCCCAGATACAGGAAGCCCAGCAGCACCGACACCACGGTCAGGTCGATCACCGCGGCCGTGCCGCGGCTGACGATCCCCGCGCTGCGGTGCTCGACGCTACCGCTGCCGGCCACGAGGGCCCTGCCTGCGGCCGAGCATCCGGTCGACGAAACCGGCCACCGCGTCGTCGGCCTTCTCACCCTGGGACCGCACGTCGGTCATCACGTCGGAGGTCACCGAGGTGGTGGACTGCCGGATGATGGCGGGCAGGTCGACGCCGTCGATCACCTGGTCGGCCAGACCGAGCAGGTCGATGCGGGCGATGACCGCCTCGATCGCCTCGGCCTCGACCTTGTCCCGGATGATCGCGGTGAGATCCAGTTCGTCGATGACGGCGGCCACGATCAGCGACAGTACGGCGTGGGCCTCGACTCTGCCGCGGGTGAACAGGCCCCCGACCACCGGCAGCCCCTCACAGCTGCGGTAGAGCTCCACCAGCGCGGATGTCGGGAGGACCCGGGCGGGTTCGGGCCCGGGCACGACGTCGGCCGCGGAATCAGCCCCAGAAGTCACCGCGGGCTCCTAGTGCGGCGTGCCCAGGTACGGGAAGTCGAGCAGCAGGTCATCGTGCGGGGTCAGCCCCGACGGTGGGCACTGCCCCTTCGTCAGGAAAGCCAGCCGGTAGTCGATCACGTCGTCGGTCAGGCTGCGGCCGTTCGGATAGCGCGCCGGCGCGGACGGGTTGTAGACCAGCATGTCGGGCAGCGTGCCCTCGGTGTTGATGGCCTCGATCGCCTCGTCGCGGGTGTAGCCGCCGGTCTCTCCCATCAGCTCGATGAGCGGGCCGATCCAGCGGTCCCGGTCGCGGTTCGGCTCGCCGGCCGCGAACGCCTGCGGCTGTGTCCCGGTGCTGAAGAAGCTGCTGATCAGCGGCTGGGCCACCCGGTCGGCGTGCAGCCAGGCACCGTCGCGCAGCAGGCTGCACCGGCCCCACACCCGGACGTCGGGGTGCGCGCCGAGGTAGCTGGTGGGCAGCTCCACGGCCATCGCCATGACGTTGGCGCCGGCCCGCGAGTCGGTGCCGGTCCACGGGTCGCGCCCGTTCCCCCCGAACAGGCTCGTGATCCCGTCCAGGTCCAGGAACGCGGGGTCACTGCGGATCCCCGCGAAGAACGTGAAGCTGCCCGACCGCCACACGTGCGGCGTCCCGTCGAAGGACACCTCGACGTCGCCGAAGATGCGGGATCCGGCGGCGGCGTCCACCCGGGAGGTCCCGGCCAGCGCGAGATAGACGTCGACCTTCTGGCGCGGGCCGTCGGGCCCGTCGAGTGGCTCGGAGAACACGAAGTTGAAGGCGATGTCGTTGCGCAGGTCACCGTCGTTGTCGATGGCGATCCGATAGACCGCGTCGGGGTGCATCGCGTCCCCGCTCGGATTGGCGGTGAGGATCAACGCGGTCCGGGTGGGATCGTGCGGCGACTGGAACACGTACAGGTCACGCAGATCCAGTCGCGCGTCGCCGCGGGGCGCGCCGAGGCTCAGCCCGGTGATGTTGTTCGACACAGGTCCATCCAACCGCACGCAGGCGTTCTAGATCGGGGTGAGGCCGTGCTTGCGCTGCACCCGGCTGATCTGCTTGTCCCGCAACAGGTGCAACGAGCGACGCAGCAGCAGCCGGGTCTGGTGGGGTTCGATCACGCCGTCGATGTAGCCGCGCTCGGCGGCGATCCACGGCGTGGCCATGTTGAGGTTGTACCCCTCGATGAAGTCCGCCCGGATCTTCTGCACCTCGGGGGCGGTCGGGTCCGGGAACCTCTTGACCAGCAGCTGCGCCGCTCCCTCGGCGCCGATCACCGCGATGCGCGCGGTCGGCCAGGCGAAGTTCAGGTCCGCGGTCAGCTGCTTGGAACCCATCACCGCGTACCCGCCGCCGTAGGCCTTGCGGACCACGACGGTCACCTTCGGGACGTCGGCCTCCACCATGGCGTTGAAGAACCGGCCGCCACGCTTGATGATGCCGCCCTTCTCCTGCTGGACGCCGGGCAGCGCGCCGGGGGTGTCCACGACGAAGACCAGCGGCGTGTTGAACGAGTCGCAGAACCGGATGAACGCGGTGGCCTTGTCCGAGGCCTCGTTGTCGATCGCCCCGGACAGATACATCGGCTGGTTGGCGATCACGCCCACCGGGCGGCCGTCCACCCGCGCGAACGCGGTGATCATCGCCTGGCCGCGCTGGGCGCCGACCTCGAAGACATCGCCGTCGTCGAAGATCCGCAGCAGGATCTCCATCATGTCGTAGGCCTGGTTGTCCGAATCCGGCAGGATCGAGTCCAGCTCCAGATCGTGCGGGGTGACCTCGGGCTCGAGACCCGGGTTGACGATGGGGGCGTCGTCGAAGGTGTTGGCCGGCAGGAAGCTCAGGTAGTCGCGCACGTACTGGAACGCCGCGGCCTCCGACTCGACCACCTGGTGGATGTTGCCGTACCGGGCCTGGTTGTCGGCACCGCCCAGCTCGTCGAGGGTGACGTCCTCACCGGTGACGTCCTTGATCACGTCGGGGCCGGTGATGAACATGTAGCCCTGGTCGCGCACCGCGACCACCAGGTCGGTCTGGATCGGCGAGTACACCGCACCGCCGGCGCACTTGCCGAAGATCAGCGAGATCTCGGGCACCAGCCCGCGCAGCATCTCGTGGCGGCGGCCCAGCTCGGCGTACCAGGCCAGCGAGGTGACCGCGTCCTGGATGCGGGCCCCGGCCGAGTCGTTGATGCCGATGATCGGGCACCCGACCATCGCCACCCACTCCATCAGGCGCGCCACCTTGCGGCCGAACATCTCACCGACCGAGCCCTGGAACACCGTCTGGTCGTGGCTGAACACCCCCACGGGGCGGCCGTCGATGGTGCCGTGGCCGGTGACCACACCGTCGCCGTAGAGCGCCGCCGGATCGCCGGGGGTCTTGGCCAGCGCACCGATCTCGAGGAAACTGCCCGGGTCGAGCAGGTCGTGGATCCGCGAGCGGGCCGACGGGATGCCCCGCTTCTCCCGTTTGGCGACCGCCTTCTCACCACCGGGCTCTTTGGCCTCTTCCAGCTTCACCCGCAGTTCGGCCAGGAGTTCGGCAGTGGGTTTGTTGGTCACGTGCTCTCGCTCTCAGATTCGATGGCGTTGATCGCCTCGCTCATGTGGGCGCCGACCTTTGCAATGTACGGCTCGTCGATGGCCTGGATGTGCTCGCCCCCGATCGGCACCACCTCGAGGTCGCCGACGAACTCACCCCAGCCGCCGTCGGGCTGGCGGGTCGCGTAGGCGGGCTCGAAGTAGATGGCGTCGTCGTGGTAGCGGTCGGCCATGTACAGCGTGACGTGGCCGGGGTAGGGCTTGATCTCGGCGGTGTCGATGGCCCGCTGGTCCAGATAGGACGTGCGCTGGTGCTCGATGATGCCGCCCGGGATCTGCACGCCGCTCTGGCTGACCACGTCCAGGACGAACTTCACCTGTCCCTCGTCGTCGAGCTGCTCGAGCTCCTCGTAGGGGATCTCCGGGACCTCGACGTTGAAGGTGCGCTCGGCGAAGCGGGCGTAGCGGTCCCAGCGCTTGCGTGTCTCCTCCTGGGTCTGCGGGATCTCCTCACCCGGGCGCACCGCGTCGATCAGGCCGACGAACCGCACGTCGGCGCCGGCCTCCCGCAGCCCGATCGCGCAGGCGTAGGCCAGCACCCCGCCCAGCGACCAGCCGGCCAGGACGAACGGCTTTCCGGGGTTGAGCTCGAGCAG
>JAXHTL010000289.1:0-4481 GCA_034190095.1 Actinomycetota bacterium
TGCTGTTCGGCGTCGCATTGCGCCTGCAGATCAACAAGACCGGCGACAGCTCGGTGTTGACCTTCATCGACCAGATCCAGCAGATCGTCCTCACCATGATCCGGCTGATCATGTACATCGCCCCGGTGGGCGTGTTCTGTCTGCTGGCGCCACTGGCCGGTGATGTCGGGTTCGCGGTGGTCACCTCGGGGCTGAAGTACCTGGGCGCCACGCTGATCGGGGTGCTCGTCCTGTTCGCGCTGTTCGTGGTCGTCGTCACGCTGCGCACCCGGCTGAGCCCGTGGAAGCTGCCGGGCAAGCTCGCCGAGCAGACCGCGATCGCGGTGACCACGACCAGCTCCGCGGTGACCTTTCCCACCGTGCTGCGCAACACGGTCGAGAAGATCGGTGTCAGCCAGAAGGTCGCCAACTTCACCCTCTCGGTCGGGCTGACGATGGGCTCCTACGGCGCGGTGCTGAACTACATGATCGTGGTGATGTTCCTGGCCCAGGCCGGTGGAGTCGAACTGGGCTTCGGCCAGATCGCCCTCGGCATGGCACTGGCGATCATGCTCAACATGGGCACCATCACGGTTCCGGGCGGATTCCCGGTGGTGGCCACGTTCCTGGCGAGCTCGCTCGATCTCCCCTTCGAGGCGATCGGGCTGCTCATCGCGGTGGACTGGTTCGCCGGCATCTTCCGCACCTTCCTCAACGTCAACGGGGATACGTTCGTGGCGATGCTGGTGGCCAACGCCGACGGTGACATCGATCGGGAGGTCTACGACGGAACCAAGTCGGTCACCGCCGAGGACATCGACCTCGACGAGTACGCCGATGTCATGGCCCGGGCAGATCAGGCGGATTGATCGCCCGGGCATCGACGCTCACCGACTCCGGCGCTGCTCGGGATCGACGATGCGGGCGCTGGCTGCCAGCACGGCGTCACGCACGGCCGCATCGGTGAGGCCCTCCAGCCCCGCGGAGGTGCGCAGAAAGGGCCCGAACAGCCGCCACCCGAGTTGCAGGGCCACGGCGTTGGCCGCGGCGAAACGCGCCGCCCGTTCACCGTCGTGCAGCGGCCGGATCCGTTCGAGCAGCAGCGCTACGCCGGGGAACACCGTCTGACACTCACTGACCGGATACCCCTCCAGCAGGGCGCGCGCCATCACGGTGGTCTGCACGGTCAACGCATCCTCGATCTGTTCGACCGGCGCGTCCTGCTCGATCAGGGTGCTCACGCAGCGGCCCAGGTACTCCAGAGTGGCCCCGATCAGCCTTTCCTTGCTGCCGAAGTGGCGGAACACCAGCCCGTGGTTGACGCCCGACTGGGCGGCCACTTCGCGAATCGACGTCGCGGTGGGCCCCTTGTCTGCGTAGAGCTGCGCCGCGGTGGCCAGCACCGCCGCGACGACCTCGTCTCTGCCCATGGGCGCACCGGAGCGGGGCGGGCGCTCGACCGTTTGTGTAGTCATGCGACTACATTAGGTCCGGCGCGGCCTGTAGTCAAATGACTACGCGCCGCTGCGCGGTCAACCGCCTTCCCCAGCGGCAAGGGACCATGGACCCTTCCGGCCGCAGGCCCGAGGTACCTAGAGTCCTCAGACGTGAACCCACAACTGAACACCCCGGCGGCAGGTGCCCGATGAACGTCCGGATGATCATCCTGTCGACCGACGACCTCGACGAGTCGATCCGCTTCTACAGCGAGACACTGGGTATGGCGGTGAAGTTCCGCGACGGAGCCCATTTCGCCGCGCTGGACGCAGGTTCCGTCACGCTCGCGCTGGCCACCGCCGTCGACCACCCGATCCCCGGACAGGTGGTGGTCGGCGTCAAGACCGACGACGTCGACGCCGCCGCCAAGGCCATCGAGGCCAGCGGTGGCGGTGTGGTGCGCGGGCCCTACGACGATGCGCACGAGCGTCGCGCCGTCGTCTACGACAACAAGGGCAACGGCCTGGTGTTCTACAGCCCGCTGGCGCGGTAGCGGTCAGTACTGCCGGTAGCGCCGCTGGACGTGTTCCTGGCGGATGGCGATCTGTTTCCTGCGCTCCTCGCCGGAGATCCGACGCGTGCCGGTCGGCAGCGCGCGACCGATATCGCGGTGCGCGAGCGTGGTGACGCTGACCTTCGGAAGCTCCTGCGGCGGCTGCGGATACGTCCACCGCACGGTCATGAATCCGCGGTGCAGGCCGGTGGTGTCGAGCCAGTTGGGCACGCCGGGATCGGTGTGGGCCACCACGAACCGAAGGGTGCCGTCCTCGTCCGGCTCCGCCTGGAACCCGTTGAGGCTCGACACGTGGTTGGCGTAGTCCAGCGACTCCCCCCACAGGTTGGCCAGGTGGACACCCAGATATGACGGCACGACCGGCACGGTGACCTCGACGACGAGCGCCTCGTCGGGGGCCAGGTCGAACGTTCCCCCGGAGTACACGTTGGTGTTCTGGCCGCCTCCGGTGGCCAGGTTGGCTCGCGCAGGCTCGTTGAGCCCGTTGCGCGGCATGAAGGTCTGCCCGTCACCGTTGCGGTCCCCGTGCGCTTCCAGCAGGACGTCGTAGAACTCGTTCCAGAAGCACATCTGGTTCTCCACCAGCGCGCCGAGCCTGCGCATCTTCTCGGCGGCTGCCGCCGGCTGCAGCGGCGGCGGATGTCCGCCCTCGTTGCCGATGCGGGTGATCGTCAGCTCCGGCGAACCCTCCTCGGCCCAGTCGTCGAACAGGTACCGCACGATCAGGTAGCGAGCGCTGTGCGCGCCGTCGGCGGTCTCGGCCCGGGTGGGCAGGAAATCTCCGGTCCAGCCGGCCGGGCGTTCGGGGCCGGCCATGATCTCGAAACGTCCGTCGTCATCGACCTGGATCGCGGTGCTGTCCAGCGAGCCGGTGATCGCGCGTTGCCCGGGAGCCAGTTCACCGAGCCCGCCGGAGTCCCCGGCGTAGGCGGTGTGCGCCTCGACGATCAGGTAGGCCGGAGCCTTTCGGGCGGGGGCCAGGCGGCCCCGCAGCCGGTAGCAGCCGCTGCCGTCGATCGGCGCCGACAGGTACAGGGCATCGGCGTTGTCGATGGTGGCCTTGTCGACCGGCTGGATGGCGCGGCGGAAGTACGGGAAGTCCGCATCCTCGAAGAACGCGCGCTCGATCGAGCCGAACAGGAAACCCAGCAGATAGCGGTAGCCCTCGGCGAGCCCGCGGTCGGTGGGTGGCGGCGCGTGCCGGTCGGGCGAATCCACTGCGTCGCGCGCCCGCTGCAGCGCCCCGATCAGCTCATCGAACGCCGCCCGTAGCTCCTCGGTCGCGGATTCACCGGACATGTGCACGCTCCTCTTCCGGATCCCAGTGGAAACGTTCGAACAACTCGGCCAGCCGGGCGCGGATCAGCTGCGGGTCGAGTCCGAACTCGGCGACGCTGTATTCGTGGCTGGACTCGTGCCCCGCACCGCCCTGGACCATGCGCAGTGTCTCGGGCCCCACCCGCAGCCCGAGGTCCCCGTACGCCCGCCGCAACGTGGCCTCCGGGGCGGTCACCAGATCCCGGTAGTCGACGATGCTGCGCGGCGTGTTCGGATATCGCTGCAGCACCTCGAGGGGGTGGACGTAGGAGTGCAGCGACTGATCGGCCAGGAACCGCAGCGAGTCCTCGATCAGCAGTTCGTCACGCCCACGCAGCCGCCAGGCGGTCTGCATCATCTTGAGCAGGCTGGGGATCGTCTGGTACGGGTTACGCATCGGGACAATGAATTTCGCATCGGGGAACGTCTCGATCAGCGCCTCCACCCGACCGCAGAAGGTCGGGTTCTTGCTCAGGTGCGTCCCACCGGCGTTCAGCGCGATCTGACGGCGGACGCACTCCCGGTAGAACGTCATCAGCCGGCGGCGCTTGCGCTCGCTCCATTCGTCGACGTGGTAGAAGTCCAGTTCGCCCAGAAAGGGGAACAGCACCATCCAGAACCCGGACGCCAACGACGAGGTCAGCACGAAGTCGTCCTCCTCCGGGGCGAAGAAACCGGTGCGGTGCATGTCGTTGGTGTCGCCGAACGCCTCGGCCTCGACCGCCTCGAGGCGCCGCCGCAGCCGCCCGCCGAACACCGCGGCGTCGAGCCGGAACACGGCCCGCAGCAACCGTTTCTGGAGCAGGGACGGGAAGAACATCTCGTAGAGCAGGAAGTAGCTGAACTGGGGGTCGGCGGCCATCAGGCGGTGCAGCAGCGTCGTGCCGCTGCGGGCGTGCCCCACGCAGAACACCGGCTCGCGCACCTCGGTGCGGCGCAGCGATCCGGACAGGATCGGATCCAGCGCGAAGCAGACGGCGTGTACCGCGGCCACCGCGGGCACACC
Organism: Actinomycetota bacterium; assembly: GCA_034190095.1. Lineage (GTDB taxonomy): Bacteria > Actinomycetota > Actinomycetes > Mycobacteriales > Mycobacteriaceae > Mycobacterium. The sequence continues at coordinate 4,314 of JAXHTL010000289.1, forward strand.
GAAACCGAACGCCGCGTAGCTCTTCCACCGCCGCACCCGGTCGGGCTGCTTGCGTAACAGACCGAGCATGGTGCGGTAGTTGGCCCAGTCGAAGTAGAACCGTCCACCGGCCATACCGGCAGGCTAACCGGACAAACTTGACAAAGTCAATGAAATGCTAGGCTTCCG
>JAXHTL010000029.1:0-36042 GCA_034190095.1 Actinomycetota bacterium
GTGCTCGGTGTCGAGCACCTGCGCAAGGTCGTCGGCTGGGCGCGGGAACGCGGCGCGCTGGTCGCCTCCGACGAGTGCTACCTGGGGTTGGGCTGGGATGACTCGCGCCCGATGTCGGTGCTGCACCCGGAGGTCTGCGACGGCGACCACACGGGTCTGCTGGCCATCCATTCGCTGTCCAAGACCTCGTCGCTGGCGGGCTACCGGGCCGGCTTCGTGGCCGGTGACCCGGCGGTGGTGGCCGAGCTGCTGGCGGTGCGCAAGCACGCCGGGATGATGGTGCCCACCCCGGTGCAGGCCGCGATGGTGGCCGCGCTCGACGACGACGCCCACGAGCACGAGCAGCGGGAGCGCTACGCGCGGCGGCGCGCCAACCTGATGCCGGCCCTGCGCTCGGCGGGGTTCACCGTCGACCATTCCGAGGCGGGTCTGTATCTGTGGGCCACCCGCGGGGAACCCTGCCGCGACACGCTGGCCTGGCTGGCGCAGCGCGGGATTCTCGTCGCCCCCGGGGAGTTCTACGGGCCGCGGGGCGGCCGGCATGTGCGGGTGGCGCTGACCGCCACCGACGAACGCATCGCCGCTGCGGTGCAGCGATTGGGCTGAAGCTGCGGTGCAGCGATTGGGCTGACTGGGCGAATCCGGCGCGCCCGAGCACCCTGAGTGTCGCGAAACGCGCCCGATTCGCAGGTTCAGGGGGCGACGGCGGCGAGCGCTTCACGGCAGGCGCGGATGGCGGGGGTGCCGCTCAGCGCCGATCTCGTGGCGGTGAACACCGACCGGGGCCGGGGGTCGACGTCGATCACGCGCACGGCCGGACGGCGGCGTACCCGCATCAGGTCCGGCAGGATCGCCACGGCGTTGCCGCTCTCGATCAGCGCGATCTGGGCCTCCAGGTCGTCGGTCTCGAACCGCACATCGGGTTCGAAACCGGCCCGCCGGCAGAGTTGTTCGGCCCAATGCCGCGACGCGGTGCCGGCCGGTTCCATGGTCCAGGGCAGCTCGGCGGCGTCGGCGACCGCGCCGACCCGGTCCCACGGCGTACCGGTCGGCGGCACCGCCAGGCGCAGCAGGTCCGCGGTCAGCGGCACGTGGTCGAGACCCGGATACACCCGGGCGGCATGCCCCGGATACTCCTCGGCGATCACCAGATCGAACTCGCGCATCCACGTCTCGTAGAGCGCCTGCTCGGGCTCGCGCTGCGACATCGTGACCCGCAGCCGTGGGTGACGCGCGGCGAGCTCGGCGAGCATCTGCGGCATGAACGCCGAGGCGGCCGACTGGAAGACGGCGAGACGGACGGTGCCCGAGGCCCGGCGGCGCTGCGGGTGACCTCCGAGGCGGCCAGTTCGAGCCGCTCCAGGATGACGGCCGTGTGCTCGACCAGGATCTCGGCGGCAGCGGTGAGGCGCACCCGGCGCCCGGCCTTCTCCAACAGTGGGACACCCACCTCGCGTTCGAGTTGCGTCAGAGCCTGCGACACCGACGACGGGCTCTGGTGCAGGGCCTCGGCGACCTCGGCCAGCGTGCCCCGCAGGCTCAGTTCGTAGAGCAGGCGGAGGCGGCGGGTGTCGAGGAGGTCCGGCCGTCTATTCATCGGTTCGGCTTAACCTTTGCCGTCATAATTCATCGCTTTATTCTAGGGTTCGCCGGAGTCCATCATGAGTACATGACGCGTATGGGCACTGACGAGCACGTGCTGACAGAGGTCGAGTCCCTGGTCCGGCAGTGGCTCGACGAGGCGGCGGGGCAGCGGGTCGCGCCTGCGGCGCGCCGGCTGGCCGATGTGCTGGGAGACCCGGCAGGGCTCGACTTCACCGTCGGGTTCGTCGACCGGGTGATCCGCCCCGAGGACCATCGCGTCGCGGCGGCCAACCTGCGCGAGCTGGCTCGAACCGGCCCACGTTTCTTGCCGTGGCACCTGCGTCTGTTGATCAGGCTGGGTGCGGCGCTCTCGGTCCTCGCGCCCGGCATCGTCATCCCGGTCGCGCGAAGGGCGCTGCGTGAGATGGTCGGTCACCTGTTGGTGGACGCCACCGACGCACGCCTGGGCCGGTCCATCAGGCGGATCCGCCGGCGCGGTGTCGGGCTCAACATCAACCTGCTGGGCGAGGCCGTGCTGGGGCGCCGGGAAGCGGCCCGGCGGCTGGAGGGCACCGAGCGGCTGCTGGCGCGGCCCGATGTCGACTACGTGTCGATCAAGGTCTCGGCGAGCGTGCCGCCGCATTCGCCGTGGGCGTTCGACGAGGCGGTCGACCACATCGAGGCCAGCCTGCTGCCGCTGTTCACCCAGGCGGCGACGTCGCCGACACCCAAGTTCATCAACCTCGACATGGAGGAGTACCGCGACCTGGAGCTGACGACCGCGGTGTTCACCCGGCTTCTCGATCGACCCGAGCTCCTGGAACTGGAAGCCGGAATCGTGCTGCAGGCCTACCTGCCCGATGCGCTGAGCGCGATGATGCGGCTGCAGGACTGGGCCCGTGGCCGCCGGGAGCGCGGCGGCGCCGGCATCAAGGTCCGTCTGGTCAAGGGCGCCAACCTGCCGATGGAACAGGTGGAGGCAGCGCTGCACGGCTGGCCGCTGGCGACATGGCCGACCAAACAGGACACCGACACCAACTACAAGCGGGTGCTGGACTACGCACTGCGATCCGACCGCGCCGAGAACGTCCGGGTCGGCGTCGCCGGTCACAATCTGTTCGACATCGCCTACGCATGGATCCTGGCCGGCCGCCGCGGGGTACGCGACCGGGTCGAGTTCGAGATGCTGCTCGGCATGGCCGAGGCCCAGGCCGAGGCGGTGCGTCGCACGGTCGGCGGGCTGCTGCTCTACGTGCCGGTGGTGCATCCCAAGGACTTCGACGTCGCGATCGCCTACCTGGTGCGCCGGCTCGAAGAGGGGGCCAGCCAGGAGAACTTCATGTCCGCGGTCTTCGAATTGCACGGCGACGACGCCCTTTTCCAGCGGGAGAAGGACCGGTTCGTCGCATCGCTGGCCGCTGTGAACGACCTCGACGACCCGGGCGCTCCGAAAGATGGAGTACCGTCGCCCAACCGCCGGCAGGACCGGCGCACCGAGGATCCGTCGGCTGCGGCACACGAGGTGTTCGCCAACGTGCCCGACACCGATACTTCGCTACCGGCCAACCTGGCCTGGGGGCGGGCGATCACCGAGCGCATCGCGGCCTCGACGGCCGGCTCGGCGCTGGTCGCCGAGCACACCGTCGCCGATGCCGACGAACTCGACTCGATCCTCGCCAACGGTGTCTTCGCGGGCGCCGGCTGGTCGGTGCTGTCCGGGGCGGAGCGCGCCGTCGTCCTGCGCCGCGCCGCCGAGTGCCTGCAGCGCAGCCGGGCGGCGCTGCTCGAGGTCATGGCGGCCGAGACCGGCAAGACCCTCGACCAGGGCGACCCGGAGGTCTCGGAGGCGATCGATTTCGCCAATCACTATGCCGCCCTTGCCGAGGAGCTCGACGGCATCGACGGAGCGATCGCGGTGCCGGTCGGGCTCACCGTGGTGACACCACCGTGGAACTTCCCGGTCGCGATTCCCGCGGGCGGCACGCTGGCCGCGCTGGCGGCGGGCAGCCCGGTGATCATCAAACCCGCGACGCAGGCCCGCCGGTCCGGTTCGGTGATGGTGCAGGCGCTGTGGGACGCCGGGGTGCCCCGCGACGTGCTGCAGCTGGTGCACGTCGACGAGCGCGATCTCGGCACCCGCCTGGTCTCCGATTCCCGGGTCGACCGGTTGATCCTCACCGGTGCGTTCGACACGGCGGCGCTGTTCCGCTCTCTGCGGCCGGATCTTGCCCTCCTCGCCGAGACCAGCGGCACGAACGCGATGGTGATCACGCCGCACGCCGATATCGACTTGGCGGTCAAAGACCTGGTGTATTCGGCCTTCGGGCATGCCGGTCAGAAGTGTTCGGCCGCATCGCTGGCGATTCTGGTCGGGTCCGTCGCGCAGTCGGCGCGCTTGCGCGACCAGCTCGTCGACGCGGTCACCTCGCTGAAGGTCGGCTACCCGTCCGACCCGACCGTGCAGATGGGGCCGGTCATCGAGCCGGCCGACGGCAAGCTGCTGCGCGCACTGACCGAGTTGGCGCCGGGGGAGCGGTGGCTGGTCGAGCCCCGCCGGCTCGACGACACCGGCCGGTTGTGGTCGCCCGGGGTGAAGACCGGTGTCCGTCGCGGCTCGGAGTTCCATCTCACCGAATACTTCGGCCCGGTCCTCGGGCTCATCGAGGCCGAGGACCTCGACGAGGCCATCGCGATCCAGAACGAGGTCGACTACGGCCTCACCGCCGGCCTGCACACCCTCGACCGCGACGAGATCGAACGCTGGATCGACCTGGTCGAGGCCGGCAACGTCTACGTGAACCGGTCCATCGTCGGCGCGATCGTACGTCGCCAGCCGTTCGGCGGCTGGAAGAAGTCGTCGGTCGGGGCGGGCGCCAAGGCGGGCGGGCCGAACTACCTGATCGGGTTGAGCGACTGGCGCACCGCGCCGGCCGCCGACCTCGGTCAGCTCGGCTCGGAGCTGCGCGGATTCCTAGACCGTGCAACCCATCTGGGTCTGCAGAAAGCCGATCTCGACGTCCTGGAACGGTCCTTGCGTTCCGACGCGCGGGCCTGGAGTCAGGAGTTCGGTGTCGCCCGCGACGCGTCGGGCCTGATGGCCGAGCGCAACGTGCTGAGGTACCGGCCGGTGCCGGTGACGATCCGCGCCGAGGACGGGAACCCGGCGTCGCTGCTGCGGGTCGTCGGGGCAGGCATCCTGGCCGGCTCGGAGGTGAGCGTCTCCACCCCGGTGCCGCTCGACTCCGCGGTCGTGGAGTTGTTGCAGTCGTGGCGGATCGCCTGCCGAGTCGAGGATGCCGACACCTGGCAGCAGGTGCTGCGCGGCGACGCTCCGGCACGGGTCCGGCTGATCGGCGGCGACCGCGCGGATTTCGCCGCCGCCAGCGGTGGGCGGGCCGACATCGCCCTCTACGCGCAGCCGGTCGTGGAGTCGGGGCGTGTCGAGCTGCTGACGTTCCTGCGGGAGCAGGCGGTGTCGGCCACCGCGCACCGGTTCGGGACGCCGTCGGCCCTCGTCGAGGATCTGTTCTGACCTGGGCGCCCCCTCGGTGGCGTTCAGACTGCGTCCAGGGCGGCGTTCACTCGCGATGTGGCGCCGTGGTGACAGTCTCGACGAGGACTACGGCTATTGGCGGGCTACTGGCGGCTGCGTCGGGAGAACCGGCCCTCGGTCACCTCATCCCACTTCTGGTACACCTGCGCGACCTGTGGATTCCCCTGCTCCTTGATCCAGTCGCAGGTCGCCACGTACGTCGACGGGTTGGTGACGATGATGGTGTGCAGCCCGGGGTCCTTGCGTGCCAGCTCCTCGAGTTCCTCGGGGGGAGTCGACGGATCGGCCGACCGCAGCGCGTCTCTGGGATCGGGCAGTGCCCCGCGCGGGGCGTCATAGGCCGCCAGGTCGCCCTCGTCGGGCTTCTCGGTTCCGCGGGTGTTCAGCAGCAGGTTGAGCAGGATCGCGGTGATGGCGCCCGCCGAGATACCGGAATGGAAGATGGTCTGGAACCAGTCCGGGAACTGGTGGTAGAGGTCCAGCGCCACGTTCACCGGCGAGTCGGCCAGCGCGCGATCGGTGTAGTACAGCTTGGCCTCGGTGAGCATCGCCACCCCCACCGAGATCGCCACCACCAGGATGTTGGTGTTGGTGAACGTCACCTTCGTCAGGGTGCGCACACCGCTGGCGGCCACCATGCCGAACAGGGCCACGCCCGCGCCGCCGAGCACCGGCAGCGGAATCCCTTCGACCACCGCGGCCATCTTGGGCAGCAACCCGAGCAGCACCAGGATGACGCCGGCGACGGTGGCCACGTGGCGGGTCCGGACCCCGGTGATCGCGACAAGCCCGACGTTCTGGGCGAATGCGGTGTAGGGGAACGTGTTGAACACGCCGCCGATCACGGTGCCCAGCCCGTCGGCGCGCAGCCCGTCGGCGAGTTTGCGCGGGGTGATCTTCTCGTCGACGATCTCGCCGACCGCGACGATGTCACCGGTGGTCTCGGTCATGATCACGATCGCCACGATCAGCAGCGCGATGATCGAGCTGATCTCGAAGGTCGGGAATCCGAACTGGAACGGCGTCACGATGCCGACCCAGCCGTACTCGCCCATGTGGCTCCAGTCGGTCATACCAAACGGCACGGCCACCAGCGTCCCGATCAGCAGGCCGAGCAGGATCGACACCCGCCGCAGGCTCTCGGGGGCGAACCGTTCGATCGCGATGATCACCACCAGGGTGAAAAAGCCCATCCCGATCGCGGCGGGGGAACCGAAGTCGGCGCCGTTGCCGGTGCCGCCGCCGAACCAGCCGGCCGCCACCCGCATCAGCGACACCCCGATGATCAGGATGATGGTGCCGGTGACCAGGGGCGGGAAGAACCTGATCAGTTTCCCGAACACCGGGGCCAGCAGCATCATGAACAGCCCGCAGGCGATCACCGCACCGTAGATCGCGGTGACACCGTGGTTGGTGCCGATGGTGATCATCGGCCCGACCGCGGCGAACGTGACACCCTGCATGAGCGGCAGCCGCACCCCGAACCGCCAGAACCCCACCGCCTGGATGATGGTCGCGATCCCGGCGACGAACAGATCGGCCATGATGAGGTGGACGATGTCGGACTGCTCGAGCTGGCCGGCGCCGACCATCGCCCCGCCGACGATCAGCGGCACCGCCACCGCGCCCGCGTACATCGCGAGCACGTGTTGGATTCCCAACGGCAGCAGCCGCTTCAGCGGCGGGATCTCGTCGACCGGACGGACAGCCGTCTTGCCCTCGGTCAGAATCCTGGTGATGGTGGCCATGGAAGAACGTCAGCTCCCGCCTGTCTTCGGCGCCGGCGCCGGACGGCTACCGGATCGGTGGCCCAATCCTTGAAGTTCGGCGTTTCGGTTTTTTTGAGCGGCTGTGACCGACGTGTTACGCGGGATAGGCGGCGACGGGCATGACCACCGTCCCCTTGCAGATGCCCTCGAGGATCTCGGTGCGCCAGGTGCCGTACATCGTGCCGTCCGGGGTGGGTGCGTAGAACACCAGTGAGCGGGCGGCGGCGTACTCGGTGGGCACATCGGCGCCCCGGAAGCACTCCCACTGCCAGGTGTAGTTGAACACCCACTGCTTGCCGTCCCACGTGTAGCGGCTGGGCTGCGGGATGGTCGGGTTGGTCGGGGCCGGGCCGTCGCCGGCGGTGGCCACACAGGTGCTGGTGCAGGACGTCCGGAAGGTGTATTGCGCGCTGAAGTCGCGTTCGGGCTGCCGGGAGGCCAGGCTCGTCCCGATCTTCTGCGATGCGTAGGTCACCACGGTGTACCGGCCGCTCCACTGCGGTGCCGCGTGAGCGGTGCCGGCGGTCAGCACGCACGCCGCCGCGAGCACCGCCGCGGTGGCAGAGGCGTTTCGTACCCGTCGGGCCGGCATGGTTTCCTCACACTCGTACATGACATGGAGATGGCATTAGCAACGTAGTTGCCGCACAGATCCACCCGTCCGATCGACACGGCGGCCCCGGCCACGGTTGCGTCACGGGTTGGTATCGGAGACGACCGGCGAATGCGGTTCCCGGGGAACGGTCTTCGCCGGGAACCCGGGTCAGGCCTCGAGGAGTTTGAGCAGCGTCCAGGCGGCGAGCGACTGTGCGTCGGTGATGGTGCCGTCGCGCATCATCTGCTCGACCTCGAGGCGGGTGAACCATGCGCTGCGCATGTCCTGTTCCTCGTGTTCACGCTCGTGCGGGCCCTCGGAGATGCCGGTGGCCAGGAAGACGCGGCCGCGCTGGCTGCTCATCCCCGGTGCGACGTCGAGCACCCCGATCTCGGTCATCGACGCCGCGCGCAGCCCGGTCTCCTCGCGCAGCTCCCGGGTGGCCAGTTCGGTGGCCTCCAGGTCGGCCCGCCCGGGCGCGGTGCCCTGCGGGAACTCCCAGCGTCGCAGTCCCAACGGGTAGCGGAACTGTTCGACGAGGTGGAAGCGGTCGCCGTCCTGCGCGATGACCAGGGCATACGTCGGCTTGTCGACCACCGCATAGATCCCGGGACTGCCGTCGGGCCGGCGGATGTCGTCCTCGCGGATGGTCAGCCAGTTGTTCCGGTACACCTCACGCGAGGCCACCGCCCGGATGGAATCCACCCGCCCAGTATGCGGGGAGTAGCCTCATTTTTCGTGCTGCTGGACTCCCTGAACCCCGCCGCCGTGGCCGCAGGGGCCGACGTCGGCGACGCGGTGCGTATCGACGGTGTGACGCTGAGCCGCAGCGATCTGGTCGGCGCGGCGACCTCGGTGGCCGAACGGGTGGCCGGCGCGTCGCAGGTCGCGGTCCTGGCCACGCCGACACCGGCGACAGTGCTGGCCGTCACCGGCTGTCTCATCGCCGGTGTCCCCGTCGTCCCGGTGCCGGCCGATGTCGGCGCCGCCGAGCGGCGTCACATCCTGGCCGATTCGGGCGCACAGGCCTGGCTGGGTGACAAACCCGACGACCTCGGCGGCCTCGGCCACGTCCCGGTCCGGTTGCATGCCCGCTCCTGGCATCGCTACGCCGAGCCGGCCCTGGACGCCACCGCCCTGATCATCTACACCTCCGGCACCACCGGGCCGCCCAAAGGGGTGCTGGTGAGCCGGCGCGCGATCGCCGCCGACATCGACATGCTGGCCCAGGCCTGGCAGTGGACCTCAGCGGACACGCTGGTGCACGGGCTGCCGCTGTACCACGTGCACGGCCTGGTGCTGGGCCTGCTGGGATCGTTGCGCATCGGCAGCCGCTTCGTGCACACCGGTAAGCCGAAACCGCAGGCGTATGCGCACGCGGTCGCCGAATACGGGGGCTCGTTGCTGTTCGGGGTCCCGACGGTGTGGTCGCGGATCGTCGACGACGGTGCAGCTGCACGGGCGCTGGCGCCGGCGCGGCTGCTGGTCTCGGGCAGCGCAGCGCTGCCGGTCCCGGTGTTCGACGGGCTGGCCGAGCTGAGCGGGCACCGGCCGGTCGAGCGCTATGGCAGCACCGAATCGCTGATCACGCTGAGCACGCTGGCCGACGGCGAACGCAGGCCCGGTTCGGTGGGACTGCCGCTCAGCGGGGTCCGCACCCGGCTGGTGTCGGAGTCCGGCGACGATGTGCCGCACGACGGCGAGTCCATCGGGCAGTTGCACGTGCAGAGCCCGACCCTGTTCGACGGCTATCTCAACCGGCCCGACGCCACCGCCGAGGTGCTCTCCGACGACGGCTGGTACCGCACCGGAGACGTCGCGACCATCGGCGCCGACGGCATGCACCGCATCGTCGGCCGCGAGTCGGTCGACCTGATCAAGAGTGGTGGATTCCGGATCGGTGCCGGCGAGATCGAGACCGTGCTGCTCGGGCACCCCGGGGTGCGCGAGGCCGCCGTGATCGGGGCGCCCGACGTCGACCTCGGGCAGCGCATCGTGGCGTTCATCGTCGGCGACGCAGCCCCCGACGAGCTGACCGACTATGTGGCCGAGCAACTCTCGGTGCACAAACGGCCCCGGGCGGTGCGCATCGTCGAGAGCCTTCCCCGCAACGCGATGGGCAAGGTGCTCAAGAAGGAACTCGCCCAGTGGGTCTGAGTGACACCCGCCGAACTGCGCGAGCGTGCGTGTCTGCGCCGGACACGCCGTCAGAATCCGGAAGTGTACGCACGCTCGTCGGGTTCGGTGGCGCCCTCGGCGTCGTACTCGCCCTGGTGTGCGGCCAACCGGCGGCCCAGGCCGACCCGGCCACGCCCGAGCCGCCACCCCCGGGGCCCCCGCAGCTGGGGTTGGCGCCACCGCCGATGCCGCTCGAACCGCCACCGGCGCCGCTGCCCGCCGGCCCGCTGAGCATCGGCCCGGCAGCCGAGGACACCACCGGTGGCTGGCTGCCCGACGGCGTGACGCTCTCACCGTTCGACACCGCCAATCCCATACTGTCCCAGCTGGACCCAGCCCTCCTGCAGGCTGTGCAGAATGCCGCGCAGGCGGCGCAGGCTGAAGGGATCGAGGTCAGGATCACCTCGGGCTGGCGTTCGAAGGGCTTCCAGCAGCGGCTGTTCGACAACGCCGTCGCCAACTTCGGCAGCACGGCCACGGCCGCGGAGTTCGTCGCGACACCGGAGGTGTCCAAGCACGTCACCGGCCAGGCGGTCGACATCGCTCCGGTCGAGGCCGACATGTGGCTGATCGCCAACGGCGCCCGGTTCGGGTTGTGCCAGATCTACGCCAACGAGATCTGGCATTTCGAGCTGGCCGCCGATCAGTACGGCACCTGTCCGCCGTTGCTGCCCAACGCCGCGGGCTGAGCGCGCCGGCGGGGCCCCTGCGACGGAGGCCGATCAGTTGGCGTGCAGCGCCTCGTTGAGGGTGATCCCGGTGCCATCGCGCTTGACCACCTCGACGGCTCCGGTGACCGAGTTGCGGCGGAACAACAGGTTGTTCGCCCCGGACAGCTCGCGCGCCTTGACGGTCTGCCCGTCGCCGGTGCCGACCTTGGTGCCCGCCGTGATGTAGAGGCCCGCCTCGATCACGCAGTCGTCGCCCAGCGAGATGCCCAGGCCGGCGTTGGCGCCCAGCAGACAGCGCCGGCCCACCGAGATGACCTCCTTGCCGCCGCCGGACAGGGTTCCCATGATCGATGCGCCGCCGCCGACGTCGGAACCGTCGCCGACCACGACACCCGCCGAGATCCGGCCCTCGACCATCGAGTTGCCCAGGGTTCCGGCGTTGAAGTTGACGAAACCCTCGTGCATGACCGTGGTGCCCGAGGCGAGGTGGGCGCCGAGGCGGACCCGGTCGGCATCGGCGATGCGCACCCCGGCGGGCACCACGTAGTCGACCATGCGGGGGAACTTGTCGACGCCGTAGACGGTGACCGGGCCGCGCCGGCGCAGCTTGGCGCGCACGGTTTCGAAGCCTTCGATCGCGCACGGGCCGTAGTTGGTCCAGGCCACGTTGGTGAGCACCCCGAACAGGCCGTCGGCGTTGAGTCCGTGCGGCGCCACCAGGCGGTGTGAGAGCAGGTGCAGCCGCAGGTAGCCGTCGTAGGCGTCGACGGCCTTGTCGTCCAGCGACGCGATGACGGTGCGCACCGCCACGATCTCCACGCCGCGATCCTCATCGGTGCCGACCAGTTCGGCCAGCTCGTCGGGTACCTCGGCGACCGACAGCCGCACGGTTCCCGACGGGCCGTCACCGCTCAGTTCGGGCGCCGGGAACCAGGTGTCGAGTACGGATCCGTCGGCCGCGACCGTCGCCAGACCAACGCCAGATGCAGAAGTCACGGCGACCAGACTAACGTCAGGGCCGTGAGCCTCGACCTGCACGGTGACCCGGTGGCGCTGACCGCGGCGTTGGTGGACATCCCCAGCGAGTCACGCCACGAGGCGCGCATCGCCGACGAGATCGAGGCCGCCCTGCGCGCCCAGACCGTCGGCTTCGAGGTCATCCGCAGCGGCGACGCCGTGCTGGCCCGCACGGACTTCGGCAAGCCCACCCGGGTGCTGCTGGCGGGTCACATCGACACCGTCCCGGCCGCCGACAACCTTCCCAGCAGGCTGGCCGACGGGGTGCTGCACGGCTGCGGCACCTCCGACATGAAATCCGGCGACGCGGTGTTCCTGCACCTGGCGGCCACCGTCGCCGACCCCGCCCACGACCTCACCCTGGTGATGTACGACTGCGAGGAGATCGAGGCCTCGGCCAACGGCCTGGGCCGCATCGAACGCGATCTTCCGCAGTGGCTGGACGCCGACGTCGCGATCCTCGGTGAACCGTCGGGCGGCTTCATCGAGGCCGGTTGCCAGGGCACCCTGCGGGTCGTCGTCTCCGCATCCGGGACCCGCGCGCACTCCGCGCGATCCTGGCTCGGGGACAACGCGATTCACAAGCTCGGTGCGGTGCTCGCCCGGCTCAACCACTATCAGCCGCGCGAGGTCGACATCGACGGCTGCGTGTACCGGGAGGGGCTCTCGGCGGTCCGCGTCGACGGTGGTGTCGCGGGCAACGTCGTCCCCGATGCCGCGACGGTGACGGTGAACTTCCGCTTCGCGCCCGACCGCAGTGTCGAGGCGGCCCACCGCCACGTGTGTGAGGTCTTCGACGGGCTCGACGTCGGCATCGAGTTGACCGACGCCGCGTCCGGGGCGTTACCGGGGCTGACCAAGCCCGCTGCGGCCGCACTGGTGACCGCGGCGGGCGGCCAGGTCCGCGCCAAGTACGGGTGGACCGACGTGTCGCGATTCGCCGGGCTGGGCATTCCCGCGGTCAACTACGGGCCCGGCGACCCCAACCTCGCCCACCGGGTCGATGAGCGGGTCGACACCGCGCAGATCACCGCGGTCACCGAGATGCTGCGGCGCTATTTAACCGATTGACCGTCCCGATAGCCTGACAATCATGCTGGGAGCAGACGACATCTCCGGTTAGGCCCGGAGACCGCACGTCCACATCGCTCGTTGTCCGGCCCCTGTGCGCCGGCCCTCTGGGAGCCCCGCATGCCTTCTGTCACGCTGTCGGGTGTCGCGTTCCGCTGGGACGACGGCACGCCGCTGTTCACCGATCTGTCGTTCACCCTCGGCTCCGGGCGCACCGGCCTGGTCGCCCGCAACGGCGCCGGAAAGAGTGCGCTGCTACGTCTCATCGCCGGTGAGTTACGCCCCAGCGCGGGGTCGATCACCGGCGAGGGCGTCATCGGTTACCTACCCCAGACCCTGACGCTGCCCGACGACCGGACGGTCGCCGAGATGCTCGGCGTGGCGCCGGTGACCGCCGCCCTCGACGCGCTGGCTACCGGTGACGTCAGCGACTCGGTGTTCGCCGCGATCGGTGAGGACTGGGACCTCGCGGAACGTACCCGCGCCGGGCTGGACCGCCTCGGTCTCGGCGCCGTGGCGTTCGAACGGCCGCTGAACACCGTGTCGGGTGGTGAGGTGGTCGGTCTGGGGTTGGCCCGGGAGCTGTTGCGCCGACCCGACGTCCTGCTTCTCGACGAGCCGACCAACAACCTCGACACAGACGCCCGGGAGCGTCTCTACAGCGCGCTCGACGACTTCTCCGGTGCGCTGCTGGTGGTCAGCCACGACCGCGTGCTGTTGGACCGGGTCGATCGCATCGCCGAGCTGCGCAACGGTGAAATCATCTCTTACGGAGGGAATTTCAGCTACTACGAGCAGGCCGTCGAGAACGCCCACCGGGCGGCGTCCGAAGCCGTTCGCAACGCCGAGCAGCGGCTCGAACGACAGACACGGCAACGTCAGCTGGCCCGCGAGCGGGCGGACCGCAGATCCGGAACCGCCAAACGCACCATCAAGGACGCCGGGGTGCCCAAGGTCGTCGCCGGCGCGATGAAGCGCCGTGCACAGGAGAGTGCGGCGCACGCCGACGACGTGCACACCAAACGAATCGAGGATGCACAGCGTGTGCTGGGCGACGCCGAGCAGGTCCTGCGTGATGACGACGCCCTGGTCTTGGATCTGCCTGACACCGAGGTTCCCGCGGGACGAACGGTGCTCAGCGCTCGCGGGTTGCGCGTGCTGCGCGGCGGCCGCGAACTGTTCACCGACGTCGATATGACGGTCCGTGGTCCCGACCGGATCGCGCTCACCGGACCGAACGGCTCGGGCAAGACCACGCTGTTGCGCGTGCTGACCGGAGAGCATCAGCCCGACGCCGGATCGGTAGAGGTCACGCGCGGTCGGGTGGCCTACCTCTCGCAGCGCTTGGACCTGCTCGACGAGGCGCGCACCGTCGCCGAGAACCTCGACGGCTTCGCCCCGAACCTGGCGCACACCCGTCGGCGCCATCTGCTGGCCCAGTTCCTGTTCCGCGGTGACGAGGTCCACCGCGAGGCGGGCGCGCTGTCCGGCGGGGAGCGGCTGCGCGCCACGCTGGCTTGCGTGTTGTTCGCCGAACCGCCACCGCAGCTGCTGCTGCTCGACGAGCCGACCAACAATCTGGATCTGGCCGGTGTGGAGCAGCTCGAAATTGCGCTGACCGCATATCGGGGCGCCTTCATCGTCGTCAGCCACGACCGGGGTTTCCTGGACCGGATCGGCGTCGACAGGGAAGTGCGCCTGTGCGGTGGCCGGCTCGTCGAGGTCTAGTCGGCCGGCCTGGTCTGGCCGGGCTGGGCCGGGGTATCCGCCGGCACCGGTGCCGCACCGTGGACGGCACCCGGGGCGGCCGCGGCGGCGTCGCCGGCCTCGTCGCCGGTGTGCTCGGGTGCGGGGGCCGCAACCTCGGATTCACCGGGCTGTCCGTCGCCGCCGGGCGGTCGACCGTCCGGACCGGCCGTGTCGTCCGCCCCGGACTGCGACGTGGTCGCAGCCAGCTGCTGGGCCCCCTGCATGACCTGCTGGGGGAGTTGCTGGAGCGGCTGGCCCAGTGCCGCCAGGGGTGCGCCGAGCTGCTGACCCAGCTGACCGAGCTGCCCCAGCTGGCCGACGACCTGCCCGATCGCCTCGGTGCCGGCTCCGGACGAACCCGCTGAGGCCGCGCCTGCCGCCGCTGCAGCGGCTCCCGGGCCGGCGCCGGCCTCGCCGCCGGCGATCGCGTCGGCGGCGGCTGTGATCGCCTCGGCTCCGCGCTGGTCACCCCGTTCGTAGGCATGGGCGGCCTGCTGTAGGAGCTCCGAGATGCGCGAACCGTTGCCCTGAGTGGTCGTCATGGTGCCCGAACGGCTGCCCAGCGCCGCGCTCAACGCCGTCTCGACGGCGTAGGCGATGGTGCCGTGCGACGCCGCGACGGCGGCCGGACCCGCAGCGGCCGACGTCAGCGAACCCAGCCCAGCCGCCACCTCGGTGTGAATGTCGGACAGGGAACGGACGCCGTCGGTGTTGACCGACAACGGCTCGACCATCGGCTACCTCCCATGTGCTCAGTTCGATTCTAGGGCGGCCGCGGTGCTGCCCGGATCACCAAATCCGATCGGGCGGGTACCGTGCGGGCATGGTCGTCCTCAAGGTTGCGCTGGTGGTTTTCCTGGTCGTGGCGGTGACGTTCTTCGTGGTGGTCTACATCCGCAAGGCATGGCGGGCCGGGGGCCTACCCCTGGCGCGGTCCACGAGTCACTTCCACCAGGCTTACTTAGGCGCCCAGCCGCCCACTCCGAAGCCCGACTGGGCGATCGAGAGGGCCGAGGACGAGCACCGTCGCTAGCGGCCGCCGGGGGCACCGGTCGGGGTCAGGACGCGCTACGCGCCTCGGCCAGTGCCGAGCGGCCGAAAACACAGTCGACGGCCGAGCACAGCGGTGCCAGCGCCGCTGCCGCACGCGGGTCGCCGAGTCGGGTCGCCTCGTGCGCGGCGCGTAGTGCCACCGCCGTCTGTCCACCCCGTTGGGCGGCCTGCACCGCGTCCCGGATCGCCCCGACCGCGCCGTGCCGGTCCTGCTGGGCGGCCAACGTCCACGCCCGGGCGACGCCCAACTCCGGGGTGAACAGCATGGACTTCAAACCGTGCCGGGATTCGGCTCGGGCCAACGCTTTTCCCGCCTCTGCAGGCCGGCCGAGCTGACCCAGCGCCTGGGCCAGCAGCATCCAGGCCAGCGGACCCCACGAATAGCCGGTGGGTGCGAGGGCCGGGGCGGCCTCGCGCAGCAGAGCGACGGCCTGGGCAGGTTCGCCTCCGGCGAGCAGCAGGTCAGCGGTCAGCACCTCGCCGATCGCCCGCCCCGGCTGCCTGCGCTGCGCGAAGTCGGTCAGTCGGTGAGCCAGCGCCAGCGCGCGGTCCGGCTCACCGGCCATCAGCAAGGCCGTCGTCTGACCGAACCCGCTGGTGAAGCGCAGCAGACCGGGTTGGCCCGCCGAGACGGCGCGTTCGGCGAGCGCTCCGACCTCGCCGAACCGCCCGGACCTCGCCGCGCACAAGGCAGCCGTCGATGCCGCCCAACCCACTGCGGTGTCGTCGGCGACCGCGGATCCGAGCACGTCGTCGGCGAGTCGGCGGGCACGATCGAGGTTGCCGGCGTTCATGGCGAAGGTGCCCGACAGTGCATCCAGGGTGGTGTGCGACGCCGGTCCGGACACCTTGGCGCGGATCGCCTGCAGGAACGCGGTCGCGCGCGCCGGTTCCGACAGCATCCAGAACTGGTTGGCCGCGGTCGGCAGCGCCCACGCGATCAGCTCGTCTTCGGTCAGCGTCGCCGGGTCGATCACCGCGAGCACCTCGTCGGCCTCCCGGCCCCGGCCCTGCCAGGCCAGCGCATAGCCCGCGATCAGCCGCGCGTCGAGGTCGTCGGGTCGACCCAGCACCGGGCGGGCCAGCCGCTCGCTGAGTTCCAGGTCGCCCAGACGCAGCGCATCGCGGGCGGCGGCGCACACGGCAGCAAGCGGGAGCGGGCTGTCGCTGCCGGCCGCCAGCGCAGCCACCCGCAGCCGTGCCACCACCCCTGACCCGGCGGCCGGGGAGAGCCGGCGCACCGTCGCCGAGCGCAGCCGGCGCAGCTCCGGCCCGCCGAGCGCGTCGCGCACGACGTCGACGAACAACGGATGGGCCGGGCGCAGTCCGTCCCGGCCGACGGTCACCGCACCGGCCGCCACGGCGTCTTCGACTGCTCCCGCGCTGGTCAGCGCGGCCGCATCGGGGAGCGTCAGCGGGTCGGCGACCGCCAGGAACTCCAGCACGCGGGTGGCGCCGGTCGACAGCGAGCCGACGAATTCGGCGACCTGTGCGCGCAGCCGGCTGTCCTCGTGCCCCGGCGGCTGCACATCGAGCCGGGTCACCAGGCCGTCGCGCCACAGCGCGGAGATCTCTGCGGGCACCGGCCAGTCGCCCGTGGTGACGGTGACGATGAGCCGGGCGGCGCCGCTGACCGCGAGTTGGTAGACCAGGGCGGCCGACAGTGCGTCCAGATGCTGGGCGTCGTCGACGATCAACAGCCTTTCGTCGCCCAGTGCCTGCCGCGCGGCTGCCAGCACCGCCGCCGTCTTGCCGGTCTCGGGCACCTCGATCAGATGCTCGAACGCCGAGAACGGCACGGCCGGCGGGGAAGCCGTCGCGCGGATCTCGTCGACCCGGGCGAATCCCGGCGACAGCAGCTCGGCGGCCCGGTGGGCCAAGGTGGACTTCCCGACACCGACCGGACCGATCAACGCCGCCCCGGCCTGCGCCCCCACGGCGCGTTCGAGATGCCCGAGCGTGGGTTCCGGTGAGGCGGTCACCCATCCGATCGGCGCTTGCACGGGCACTGCCGGAGTGTATGGCTAGGTTTGTGGATGTGTCCCGAGAACCCGATCGCGAATGGGCGGTCTGCGTGTACTGCGCGTCGAGTCCGACGCATCCCGAACTGCTCGACCTCGCCCACCGGCTCGGAGAGGCGATCGCCGACCGGGGCTGGACGCTGGTCTCCGGCGGCGGCAACGTCTCGGCGATGGGCGCGGTGGCTTCGGCCGCCCGCTCGCACGGCGGCTACACCGTCGGGGTGATCCCCAAGGCGCTGGTACACCGCGAGGTCGCCGACACCGAGGCCGACGAATTGGTGGTCACCGACACGATGCGTGAGCGCAAGCAGGTGATGGAGGACCGTGCCGACGCGTTCATCTCGCTGCCCGGTGGTATCGGAACCCTGGAGGAATTTTTCGAAGCCTGGACTGCGGGATATCTGGGTATGCACTCCAAACCGATCGTGATGCTCGACCCGTTCGGGCACTACGAGGGTCTGCTGGCTTGGCTGCACGGGCTGGTCGACAGCGGCTACGTCGCCGACGAGGCACTACGGCGCCTCATCGTCGTCGACGACGTGGACGCCGCGTTGGCCGTGTGTGCGCCGACGGGCTGACCCACCGGTCACAACTAGGGTGTCCGTCGAGCCGACTGCGGAGGATGAACGTACCGACATGAGTACCGATGAGCGCGTGTGCGAGGAGAAGAAATGACCGAGGCGACCCGCAACAGCGTCGGGCTGCTCGACATCGCCCGACATCTGCCGGGATTCCTGAAGGACATGCCGACGATCCTCAGCGGGGTGATCACCGGTTTCGGCGCGCGTCCCTCGGCGAAGACCTCGATCGGAAAAGTCTTCCAGGACAAGGCTGCACGCAATCCGGACAACGTCTTCATCAAGTTCGGCGATGAGCGCATCACCTACGGCGAGGCCAACGAGACGGTCAATCGCTACGCCGCGGTGCTGGCCAGCCGCGGGGTCGGCCACGGCGACGTGGTCGGCATCATGCTGCGCAACTCGCCGCAGTCGGTCCTGCTGATGCTCGCCGCGGTCAAGTGCGGTGCCATTGCCGGGATGCTCAACTTCCACCAGCGCGGTGACGTCCTCAAACACAGCTTCGGCCTGCTCAAGGCCAAGGTCGTGGTGGCCGAGGTGGACCTGATCGACGAGATCAACGAGAGCGGCGCGGACACCAACGGGCTGCTGACCGTCGACGAGATCGTCCGGATGTCGGCCACCGCACCGGCCACCAACCCGGCGACCACCGCGGCGGTGCTGGCCAAGGACAAGGCGTTCTACATCTTCACCTCCGGGACCACCGGGATGCCGAAGGCGAGTGTGATGACGCACTACCGCTGGCTGCGCGCCCTGGCCGGGTTCGGAGGCCTGGGGCTGCGGCTCAACGGCAGCGACACGCTGTACTGCTGCCTGCCGCTGTATCACAACAACGCCCTGACCGTCGCGCTGTCGTCGGTGCTGAACTCCGGTGCGGCTCTGGCGCTGGGCAAGTCGTTCTCGGCGTCGAAGTTCTGGGACGACATCGTGAGCTACGACGCGACCGCGTTCGTCTACATCGGCGAGATCTGCGGCTATCTGCTCAACCAGCCGGAGAAACCGACCGACCGCCAGCACCGCGTGCGGGTGATCTGCGGCAACGGTCTGCGCCCGGCGATCTGGGACGAGTTCACCTCGCGGTTCGGCATCGATCGGGTGTGCGAGTTCTACGCCGCCAGCGAGGGCAACACCGCGTTCGTCAACGTGTTCAACATCGACAAGACCACCGGTATCTGTCCCAGTCCGATCGCCTTCGTCGAGTACGACCACGACTCCGGTGAACCCACCCGCGGCCCGGACGGGCGGGTGCGCAAGGTCGCCAACGGTGAGCCGGGCCTGCTGTTGTCGAAGGTCAGCAACTTCCAGCCGTTCGACGGTTACACCGACAAGGAGGCGACGGAGAAGAAGTTGGTGCGCGACGCCTTCAAGGAAGGCGATGTGTGGTTCAACACCGGCGACCTGATGCGGGCGCAGGGGTTCGGGCACGCGGCGTTCACCGACCGGCTCGGTGACACCTTCCGCTGGAAGGGGGAGAACGTCGCCACCACCGAGGTCGAGGCAGCGATCTCGACCGATCCGCAGGTCGAGCAGGCCACCGTGTTCGGGGTGGAGGTGCCGGGCGCGGGGGGACGTGCGGGGATGGCGGCCATCCAGCTCAAGAACGGCGACGACCTGGACGGTAAGTCGCTGGCCGATGCGGCCTACGAGAAGCTGCCCGGGTATGCGGTGCCACTGTTCGTGCGGGTGGTGGGCGAGCTGGCGCAGACCTCGACGTTCAAGAGCAAGAAGGTCGACCTGCGCAAGGAGGGCTACGGCAAGGCCAGCGGCGACGACGACGACACCGAGGATGTCGAGATCGACGATCCGTTGTTCGTGCTGTCCGGTCCCGACGAGGGTTACGTACCGTTCTACGACGACTACCCCGACGAGGTCGCCGCAGGTAAGAAGCCCAAGTAGGCGAATCCGGCGCGCTGGGCGACAGCCCGTGTCGCAGTGCGCGCCGAATCCGTGGCCTCGGGTGGGAACGTAGCCTGGGAGTCGTGGAGTCGACGTTTCTGGGCCGCCCGGTGGCCGGTGATCGCGCGCTGATCATGGCGATCGTGAACCGGACCCCCGACTCGTTCTACGACCGGGGCGCGACGTTCTCCGACGAGGACGCCAAGCAGGCCGCGTACCGGGTGATCGAAGACGGCGCCGACATCGTCGACATCGGCGGGGTGAAAGCCGGCCCGGGCGAGCTGGTCGACAGCGACGAGGAGATCGCCCGCGTCGTGCCGTTCATCGAGTGGCTGCGCGCGACCTTCCCCGACCAGTTGATCAGCGTGGACACCTGGCGCGCCGAGGTGGCCAAGCAGGCCTGTGCGGCGGGTGCGGACCTGATCAACGACACCTGGAGCGGGGTGGACCCCGCGCTGGCCGGGGTGGCCGCCGAATTCGGTGCCGGGCTGGTGTGCTCGCACACCGGTGGCGCGGTGCCGCGGACCAGGCCGTTCCGGGTCAACTACGGGGTGTCCGAGCGCGGTGTGGTCGACGACGTCATCGCCGAGGTCACCGCGGCAGCCGACCGTGCGGTGGCACTGGGGGTGCGCCGCGACGGCATTCTGATCGACCCGACCCACGATTTCGGCAAGAACACTTACCACGGTCTTAGTTTGTTGCGCCATGTAAAAGACCTTGTAAATACTGGATGGCCGGTCCTGATGGCGCTGAGCAACAAGGATTTCGTCGGGGAAACTCTGGGTGTGGGCCTGACCGAACGCCTCGAAGGCACCCTGGCTGCGACGGCGCTTGCCGCCGCCGACGGTGCCGCGATGTTCCGGGTGCACGAGGTGGGGCCCACGCGTCGGGTATTGGAGATGGTTGCGTCGATCAAAGGCGCCCGTCAGCCGAAACGAACGGTGAGGGGACTGGCATGACTGTCTTGTCTGATCGAATCACGGGACTGGCTATTGACGATGTGTCCGATCATCGGTGGCTGACCGATCACAGCTGGAGCAGACCCGCCTGGACGGTGGCCGAGCTCGAGGCGGCCAAGAAGGGTCGCACCGTGTCGGTGGTGCTGCCGGCGCTGAACGAGGAGGAGACGGTCGCCTCGGTGGTCGAGACGATCACCCCGTTGGTGGGCGGCCTCGTCGACGAGTTGATCGTGCTCGACTCCGGCTCCACCGACGACACCGAGATCCGTGCCGTGGCCGCCGGAGCCCGGGTGATCAGCCGGGAGGTGGCGTTGCCCGAGGTGGCGCCGCAGCCCGGCAAGGGTGAGGTGCTGTGGCGCTCGCTGGCGGCCACCAAGGGCGACATCATCGCGTTCGTCGACTCGGACCTGATCGACCCGGACCCGATGTTCGTGCCCAAACTGCTGGGGCCGCTGCTGACCACTGACGGTGTGCACCTGGTCAAGGGTTTCTACCGGCGGCCGCTGAAGATCAGCGGCAAGGAGGACGCCAGCGGTGGCGGCCGCGTCACCGAGCTGGTGGCCCGCCCGCTGCTGGCCGCGCTGCGCCCGGAGCTCACCTGCCTCTACCAGCCTTTGGGCGGCGAGTACGCCGGAACCCGCGAGCTGTTGACGGCGGTCCCGTTCGCGCCCGGATACGGGGTCGAGATCGGGCTGCTGATCGACGCCTACGACCGGCTCGGGCTCGATGCGCTGGCCCAGGTCAACCTCGGGGTGCGGACGCATCGCAACCGGCCGTTGACCGAGCTGGCGTCGATGAGCAGGCAGGTCATCGCCACCCTGCTGTCGCGCTGCGGCATCGAGGATTCCGGGGTGGGTCTGACGCAGTTCTTCGCCGACGGCGACAACTACAGCGCGCGCACGTCGAAGGTGAGCCTGGAGGACCGTCCGCCGATGATCTCGCTGCGCCCGCACTGACACCCTGTCGGTGCCGTCGGGCAGTATCGAGGGGTGACACTCGTCCTGCTCTATCTGGTGGTGCTCGTGTTGGTCGGCGTGCTGTTGTTCGCCGTCGGCAGCGTGTTGTTCGGTCGTGGTGAGGTGCTGCCACCGTTGCCGAAGGGGACCACCGCGACCGTGCTGCCCGCCTCCGGTGTCACCGGGGCCGATGTGGACGCGGTGAAGTTCACCCAGACCCTGCGCGGCTACAAGGCCAGCGAGGTCGACTGGGTGCTCGACCGGCTGGGCCGCGAACTCGACCTGCTGCGGGGTGAACTCGCAGCAGTGCGCGGGGTTCGGGTGCTCGAGGAGTCGGGCCCGCCCGCCGAGGACGGACCTGACCACTACGGGTCGTTCGACGATGCCGCCGAACCCAGCCGGGACGAACGGTGACATCGGTTGCCGAGGACCGCCGGATCAGGTGCGGGTGGATCGACCGATCACGGCTGTCGCCAGAGGATTTCGTGCTCTACCGGGACTACCACGACACCGAGTGGGGACGCCCGCTGCACGACAGCGGGGCGCTGTTCGAACGGGTCAGTCTGGAAGCGTTTCAGAGCGGGCTGTCCTGGCTGATCATCTTGCGTAAACGGGAGAACTTCCGCGCGGCGTTCCACGGGTTCGACGTGGAGCGGGTGGCCCGCTACACCGAGCGCGACGTCGAACGGCTGCTCGCCGACACCGGCATCGTGCGCAACCGCGCCAAGATCGAGGCCACGGTGTCCAATGCCCGGGTGGTCGCCGACCTGCGTTCCGCCGGCACCGACTTCGCCGAGTTGCTGTGGTCCTTCGCGCCACCGGATCGGCTCACCCGGACCAGGCCCGCCGACCTGTCGGCGGTGGCCGCGGTGACGCCCGAGTCTACCGCGATGGCCAAGGACCTCAAGCGCCGCGGCTTCCGCTTCGTCGGCCCGACGACGGCCTATGCACTGATGCAGGCGACTGGGATGGTCGACGACCACGTCGCCAACTGCTGGGTTCCGCGCCTCGACGGATGACCGGGCCGGGCCACCGCCACAGTGCCGGGCGGCGGTCCGCACGGGCCCGGGTCGGAGGTGTCCCAGCGCACGGTCAGAACCCCGCCCGATTCACCATCAGAGCAGCTATAGGCGGGTCTTTGCACACGAGCACGCTGGAATAGGGAAGAATATGACCCTGTAGCAGTTCAAGGCCGGGTGCTGACAGCGTTCCTCGAAAGCTGGGCCCCGGCTCTCGTGAACAGAACGGGCCCAGACGGGCACGCCTTTGTGGAGGGAGCACTCGATGGCGGCGATGAAGCCCCGGACCGGAGACGGTCCACTTGAAGCGACGAAGGAGGGGCGCGGCATCGTGATGCGGGTACCACTGGAGGGCGGTGGCCGGTTGGTCGTCGAACTCACCCCTGACGAAGCGGCCGCGCTCGGAGAGGAGCTGAGGGGCGTCACGGGGTAGTGCCCCACGGTGACCGGTCGCCTCGGCGCGGCCGGTCTCTTTCTGTCCGGCTACCCGACCACTGTGCGGTAGATCTCCAGGGTCTGCTCTGCGATGGCTGCCCAGGAGAATTCGTCGATGCAGCGCCGGCGCCCCGCCACCCCGAACTCGCGGGCCCGCTCCGGCGCGGCGACCAGCGAGTTCACCGCGGTGGCCAGACCGTGTTCGAACGTGTCGGTGTCGGCGGGGTCGTAGTGCACGAGCAGCCCGGTGCGCTCGTCGGCGACCACCTCGGGGATCCCGCCCACATCGGAGGCGACCACCGCTGTCGCGCAGGCCATTGCCTCCAGGTTGACGATACCCAGCGGCTCGTACACCGACGGGCAGACGAACGTCGTTGCTGCCGAGAGTATCTCGCGAATCTTGTGGGTCGGCAGCATCTCTCGTACCCAGAACACCCCGGTGCGCGCGGCGGCGAGCTCCTGCACTGCGGTCGCGACTTCCTCGGCGATCTCGGGGGTGTCCGGTGCGCCGGCGCACAACACCAGCTGAACCTCGGGAGCGAAGTGGTGGGCCGCGGCCACCAGGTGGGCCACCCCCTTCTGCCGGGTGATCCGTCCGACGAACGCCACCATCGGACGGGCCGGATCGACTCCGAGTTCGGCCAGCACCGAGCCGTCCTGCGGCGGGGGTGCCGGGTACCAGACGTCGGTGTCGATGCCGTTGCGGACCACGTGCACCCGGTCTGGATCGAGCGCGGGATAGGTGTGCAGCACGTCGCGGCGCATCCCGCTGCTGACCGCGATCACCGCGTCGGCGGCCTCGATGGCCGTCTTCTCCACCCAGGAAGAGATCCGGTAGCCGCCGCCGAGCTGTTCGGCCTTCCACGGCCGCATCGGCTCCAGGGAGTGTGCGGTCAGCACGTGCGGAACGCCGTAGAGCAGCGCGGCCAGGTGCCCGGCCA
The DNA here is from genome assembly GCA_034190095.1 of Actinomycetota bacterium. Taxonomy (GTDB): domain Bacteria; phylum Actinomycetota; class Actinomycetes; order Mycobacteriales; family Mycobacteriaceae; genus Mycobacterium. The sequence goes on from JAXHTL010000029.1 coordinate 24,046, forward strand.
TGCCGGTGTACCAGGTGTGCGAGTGCACCACCGCAGCGGCGGAGGCGGCGTTGACCATGTTCAGGTCGGCCGACAGGGTGGACAGCGCGAAGTTCGCGCCTTCGAGCGCGGGATCGGGCTGGGCGACTTCGGCGCCGGGCCGGGGTGCGCCCATGCAGTGCACGTCGACATCGCACAGGTGGCGCAGCTGCGCGACGAGTTCTGTGACGTGCACTCCGGCACCGCCGTAGACCTCGGGTGGGTATTCCCGAGTCATCATCGCCACCCGCATGTGCTCGACCGTAGCCAATATCGGGGCCGGCCGCGCAGCATCACCAATTGTCTTGATGGACAGCCCGACAACTCGCCCATTGGAGCCAATGGCTGGCCCCCGTCCCCACCTGCCGATAGGTTGGCATCATGAGGGAAGCGCCACACGTGCTGGGCATCGTCCTCGCAGGCGGAGAGGGCAAACGGCTGTACCCGCTGACAGCCGACCGTGCCAAGCCCGCCGTGCCGTTCGGGGGTGCCTACCGGTTGATCGATTTCGTCCTGTCGAATCTGGTGAATGCCAGATATCTGCGGATCTGTGTTCTCACCCAATACAAATCGCATTCGCTGGACAGGCACATTTCGCAGAACTGGCGGTTATCGGGGCTTGCCGGGGAGTACATCACGCCGGTTCCGGCTCAGCAGCGGCTGGGGCCGAGGTGGTACACCGGATCGGCTGACGCGATCTATCAGTCGATGAACCTGATCTACGACGAGGATCCCGACTACATCGTGATCTTCGGCGCCGACCACGTGTACCGGATGGATCCCGAGCAGATGGTCCAGGCGCACATCGAGAGCGGGGCCGGTGCGACGGTCGCCGGGATCCGGGCTCCCCGCTCGGAGGCCTCGGCGTTCGGGTGCATCGACGCCGACGACTCCGGGCGTATCCGTGGCTGGGTGGAGAAGCCGGTCGACCCGCCCGGCACGCCGGACGATCCGACCCAGACGTTCGTCTCGATGGGCAACTACATCTTCACGACCAAGGTGCTCATCGACGCCATCCGCGCCGATGCCGAGGATGACGACTCCGACCACGACATGGGCGGTGACATCATTCCGCGGCTGGTGGCCGACGGGATGGCCGCGGTGTACGACTTCAACAACAACGAGGTTCCGGGTGCGACCGAGCGCGACCACGCCTATTGGCGCGACGTCGGCACCCTCGATGCGTTCTACGACGCCCACATGGATCTGGTGTCGGTTCACCCGGTGTTCAACCTGTACAACAAGCGCTGGCCGATTCGCGGCGGCTCGGAGAACCTGGCGCCGGCCAAGTTCGTCAACGGCGGGTCGGCCCAGGAATCGGTGGTCGGTGCCGGCAGCATCATTTCGGCCGCCTCGGTGCGTAATTCGGTGTTGTCGAGCAACGTCGTCGTCGACGAGGGCGCGATCGTGGAAGGCAGTGTGATCATGCCCGGCGCCCGTATCGGGCGCGGTGCGGTGGTGCGGCACGCCATTCTGGACAAGAACGTGGTGGTCGGCCCCGGCGAGATGGTCGGGGTGGACGTCGAGAAGGACCGCGAGCGGTTCTCGGTCAGCGCCGGAGGCGTGGTGGCCGTGGGCAAGGGCATCTGGGTCTGATCCGGGGCTGACCGGGCAGGTTTCGGGTGCGTTGCGGCGCGCGGCGTCGCGGGCTGCGCGGTGTCAGGTCCGGTGTTCGGCACCGCTGATGGGCGGTGTCGCCGCGGTTTCGGTTCTTCGCATGGCTCCCTTTCGGGCCGTGCCCGGTCTCGCTGAGTCCGGCCCCGCCGTTGGCCGCCCGGGTGGGACGCCCTTCGGCACACCGGGCGGCGCGGGCATGCATCGAGCAGTCTCATTTTTTATTTGCTGTCGGTAGGTGCTCGGCATCGGATTTTACGATCTTGAAATTTTATTCGAGCCAGACAGCAATCAAAAATGCCTCGACCAGCGATTTATTGACGCTTAGCTTGATCTCAGCCTAGACAATTGGCTACGCCTGTGGCCAATTGCGGAAGGGGCGGACGGCGGTGCCAGATCGACTCAGAACAGGGTGTTTATCAAGGCATTTACCCTGCTAGAGCGGGTGTCTGGCGATGGCATTCGAGATAGCTGCCTGGGGTTGGCCGTTCTCAGCTTTTGTGGTCGACAATTGATCTTGGCAACGCCGGCGTCAATTAGTAGCAAATTACAAAACTTTAATAAAGCGGGATCGCGCAAACGTGTCGTGTTACGTTGCCGGTGCATGCTCAAACTGCGATGCATGCGGCTCACATCTTTCGTGGAGGGGACCTCTTTATGTCCAAGCACTCAAACAAGTCGCGCGGTCAGAAGCGCCCGACGACGGCGACGGGGGCCGCCGTCGCGGGCGCTGGCCTGATCATCGGCGGACCGGCCGTGGCGCTGCTGGTCGCCGGCACCGCACAAGCCGCACCGGCGCAGGATGCGTCCTGCTCACCGCTGGTCAGTAACTGCGAGCTGAGCGCCGTCACCACGCTCGGCTCCGACCTTCCGTCGCCGAACTCGCTGTTCGGCGCCGCGTTCACCGACCCCGGCGTGGCGCTGGCGCCGCAGCCGTTCACCGACCCGATCGAGGCCTATCTCGACTTCGCCGGCCTGGTCCCGGGTTTCAACTTCTTCGTCGGCAACGGCCAGGACGGCAATGCGCTGCATCCGGACGGATTCAACGGGGGCATCTTCTTCGGCAGCGGCGGGGATGGCTACACCGATCCGTTGGGCATCCAGGCCGGCGGTGACGGCGGCAACGGCGGGCTGTACTACGGCGACGGCGGCGACGGCGGCGACAGCTTCAACGGCGACAACGGCGGCAACGGCGGCGACGCCGGGTTCTTCGCGTTCTTCGGCAACGGCGGTAACGGCGGCGACGGGGGCGACGGGGCCGACCCGCTGCTCGATCCGTTGATCGGCGAGAAGACAGCCGGCGGCAACGGCGGTAACGGAGGCAACGCCGGGCTGTTCGGGCTGTTCGGCAACGGCGGAACCGGTGGAGACGGCGGTGACGGCGTCGACGGTGACGATGCCACCAACCCGCCCAACATCCCGGGCGCCGATGGGCTGCCGGGTCTGCCGGGCCTCGACGGTGGCGACGGCGAACCCTCCCTGGTGGACGGCGGTGCCGGCGGCTCGGGTGGTGACGGCGGCGACGGCGTGGGCGTCATCGGCATCGGTGTCGTGGCCGGTGACGGCGGTGACGGCGCTGCCGGCAACGACGGCGCCGACGCCGAGGACGGCACGGCCGGTGGCGCCGGTGGTTCCGGCGGTAGCGGCGGCATCTTCGGTGGCGGCGGTGCCGGTGGCAGCGGTGGTACCGGTGGCGCCGGTGGCTCCACGACCGGTTCCGGTGGTTCCGGTGGCAGTGGCGGTGACGGCGGCTCGGCGCTCGACGTTCTCGATCCGAGCGCCCAGGGTGGCGACGGCGGCACCGGCGGCGACGGCGGTGATGGCGGCGACGGCGGCGACGGTGGCGACGGCGGCGCAGCCGGTGACGGCGGCGGATCCGGGCTGTTCGGCGGCGAGGAGGGCGAAGACGGCCTCGACGGTGTCGGCGGCGAAGGCGGTGACGGCGCGGCCGGTGGCAGCGCCGGCAGCGGTGGAACCGGTGGAACGGCGACCAACATCGGCGGCGGAACCGCGACCGACGGTGCGGATGGCGACGACGGCACCGATGGCGACGACGGCGCCGACGGCGACTCCGGCACCGATGGCGGCAACGACGGCAGCGCGTCCAGCGACAGCGACGCCTGACCGTCAGTCGAGACAGTGGGGCGCCGGTCCGGCCGGCGCCCCACTTCCCGCCTCCCGCTCCGCGGGACATACGACTCGAGCAAGATCACGAAATTGATTGGCCGGTAATGCAGTTGACGCAGCTCTCAGTCGGGCGGCGCATGAGTGCGCAGGCTGACCTGGATCGATGACCGACAGCTCAGATGGTGAACACGGTTCAGGTGCGCGCGCCCACGCCCACCGCCGGAGCCGGCAGTCGCCGGGCTGGGTCGCTCCCTTGGCGCTGGCGGTCGCGCTCGTCGCCGCGGTGGCCTCGGTGTGGGCGTTGACCTCGGGACCCGGCGAGCAGTCCGCCGAACGGGCGGTGCCCCAACCGCAGGCGGGCATCGCCGGTGACGGGGAGGCCGTGATCGCCGCGGCCGATCTGTGTCGGGCGGCCGACCGGGTCAGCAGGGCCGTGCAGTTGCAGACACATCGCGATCTTGGTCCCGAGCCGGTGGCCCAGACCGCTGTCGCAGCCAGCGCCGGTCTGGCGCTGCTGGGAGGTGGCCTGTATCTCGAAGGTCAGCTCCCGGAACGCGAAACGAGCGACCTGTCCGACACCGTCGGGCAGTTCGCCTCGGTGCTGCAGGACATCGGGGCCAGCAGCCTGGCCGGCGTGACGAACCAGGATCCGGCCCAGCAGAAACGGCTCCGCGAAGGAGACCGGCTCCGGCAGGAGATCGCCGGGTTGTGCGCATAGCCCGGCGATCGCCCGATCGCCGGGCGCTCACCGCCCGGTGGCTGTGGGCGGTGCAAGAGCCGCACGCCGGCGGCGTAGCACCCGGGCCGCCGCCCAGGCGAGCACCACCACGGCCGCGACGACAAGTATCGGCACCAGGATCGCCACCACCACCAACACGACGCTGAGAACGTCTTCCAGAGTGCTCAGCACCGGGGCGGCCGTCCCGGCCGTGGCCACATTCGCGGCCGGTCGAACCCCTGACTTGGTCAGTGAGACCAGCAGCGCCACCACGACCCCGGCCACCACCGGGATCCATCCCCCCGATTGGGCGAACGCACCCGGATCGGTGACCGCGGCCGTCTGCGCGGCGGTGCCCGACCCGAACACGATGCCCCCGGCGGTGGGGCGCACGAAGGTCTGGACGGTGTCGTTGACGCTGTCCAGCGCCGGGATCTTGTCGGCGACGACCTCGACGGTGAGCAGCGCCGCGACGATGGCGATCACCCAGCCGTTCTCCAGCCAGGCCCAGCCGGCCGGCAGCGTCACCAGATCGGTGAAGCGCGCGAGCAACCCCAGCGCCAGCAGCGGAATGTAGGCGTTCAATCCCGCCGCCGCGGCCAGACCGAATCCGGTCAACAGCTCCATGTCACAAGTATGCGCTGCTCACGCCGCGTCGCGACGCCGGTAGAGCCAGCCGGCCAGCAGCGTGATGGCGGCCGCCGCGACCACCATCACGGCCATCGCGACGAGCGGCACATCGGTGGGCACCGTGGTGCGCCCGATCGGGGACAGGTCGATCAGCCACCCCGGCAGCCGCAGCAACGCGCCCAGATAGAGCGCGGTGATCACGAAGCCCACGGCCAGCCAGGCGATCCAGCTGCGCCGCAACGCCACCGCGAGCGCAGCGAGGGCGGCCATCACCGCCAGCGCCGGCAGATAAGCCAGGCCGGCGAGCGTCAGCCGCAACACCGTCTCGGGTTCCCCCGTCGTCGTGCCCGCTCCCAGGCCGTTGCCCAGGCCGGCGAAGAACATCAGCACGGCCGTGCTGGCAACGGTGGCGGCGACCGCGCCGAACAGCCACCGCCGGCGTGACACCGCTCCGGCCAGCACCACCTCACCGAGGCCGGACTGTTCGTCGGCGTACACCCGCAACACCGCGCTGGCCACGTAGGCGCTTGCCGCGGCGGCCAGGAACTGCGTCATCGTGGTGTAGATCCCGTCGTTGCCCTGCGCCGCCAGCATCCGGGCGATCAGCTCGTTGGTCTCGGCTGCGTCGCGCAGCGACCTGGTCATCGAGCCGAACGCCAGGCCGGAGAGGAACAGCCCGATCGTCCACCCGATGAGCAGGCCGCGCTGCAGGACCAGGTGCAGCCCGAGCACGCCGCCGACGGGCCGGGCGTCGGGACGCTCCCCGGACGAGGCCACCGTGCCGTCGTCGTACTGGCGGCGCACCTCGAGCAGGGCGGCCACCGCGACGAGCGCGATCGTCAACCCGATCAACAGGGCCAACGGCCACCACCGTAGGTCGACGAACGCGCGCATCTGCTGTGCCCACGCGATGGGGGAGAACCAGCTCAGGATGCTGCCCGAGTTGTCGATGACGTCCCCGATCCCGCGGACCAGCGCCGCCAGCGCGAGCACCGCCATCGCCGCGCCGGTCGCCGCCCGCGCGACCCGCCACATCTGCGCGGTCACCGCGGCGACGGCCCCGAAGACCATCGCCACCGCGGTGACACCGGTGCACATCGCGGCGGTGTCCTCGACGGCGAAACCCGAGATCGTCATCGCCGCGGTCATCGTGGCGGCGAGCACGACGTTGACCGCCGCGACGACGATCAGCGCCGCGCTGGTCCGGGCGTAGCGTCCGACGGGCGCAGCCGCGACCAGTTCGGCGGTGCCGCTCTCCTCTTCGGCGCGGGTGTGCCGGATGACGGTGAGGATGGCCAGGATCGAGGTGGCGACGATCAACGTCAGCATCAGCTCGTTGGCCATCATCGCCCCGAGGTCGGTTTCGTTGCGGCCGAACATGGGGCCGCCCATCATGATTCCGGCCGGTGTCTTGAGCAGTTCCACCCGGGTGAGCCGCTGCGCGTGTTCGGGGTAGGCCAGCTCCAGGGCATTGGGCGTGTAGAGCATCGTCAGGATCAGTGCCGAGATCCACACCGACAGCCGGACCCGGTCCCGGCGCAACGCCAGCCTGACCAGGTCGGCGGTGCCCGTGTACGGCGAAGACGGGGGTGGGGCCGCGTGTCTGGCCCGGGCCGGGTGCCGAACGGCCGCAGTGGCGTTCACGGCGTCACCTCCTGGTACTCGCGCAGGAACAGCTCCTCCAGGGAGGCCGGGGCCACGGTCAGCTCCTCGATTCCCAGGCCGGTGAGATCGGACATGGCGCGGTCCAGGTCGGTGCGGTCCACCGAGAAACGCACGTGCCCGTCTTCGATGTGCAGATCACGCACGTAGTCCGCCTCGCCGAGGCTGCGTGCGTCGGCGCGGGTGCGGGCGCTGACGGTGGTGGCCATCAGGTGTCGCATCTGGGTCAGGGTTCCTGACTTCACGGCCCGCCCGGACCGGATGATCGTCACCGTTTCGCAGAGTTTCTCGACTTCGGCGAGGATGTGGCTGGACAGCAGCACCGCCGCGCCCTGGTCGGCGACCTCGCGCACGCACTCCTGAAACCTCTGCTCCATCAACGGATCCAGGCCGGCCGTGGGCTCGTCGAGGATGAACAGCTCGCTGATCGTGCTGAACGCGGCGACGATCGCCACCTTCTGGCGGTTGCCGGTCGAATACGTCCTGGCCTTCTTGGACGGGTCGAGTTCGAACCGTTCGATCAGTTCGTCGCGGCGTTTGACGTCCACCGCGGCCTCGCCCCGCAGCCGCGCCAGGAAGTCGATGGCCTGCATACCGGTCAGGTTGGGCCAGATCGTGACGTCCCCGGGGACATAGGAGATCCTGCGGTGCAGGGACACTGCATCGTGCCACGGGTCACCGCCGAGTAGCCGGACCGAGCCCCGGTCGGCCCGCAGCAGCCCCAGCAGCACCCGGATGGCGGTGGACTTGCCCGCGCCGTTGGGGCCCAGGAATCCGCTGACTCCGCCCGCGGCGACCTCGAGGTCCAGGCCGTCGAGAGCCTTGGTGTGCCCGAACGATTTCGACAGCCCCTTGATGTCGACGGCCAGCGCGGCACCGTTGTTCTCAGTCATCGTCAACTCCTTCCGCCGACGCGAAGGGGACACCCGCTTCGCGTTTGGCCAGGAACGCGTCGTACATCGTCGAGGTCGTCATCAGCCCGTTGGTGTAGAGCTCGAGCGCGGGTAGCACCATGTCCTCGCTGTAGTCCCGCAGCACGGCACGCAGATCCGACGGGTTGTCGTGCAGCTGCAGGTACAGCAGGAAGCCGCCGCCGCCGGCCATGGCCAGGAAGCGCGCCCGGGCGCGGGGGTCGGCGCTCGGCTTGATGGTTCCGGCGCGCACCCCCGCCTCGATGTACTGCTCGGTGTTGTCGATCATGGTGCGCCACAGGCTCTTCGCGAGTTCGCCGCCGGTCTGCAGGCTCCGCACCAGGTAGCCCATCATGGGTGCGTAGTCCTCGATCTCGGCCATCTGCGCGAACCAGGTTGCGGTGTCGGTGGCCTGGACCGATTCGGTCTTGGTGGTCAGCACCGTGGCGGCGATGTACTCGTCGCAGGCCTGGCGCAGACCTTGTTTGGAGCCGAAGTGGTGGATCACCAGGCCCGGGCTCACCTCGGCCGCGGTGGCTATGGCCCGGACGCTGACCGCGAAGCCCTCGCGGCCGAACAGGTCGATGGCCGCGTCCCGGATCCGCGCTGCTGCGGTCAGATCGTTTCCTGAACGCATGTTCAATACATTAAACGATCGTTCAGTCGGTGGTCAAGCAGATGTCCCGGGCGGTTGCGGTGGGGCCCGGCCGGCGGGTGGGTCGGGTCGGGTCAGTCGCGGACGGCGGCGAGCAGGCCGTCGCCGAGCGGGATCAGCACCGGGGTCAACCGGTCGTCCTCGGCGATCAGTCGGGCGGCCTCGCGTACCGCGGCGACCTCGGCGTCGTGCGCCGACGCGTCACCGGCCCGGCCGCCCAGCGCGGCGCGGTGCACGATCACCGCACCGCCCTCGCGGAGCAGGCGCACACCCTCGACGACGAAGAGCGGCTGGTCGACGGGGTCGGCGTCGATGAACACCAGGTCGTAGGTCTCGTCGGCCAGCCGGGTGAGCACTTCCTGGGCGCGGCCGCTGATCAGCCGGGTGCGGCCGGGGCCGACTCCGGCCTCGCCGAACGCCTGCTTGGCGATACGCTGATGCTCGGGCTCGACGTCGATCGTGGTCAGGACGCCGTCCTCGCGCATTCCGGACAGCAGCCACAGGCCGCTGACCCCGGCGCCCGTGCCGACCTCGACCACCGCGCGCGCATTCGTCATCTTGGCCAGCACGCACAGCAGGGCGCCGACGGCCGGGGTCACCGCCCCCGCCCCGATGTCCACCGCGCGTTCGCGGGCCGCGGCGACGATGGAATCCTCGGAAATCGATTGCTCGGCGTGGGTGACGATCGCCTCGGCCTTGCTCGTCGGCGCCGCGGAATCGCCGGAGCCGGCCGCGGGCTCGTCGGTGCTGGCCATGCCCGCAGCGTAGAGCGAACCGCGGGTGGGCGGGGTCGCGACACGCCCGGCCCCGACGGTCACAATCGGTGTGACCGGAACGGTGTTTGCGCTGGTTGAAAAAGGGGTAGCGAGCTTTCTCAGGAAATGTTCAGTTTGCTCATATGCCTGCCACACCACCACGGGAGACGGTAACCGCATGAGAGACGGCGCATCCAGCGCACGCCGCGACAGTTGGTGCCCTGGGAACAAGCCCTCAGCGCGCCGCGTTGTCGATACCGAGCGGCCGTCCCACGACGCCCGCTGCCGTCACGACCTGGAGGATCCGACGACCACGCAATCTGCATCCGCGACCTCGCCCAGTGCTGCCACCGCGGCGGCGCCCGTGTCCATGGCGCACCTCGAGCAGTTCACCGACGGAGAGTGGGTGGAGCCGGCCGACGAGATGACCGGAACCGCGGTGTTCGACGCGACCGGGGACAAGACCGCGATGCCGAGTTGGGACGAGCTGGTGCGCCAGCACGCCGACCGGGTCTACCGGCTGGCCTACCGGCTCTCCGGCAACCAGCACGACGCCGAGGACCTGACCCAGGAGACGTTCATCCGGGTGTTCCGGTCGGTGCAGAACTACCAGCCCGGCACCTTCGAGGGCTGGCTGCACCGCATCACCACCAACCTTTTCCTGGACATGGTGCGTCGTCGCGGCCGGATCCGGATGGAGGCGCTGCCCGAGGACTACGACCGGGTGCCCGCCGACGAACCGAACCCCGAGGAGATCTACCACGACTCCCGGCTCGGGCCGGACCTGCAGGCGGCGCTGGATTCGCTGCCCCCCGAGTTCCGCGCCGCGGTGGTGCTGTGCGACATCGAGGGTCTGTCCTACGAAGAGATCGGCGCGACCCTCGGGGTCAAGCTGGGCACGGTGCGCAGCCGCATCCACCGGGGCCGGCAGGCGCTGCGGGACTTCCTGGCCCGCCGCGACGCCGGCGACCGGCAGTTCGACGCCACGCGTTCGGCCTGATGTTCACGCGCTGACTCACAGCTTGGCGCGCTACATTCAAAGCAGCCCTGTCGAGCCGAGAGGAGTTGGACGATGTTCGATCACGAACGCTTCCGACGCGCCTTCTCCTGGCTGCCGTCGCATTTCGCATCGCAGACCGATGCGCCGGTCGGACCGCGTCAGTTCGGCTCGACCGAGCATCTGTCGATCGAGGCCATCGCCGCGTTCGTCGACGGCGAACTGCGCATGAGCGCACATCTGCGTGCCGCCCATCATCTGTCGTTGTGCGCCGACTGCGCCGCGGAGGTCGACGCTCAGCGCCAGGCCCGGGCAGCGTTGCGCGAGTCGCTTCCGGTGGACATGCCGAGTTCTTTGCTGGGGCTGTTGTCGCAGATCCCCAACCATTCACCGGTCGAACCGCCGGAGGCCGGCGAAGCGTCGCAGTTAGCTGACGACGCGCGACGCGCTCGCCGCAAGCGCCGGTAGGGTGGAAGCGGATTTTATCGGCGATGTGCGTCGGCGATAGCTGACGCCCTGATGAACGGTTATCGAGAAGGGCATGAACGGGTGAGCAATCTGGACCAGACCGGCCGGGAGCGTCTCGAGCCGCGCCCCGTGTCGCGTCCGCCGGTGGATCCGGCGGCCCAGCGCGCATTCGGCAGGCCGGCCGGCGTGGAGGGCTCCTTCCTGGACGCCGAGTCGCACGCCGACCAGGGTGAGTACACCCCCAGGGACCAGGCACCCGACCCGGTGCTGGCCGAGGCGTTCGGGCGTCCCGACGCCGGCGCCGAATCGTTGCAGCGTCACCCCACCGACGCCGGCGCGTTGGACGCCGAGCGCGACGGCGACGCAGCGGACGTCGACGACCCGTGGCGCAACCCGGGGGCGCCTGTGGGTCTGGGCACCCCGGCTCTGGCGCCCAGCGCACCGGTCACCCCGACCGCACCGGTCGGCAAGCTCGGCGTCCGTGATGTGCTGTTCGGTGGGAAGGTCTCGATGGCCGCGCTGGTGGTGCTCGGGATCGTGGCCCTCGTCATCGGTGTCGCCGGTGGTTGGGTGGGGCGTTCCACCGCCGAGGTGGTCGAGGCGTTCACCACGTCGAAGGTGACCCTGGAGACCACCGACAACCCGGAGGTGAACGGCGGGCAGTTCGCCGAGGTCGCCGCCGCAGTGGCCGACTCGGTGGTGACCATCGAGGCGACCAGCGACACCGAGGGTTCGCAGGGCTCGGGCGTCGTCGTCGACGAGCGCGGCTACGTGGTGACCAACAACCACGTGATCTCCGAAGCAGCCACCAACCCCAGCCAGTTCCAGATCGCGGTGGTGTTCAACGACGGCACCGAGGTCCCGGCCAACCTGGTCGGCCGGGACCCCAAGACCGACCTCGCCGTGCTCAAGGTCGACAACGTCGACAACCTGACGGTGGCCCGGATGGGCGACTCCGACACGCTCACCGTGGGTGAGTACGTGATCGCGGCGGGCGCGCCGCTCGGCCTGCGCAGCACCGTCACCCACGGCATCATCAGCGCGCTGAACCGCCCGGTGCCGCTGTCCGGGGACGGCTCGGACACCGACACCGTCATCGACGGTGTGCAGACCGACGCATCGATCAACCACGGCAACTCCGGTGGGCCGCTGATCAACATGGACGCCCAGGTCATCGGCATCAACACCGCAGGCAAGTCGCTGTCGGACAGCGCCAGCGGCCTCGGCTTCGCGATCCCGGTCAACGAGGTCAAACAGGTCGTCGAAACCCTGATCCAGGAAGGCAAGATCTCGCACCCGACGCTCGGTCTGACCGCGCGCTCGGTGAGCAACGACCTCGCCAAGGGCGCGCAGATCGCCAACGTCAACGCCGGCAGCCCCGCCGAACAGGCCGGCATCATGGAGAACGACGTCGTGGTCAAGGTGGGGGACCGGACCGTCGC
>JAXHTL010000290.1:0-4457 GCA_034190095.1 Actinomycetota bacterium
GGCCGCCACCAGGTACCAGGCCCACGGCGACACCGCGCCCGCACCGGTGATGACCGGCCACAGCACCGCCGCGGATCCGGTCACCGCCAGCAGCACACCGGCCGCGATGAAACCGGTCTGGTGGGAGTCGCCGACCCGGATCCGGCGCGGCAGATCCTCGAGGATGCGCAGCGGCAGCGCCGAGGGTGTCGGGTCCCCCGGGGCGGGGATGACCGGAACCGGCAGCCGGGCGCACAGTGCCGACAGCTGCGCGGCCTGCACGGTGATCACCAGCGCCGCCAGGATCAGCGCGCATCCGACGGCCACCGGGGCCAGCGCCCACAGCGACACCACCGCGGCCACCAGCAGCACGGTCAGCGAGATCGCCGCCGCGGCGGTGAACACCGCGATGCCGCGCTCCCCGACGGTGATGCTGATGACCGACCAGGCCGCCACCCCGGCCGCGGCCAGCAGCACCTGTGAGGCGCCGAAGTCACCCGGCACAGCCAGGGCGAACGCCGCGGCGATGGGTGCGAGCGCCGACACCGCCAGCGTGGTCGCCGCCTTCGGCGCGGCAGCCCTGACCAGCAGTGTGCCCAGCACCGCGGCCACTGCCACCGCACTGACCGTGAACACCCCGTAGGGGCTGCCGGTGACCACGCGGTGCACGATGGACACCCCGGTAGCCAGCAGGATGAGCCCGATCACCGACGCTGCGGCGGCGCGCCGGATGTGCGCGACGTCCCAGGGCCGCTCGCGGGCAGCGGAGAAGATCATCGCCGCGTCGGCGATGTCCTCGACCAGCCGGGGCGCAGCCGGCCCCACCGGTGCCGGCTGCAGAGCCAGCAGGTCACCGTCGACCACCCCGACCGTGTTGAGGGTGGCGTCGAGGCTGAAGGGGGCGCCGCCCACCGGCGCGAGGCTCAGCTGCGCGCCCGCGCCGTCGGTTTCGTCGGCCGGTGCCACGATGCGCTGCACGGCGGGAATGATCTCGCGCAGCGGCAGTTCGGCCGGCAGCGCGATCTCGGTGATCCGGCCGCTGCCGAACACCGCGATCCGCACGATCGGCATCGCCGTGTTGTTCGGCAGTGCCGCGCCGTTGGTCGCGGCGGCACCGGGGGAAACTACAGCCGGGTCTGACATTGCTCTTCTCTCTGCTGCGGGTGAACGTCGAAGTCTCTGGTGAGGGCGTGCCCGGGGAACCACGCGCCGTCCGGTAGCGCGGCGTTGAGCCGCTCGACCGCCGAGGCGATCGCCGTGACGGTACCCGGCGCGAAGGTGGAAATCCATTCTCCATCAAAGGCTTTGGCGGGGCTGACCACAACGCGACCCAGCGCGGTGTCGACCACGCTGACACCGACGTCGGTGCTGACGCGATGGCCGTCACGATGCTGGCCGGCGACGATCTCGACATAGGTCCTGCCACCCTCGAAGGCGGCCACCACCACAGGGCGCGCCGAGGGAGGGATCCCGAGATAGTCGAGCATGTCGTGCACCGAGGCGCCGTTGCGGATCCGCTCGTCGGCCTTGGCCCCGGTGCGCGCGGGCAACGAGAACTCCTCGAAGCCTGCGGGCGGCTTGCCGGACAGCCCGGCGCACAGCACCGGCACCAGCGCCTCGGGGTGGTCGATGTCCAGCGCGGTGAACGTGACGAGCTCCCCGCTGCGCAACGCCACCACCGTGCCCGCCGCACCACGCGCCACGATGCCCCGCAGCATGGCCCCGCGCGCGCCGACGAAGCGCAGCTCGAGCCACTGGGTGGGCCGGCACGTCAGCCGGATCCACTGCGCCACCGCAGGATCGACCGTCGTGTCGGCGCGCAGGACGCCGAGGGCCGACAACTCGTCGGTTCGTTCGCGCTCGAACTCCGCCCGCGTGGCCGCGTCGCTGTAGGGCGGCGTGATGGCCAGCACCCACGGAAACGTTCCGGCGCCCAGCGTCTCGCCGAGGAACCAGGCCGCTTCGACGGTCAGCTCGACGGCGTTAGCACGCACGGAACCCGATCAGCCCCACTTGGCGCCCTCGGCCTGGTCCCGGGCGGCCATCGACGTGGTGTTCATCTCGTGGGTGCTGGCCATTGCCCGATAGGCGCGCACCAGCTCCTCGAGCGCGGTGTTCCACTGGGCCTGCCACGCTTGGTACGTCACCCCGGTGTCGCCCTGCCAGGCTCCCTGCAGCGCGGCCTGCTCGGCGGCGACGTCCATTCCGACGGCGTGCAGAGCGCCTGCATAGCTTGACATCTCACCGGCGTGGGCGAGCATTGCCGGGTAGTTGAACATGATCTGTGACATCAGGTGTCCTTTCGGTGTGCTTGCGGTGCGCCGTGCTCACATGCCGGTGTAGGTGCTGGCGGCCGCGGCGTCCTCGGCGACGTAGGAGGCGGCGGCTTCCCCGACGTTGGCCTGGGCGAGGTCGAGCAGCGCGTTGATCTTCGCCGAGACCTCGACGAAACGGGCGTGCGCGGCCTGGAACGCGGCCGACGACTCACCCATGTGGAACGCCTGCGCCGACTGCGCCGCCTGTTCGGCCTGCGCGACGGTGCTGCGCATCAGGGCCGCCTTCGCGCCGAAGGCACTCTCCGAGGCGACCAGTTGCGGGATATGAGCATCCAAGAGGCTCATGGGTTTTCCTTCCTGTTGTGGTGGTGATCTTCTGGGTCTGTCTGGTCGGCGTCGGGGTCCCAGCTGCCGGGCAGCATCGGGCTCTTGGGCCCGCCGCCGAACGTGTCGCCGGCCAGCGTCGTCAAGCCGCCGGCCTCGGTGGTGCCGGTGCCGACGGTGCCCGAGAAGCCCATCGGCCCGGCACCGCGCTCCGAGGCGGCCACCGCGGGCTCGTGGGCCGAGGGGGCGTCGGCGTCCGGGCCGGCGTCCGGGTCGTCGTCGTAGTCCATGTAGGCGTCGGCGTATCCGCGGCCCTTGATGTCTTCCTTCTGCTTGCGTCGCCGTTTGCGCCGCTCGGCCGCCGATGCCGCGATACCCGACGCGGCCGCGGGGATGCCGGCAGACGGAGCCTTCGCGCCGGTCGAGTCGCGCACCGTCGGCGACAGACCTCCGTCCGGGTCACGCCCGACGACGGCGTACGGCGCGAACGGCGCGGCGGCGGTGGCCGGTGCCGCCGCACTGGCCGGCGCGCCGCCGGCCACGGTGTTGGCCGCCGGTGCCGCACTGGACGGCGCGGGCGGGGCCGGCGGTGCCACCGGGAGGCCCTGCTCGGGCCGGTTCTGCGCCTGGGCCGGAGCCGGGGCCGGTTCTTCTGCCGGAGCGTCGGCCGGCGCGTCGGGCAACCGTTCGAGCAGATAGGCCCCGACCCCCAGCACGATGCCGAGGGCGGCCGCCGCCAGCGGCAACAGCAGCAGCGACGGATACAGGATCGAGGCACCGATCCACGACACCGCCTGGTAGGCCACCGCGAACAGGAACGGGCCCCAGGTCACCAATGCCGCCGCCGGGTTGGTCAGGAAGTCGGTGATCAGCTGGATGGTGTTGCCGATCGGGTCGGACAGAAAGTTGATGATGGGGTCGAACAGGAGCTCCAGCAGGTCGCCGTAGGGCCCGAGCAGGTCGAAGATCCTGTCGATGATGTTCATCGAGCTACCCGACTCGCCCGCCTGGGCCTGCGCAGCCGAGGCCATCACATCCGCGCCGGCCCGGCCGGCCTCGCCCACACCGGGTGTCAGGATGAACGGTGCCGCGGTCGGTGTCGGGGTGGCGGCCAGCGCCGCCCCGGAAACGGCCTGGTAGGTGCTCATCGCGGTGGCCGCCTGAATCCACATCCGGACGTAGTCGGCTTCGTTGAGCGCGATGGGGATGGTGTTGATGCCCAGGAAGTTGGTCGCCACCAGCACCGTGTGCGTGGTGTGGTTGAGGGCGAGCTCCGGCAGCGTGGGCATGGTGGCCAGTGCGGTCGAGTACGCCGCGGCCGCCGTCTCGTGCTGCACCGCGGTCGCGGCGCTGTTGGCGCTCTGCTGTGCCAGCCACGCCAGGTAGGGGGTGTGTGCGGCGACGTAGCGCTCGGCGCTCGGCCCCTCCCAGGAACTGCCCTGAACCCCGGCCAGGATGGCCGTCAGTTCGGCTGCAGCCGAGGCGTACTCGGTGCTCAGGGAGTGCCACGAGCCAGCCGCCGCCAGCAGCGGTCCAGGGCCCGGGCCGCTGCTGAGCAGCGCCGAGTGCACCTCGGGCGGCAGCGCCATCCAGACGGGAGCGGCCGCCGGGGCGAGCGCAGCGACGGGGGAAACCATCGGTCAGCCGCGGGCGATCAGGTAGGTGGAGGCGCCCATCGCATCGCCGCTGAGGTAGCTGGTGGCGGATTCGCCGACCCCGACCCCGGAACGGCCCAGTTCCTGCACCCCCTGAGCGGCCGCCGTCTGCTGTTCGGCCGCCCCGGCGCTGAACCCGGCCGCGGTCTGCAGCGAGACCGGGTCGGCCGCGGGCGGCACCACGGCGCTGATCGTCGGCGCCGCCGCAGCGTGCGCCGCGGCC
>JAXHTL010000291.1:0-4438 GCA_034190095.1 Actinomycetota bacterium
CGCAGCTACCAGCGCGGCGACAAAGCCACCCGGACATATCGCACCCGCGAGCCCAAACCGGCATCATGACTGTCAGCGATGTCCCGCGACATAAGTGTCAGCGATGTCCCGAGACACCACAAGCGAAAGTGCGAGTAGACCCCTGCCGGAATGCCATTTCGGCAGAACTCAGCCGGTGGTGACCTCCACCCCGAAGTCCCGGTAGATCCTCGAGAGCTCCTCGATCCGCTTCTTGGGGTACAGGCCCCGGGGCGCCTGCAGATCGATCAGGCCGCCGCCGATACCGAGTTTGGTGTACTTCTCGGCCCAGAGCGGATTGCTCTTCAGCACCATGGTGCGGGTGACGCCGTGCTCGGCGTAGAACCGGGCCAGGTCGGTGATGTTGCGCTCGGTGTCGGTGACATCCGGGATCAGTGGCGTGCGCGGCACGACGGTGAATCCGCCGGACTGCGACATCCGGTGCAGCCGCAGGAAGTTCTCCAGGATGGTGTCGTTGGCGGTGCCGCAGAAACGCCGGTGCTCATCCCGGTCGACGATCTTGATGTCGAAATAGATCATGTCGGTGTGCGGCAGTATCGCGGCCGCGAAGTCCTCGAACCGGAACCGGCCATTGGTCTCGATCAGGGTGTGCAAGCCTTCGGCCTTGAACCGGGCCAACAACGACGAGGTGAAGTCGGTGAACAGCGTCGGCTCGCCGCCGGAGAGGGTGACACCCCCGCCGGAGGCCTCGATGAACGTCCGGTACCGCAGCACCTCCTCGACCAGCTCATCGACGCCGGCTGATCGGCCGACCGCCGAAAGTGCCCTGGTCGGGCAGACATCCACGCACTGCAGGCAGGTATCGCAGGCCTGCCGGTCGATCACCACGGCGGCCTCCCCGGCCGATGGGTCACCGGCCTGCAGCGCGCCGGCCGGGCACGCCGGCAGACACTCCCGGCATCCGATACACGCGCTGCGGTCGAAGGACAACTCGTTGCGCTGGCGCTTGCTCTCCGGGTTGTGACACCAGGCGCAGTCGAGGTTGCAGCCCTTCACGAAGATGACAGACCGGATGCCCGGGCCGTCCTCGAGCGAGTTGTGCTTCATGGAGAAGACATAGGGCACCCGCCGGCCCACCCCGGGCCCGGCGTCGGCCACACCTGCGTTAGATGACAAACTCGGTCCTGCCCAGGATTTCCAACTGCAGATCCCGCTGCATGCGGGTGTAGTACCCGGTGTACCCGGACACCCGGACGATCAGATCGGGGTAGAACTGCGGGTGGGCCATCGCGTCGCGCAGCGTGTCGCTGTCGACCATGTTGAACTGGACCTGCATCCCGCCGTTGACGAAGTAGGCCTGCACATAGCTGGCGATGTGGTCGACGTTCTGCTTGTGAGAGTCCTTGTTGGAGAACGACAGCCGGACGTTCAGGGTGTAGTTGTTGTCGCAGGTCAGCGGATCGATGCTGGCGACGTCGTTGAACGTGTCCAGCGGGTTCTTCGACGCCGCCGGGTTCGGGGTCAGCCCCGAGGTGAACGGGGTCCCGGCCAGCCGTCCGGAGGGAGACGCCCCCGACACCCGCCCGTAGACGGTGTGGTTGTTGTTGGTGCGGTAGCCGGTGCTGTAGTGCCCGCCGCGGCCGTTGTCCTGGCCGTGCAGGAAATCGGCCACCATCCGGGTGATGCGCCCCACCATCTCGCGCCCCGCCGGATCACCGGAGCCGAACTTCGGCACCCGGTTCATGATGTGGGCGTGCATCAGCTCGTAGCCCTCGAAGTTCGCGTCCATGGCCTCGCGCAGCTCGCGCAGGGTGAACTTCTGCTCGTCGAACACCACCTGCTTGATCGCCAGCAGGGAGTCGGTGACATCCGAGAGCGCGATGAACGCCGCCCCCGAGGAGTTGTAGCGGGCGCCGCCGTGGGTCATGCCCCGACCCGACGGGATGCAGTCCTCGAGCGTCACCGAATACAGTGGGGCGGGCATGATCTGCTGCTGGGTCCGCAGGATCTGGTGTGACGCCTCGATGGCCTCGTGGTAGATGAACCGGAACTGGGTCTTGAACGCCGCGAAGAACTCCTCGAACGTCTCGAACGACTCGAGCTCACCGGTCTTGGGTCCGAAGTCCCACCGCGCGGTCGGGTGATACCCGTTGTACAGGGCCATGGTCAGCGGGACCATCAGGTTGGAGTCCAGATCCCCGGTCGAGGCGAAGTGCTTGCCGTGGATCACCGGCTCGACGCAGCCGCACGGCACCCACTCGCGGGCGTCCTCGACCTTCCAGCCGTGCTGGCACAGCGAGTCGATGATCGCCTTGTCGTTGTGGATCGACGGGGTCCCACTGGTGATGTAGTTCAGCTCGGCCACCCGGCGGATGTAGTCGGTGCTGTTGACGCCCACCATGTATCGCGCGTCCATGTCGGGATCGTCCAGCGAGAGCATCTCGGCGACCTTCAACACGATGTAGGTCATGTCGTTGACCGCGTCGGTGCCGTCGGCGGCGACGCCGCCCACGCACACCGAGGCGACGCCCGGAGCCCCGGAGTTCTGCCACGAGGCGATGGTGGCCGCCGCGATGCGGTGGCTGGTGAACCGCAGGAACAGGCATCCGACGAGCTCGATGGCCTGCTTGAGGTAGGCCTCGTGGGCATCGGCGGGCAGCTTGGCCAGATCGGCCTCGAAGTACGGTTGCAGGATCTGGTCGAGGCGCCCGACGGTGATGTCGTCGTCCATGCTGTCCAGGCTCAGCGCGATGAACATGATCCACATCGACTGAACGGCCTCGTGCAGGGTCTGCGCCGGCGCGCCGGGAACCCGCAGCAGGTTGGCGTGGATGGTGTTCAGCTCCGCGGCACGGACCGGGTCGCTCTCCTGGGCCGCCGCGCGGGCGACCATGTCCGCCAGGTTGCGGGTGTAGGCCAGCACGCCGTCGATGGACGCCAGCATCGCCTCCCAGGTGTTCATCCTGTCCTGGTCGACGTCCTCGGGGCCGGCTGCCGAATCACGGTGGGTGGTCATGTGATCGACGATCTCGTCGCGCATGCCGTGCAGCCCCTCGCGGACCACCCGCTCGAATCCGGGGCTGCCGGGGTTCAGCGAGTTGAGGCTCCACAGGTTGAAACAGAACATCCGGTCGTTGATCTTCGCCGACAGCGGATAGAAGTTCTGTTCCTTCCACACCTGCACCAGGTGCTTGTCCATCCAGAACGGGAAGACGTAGCGGTGCAGTGTTTCCCGGGTCTCGTCGGTGATGCGGAACGGGTCGAGTTCCCGCTCGGCCAGCGTGGTCATCTCACCCCAGATCGACCAGCCGACGGTGTAGGGCTGCTGGACGGATCCGCAGATCGGGTTGGGTGTGATGGTGCCGGCCAGCAGCCCACCGTCGCGGATCAGCGGCTCCTTGTGCCGCATCAGGTACTCGAAGGCGCGGGCGGTGCGCAGGGTGGGATCCCAGGCCGATCCGTCGGGCTTGGTCTCGAATCCGTTGGCCACGTAGAAGTCGGTCAGCAGCTTGCCCTGCTCGGCCGTCACCTCCGGCATGGTGTCGTAGTGCTCCTGGCGGAACCTCGCCAGCCGCGGGAAGTCCTCGAGCACGTACTCCGACAGGAAGGGCTCGCGCAGATACTTCACGCCCGGGTCGATGTTCTCCCCGCGCAACCGTCCGCGCACCCGCTGGACCTGCATATCACGCTGCGGCTCAACGGCTTCGGCGGCGGCGAGCGCCTCGTGGCGGTGCTTGTCGATCTGCTCCTGGTAGGCCTGCACGTCCTCGGTACGGCTCAACAGCGAGGTCAGGTAGCTGACGTAGCCGAACACTGCGGGGTTGCCTTCCAGGCGCACCCGGCTGGCCAGGAACATCCTGATCGCCTCGTCGTGGTCGGCGGTGACGTAGTTGGCGAACTCCTGCGCGGAATCGAACACCAGGGTGGCGCCGGCGTCGGCGCGATACACACCGCGCAGCACGCTGAAGGTGGCGTCGGCGATCTCGATGGAACACGCGATGGCGTCGTCCTCGGTCCTGATCGCCACGACCGCGTCGATCGGCCCCAGCACCCCGACCATCTCCCGGTTCAGGCCCGGGTCGGTGTTCAGCGCCTCAGCGATGCCGTCCAGCGTCGCGTACAGCAGTTCTTCGGCATCGTCGGAGTCCGCGCCCCGAGCGCTTCCGCCCATGGTGTTGGTGTAGTTCTTCATCCGCTTCTCGCACCTTCTTCAGTTGTCGTCGCACGGCAGGCCGGGATGCATCCGCAGCACACCCCCGGCTGCGGCCGCACCGGCACAACGTAGCCACACGCCACGGTCGGGCGGCAGCGCCGAGTGCCACCGGTTCCGGGGACCTAAGCCTCGATCCACCGATGAGCTGTGGGTGTGAAGTTGATTTCGATTGTGTGCGTTGAGGCCGGGGTGTGCCTCGGTGTGCCCATGTGTGATGGCCCGATCTCGGTATCGGCTTGTTCCTGT
>JAXHTL010000292.1:0-4434 GCA_034190095.1 Actinomycetota bacterium
CACCGGTGGTCCAGGATGAGCAGGCCCTCGACGAGTTGATTCGCCACTCCCCCAACGAACTTCTCTTCCGCCGGCAGTACCGGCGCAGCACTGCCGGCCGAGTCCGCCGAATCCTCGAATGCAGCGCCGCACCGGGAGCGGTCAACGTCGAGGCCGCGGCACGCGCGCTCAACATCAGCAGCCAGCACCTACGGCGCCTGCTGCGCGAGGAGGGTTCGTCGTTCCGGGCGATCAGAGACGATGTGCTGCGCGACCAGGCCATCACCACGCTGGCCGGCGGCCGCGAGACCGTCGACGCACTGGCCGAGCGGCTGGGGTTCTCCGAGCCGAGCGCGTTCCGGCGGGCGTTTCGGCGCTGGACCGGCAATGCGCCGAGCTTCTACCGGCCGGCCCGGTGAGCGGTTGGGTCACGGGAGGCGCACGAAAACGTCCTCGTCCCCGCACACCCGCCCGACTAGATTTCGGCGTGGGTGTACACCCGTCCCGTCTTCCGAAGCGCCGATGCCGGCGTCTGTTTTCCGGGGACCAGAAGACTGCGGGCAGGGCGGCCGCCGCGATGGGTGCGCCATCGCGGGCATGGGGGGCCGGCCGCCCTGCCCGCGACTCCGGCTCCCATCCGGCCGACCCGGCACCCATTTGCTGAGCTACCGATTTTCTGCCATCGTTCAGCCGCCTGTCCCGGCCCGGGCCCGCTACGCTGACCGCGGCCGGACGGGAGCGCCGGCGGTATGTAGGGGGAACGATGGAACATCGCTGTGGGCAGCACCACCGCAAAATCGCTGCGATTGCTCTGACGGCAGGACTGGCGGCGCTGCCGCTGCAGGCGACACCGGCGGCACACGCGGCCAACGCATACACCGTCGAGCCGCTGGGCGGAACCGACACCACCCCGAGCCTGTTCAACGGGGCGGTGTGCGAGATCTACCAGTGTGTGAAGGTGCCGACACCGGCGACGCTGGACTGGACGCACTCCGAGGGCGTGTTCGGGGAGAACGGATCCATCGCCGAGGGCGCGGCCAGCCTGAACGCCGCACTGGTCGACGATCCGGACGAAAAGCTGGTCTTCGGATTCTCCCAGGGCGCCCAGGTCGGCGGGTTCTGGTTGCGCAACTACGCCCCCACCAGCGCCGTCGACCCTGCGACGACGTCGTTCCTGTTCGTCGGGGATCCGGAGAACACCTACGGCGTCCCGTGGGCTCCGCGGGTTCCGACCGACTCCGGTTTCGCAGTCACCGAGCTGTGGGCCCAGTACGACGGCTGGGCGGATTGGCCGGATCGCTTCAACCTGCTGGCGATCGCCAACGCCGTGTACGGGATGTTGTTCGTGCATCCCACGGTGTACGACGACATAAACCTGGCGGCCGAGGAAGCCGCCGGGAACATCGTGACCTGGCACGACGACGGCGTCACCTACAAGATGGTCGCCGACGCCGACGTGCCGCTGCTCGATCCGCTGCGCAACATCGGGTTCGGCTGGCTGGCCGACGCGCTCAACGACGGCATGCGCGCGAGCATCGAAGCCGCCTACGACCGCCCGGCCACTCAGGCGGAGGCCGACGCCCGCTACGGCGACCCGGCAGCCGACGAGGTGGCCGCCACCGGGCCGGCCGTTGCCGCCGCGTCGGTCGAACCCGTCGACTCCCAGCCCGCTGCCCAGCCGGCGAACCGCGACAAGGACGTCACCGACGACATCGCCGACGAGGACACCGACGAACTCGACGGCACTGACGCCGGAGACGACGCTGACGTCAGCGACGACGAGGGCGCTGCCGAATCCGTCGACGACGCCGCTGAGATCCTCAGCGACGACCAGCCCGTCGACGCAGCGGACGCGGCCGGCGGGATCGGCGACGACGGTGCCCGCACCACCGAGTCAGACGAGAACGAAACCGGTACCGGAGACGCCGAGGACCAGGATTCCGACGGCGACAGCGAGTCGGCCGGCGACAACGAGGGCGCTGACGACTGACCCACTACAGGCACTGATCAGCTGTAGCCGTTCACCGGCGGGCTCGCCTGCACGGACATCCAGTATTGCGGGCTGAACAGCGTGATGCCGCCGGCGGCCTTGTCGACTTGCAGGGCGCCGCCGTCGACGACCGAGAAACGGTGGTCGTCATCGAACGACTGGGGTTCTCCAGACCTGAAGTAAACAGTGAACGCCATGCAAGCGAGCCTGCCAGGAATTCTGCGTGGCGCGACTCGAGCGCACAGCAACCACCGAACGGCAGTGGTTGCCGGCAGCCCAATCTGGGCGATACCACCAGCTCAGGGCCCCGTCAGCGTTAAGCTCCGGCCGTGCTCCGCGTACGGCCGATGTGCGTGCCAGAGGTCACCCTGACCGGGCGCGCGTGGTCGCCCAGCCGCCATCGCAGCGATCGGCTCGCCCGGCGGGTTCGGGTGCTGACGATGGCCAGTTGGATCGCCGCCGCGGTGGCCGGCGCCTTCGGAATACTGCAGCTCACCCTCGGCGGCACGTTGTGGTGGCTCGGCGTGGCCAACGTGGTTTGCGCGGCGGTGTTCTTGACGATTCCCCGGCTCTGTTCGAAAGGCGAGCTCCTCGCCCCGCTGACGTTCGCGGTGTTCGCCTACGCGTCGGTGGGCTTCATCTGCTACACCACCGGCACCGGCTCGGGGCTGCAGTTCTACTTCCTGGTGGCGGCGTCGCTGATGGTGCTGGTGCTGGGCATCGAGCGCATCGCGCTGGCGTCCGCGATCGCCGCGGCCGGGGTGGCGCTGACCATCGTCCTGGAGTTCACCGTTCCCTATGATCGCGGGCTCGGCCCGTCGTGGACGTTGACGGCCGGTTTCATCAGCTCGGTGGTGGCGTCGGCGGTGATGGTGGTTGCCACGATCTGGTACACGCTGCGCGAGATCGAACGTGCCGAGACAGCCATGCAGTCCGAGCACGAACGCTCGGAACAACTGCTGGCCAACATCCTGCCCGCCGCCATCGCCGAGCGGCTCAAAGACCCGTCGCGCAGCGTGATCGCCGACAAGTACGACGATGCGTCAATCCTGTTCGCCGACATCGCCGGCTACACCTCGCGGGCCAGCGACACACCGCCGGCGGACCTGGTCCGGTTCCTCGACCTGCTCTACACCGACCTCGACGCGCTCGTCGACCGACACGGCCTCGAGAAGGTCAAGACCAGTGGCGACTCCTACATGGTCGTCAGTGGGGTGCCCGAGCCGCGGCCCGACCATCTGGAGGCCCTGGCCGCACTCGCCCTCGACATGGCCGAAGCCGTGGCCGATCTCAAAGATCCACGCGGACGGGATGTTCCGTTGCGGATCGGGATGGCCACGGGACCCGTCGTCGCCGGAGTGGTGGGCGCCAGCAAGTTCTTCTACGACGTGTGGGGTGACGCGGTCAATGTGGCCTCGCGCATGGAGACCACCGACGTCGAAGGGCGGATTCAGGTGCCCGACAACGTCTATGAGCGGCTACGGCACACATTCGTCTTGGAGGAACGGGGCCTGGTCGACATCAAGGGCAAGGGCGCCATGCACACCTGGTATCTGGTGGGCCATCGGCCCGGCGTGCTCAGAGCTTCCGGTTCTCCGACTTGAGCAGCCAGGCCAACTTCTCCAGTCCGTCGATGAGCTGATGCAGGATGTCGGCGGTGCTGGGGTCCTCGGCGTCGACGCCGTCATGCACGGTCCGCAGGGTGTCCACGGTGGCGTAGATGCGAGCCGTGATCAGGTCGACGACCTCGCCGGTGCTGCGCTCGTAGGCCGGAAACTGCGGCAGCGAGGTGCCGGCGGCGACGGTGTCGGACCGGCCGTCCGGCACGGCGTCGAGCGCGCGCATCCGTTCGGCGACGGTGTCGCTGGCCTCGCGGGCGAAGTCGACCACCTCGTCGAGATGCAGGTGCAGGTCGCGGAAGTTGGTTCCGACGACGTTCCAGTGCGCCTGCTTGCCCTGCAGGTGCAGTTCGACGAGGTCCACCAGCACCCGTTGCAGTGCGGCGGACAGTTCCGGGCTCGCCTGGAAACCGGTGATGTCGGAGTCGGTTCTGCGGAGATTGGCTGTTGTACCCATGTCTTGATCAACGCCTCCTTTTCTGGAATAAATCCAGATTAATCTGTGGTCGTCGCCACATCCGCCCCGCCTCCACCGCTCTGCAGGTCCTGCCGATCCTGCTTCTCGAGCAACCGGGCATACCCGGCGCCCATGCCCAGCAGAACCAGCCCGACCACGATGAACACCGCCACCCGGAAGATGCCGTCGAGGGTGCCGAGGTCGAACAGGAACAGTTTCGCGACCGCCGCCGCGACCAGGCCCAGACCCCCGCCGAGCGGCACCGAACGCTGTGGGCGCGGCAGGCGGGCCGCGTAACCGAACAGTGCGGCCGCCAGGGCGATCCAGCAGATCGTGGCGACCATGTGCCCGGCGAAGAAACCACCGCGATCACCGGCGATCAACACCCC
>JAXHTL010000293.1:0-4428 GCA_034190095.1 Actinomycetota bacterium
ACCGCTCTGCAACTGGCCAGCGAGGAGCACCGCCGCCGCGCCGCGTCCGAACAACAGCGCAAAGGCCTGCTGGACGGACTCGGCGACCAGCAGGAACCGCCCCGGGACAGCGCCGGCTAGCCCTTCTTGCCCAGCGCTTCGGCGGCCGCATCGGCCCATTGGCGCCACTGCTCGGCGCTGGCGCGGGCCTGCTCGGCGTCCTTGGTGCGGCCGGCGGCCGCGGCCTTCTCCGCCTGACGCTCGAACTGTTCGGCGCGGGCACGGAACTGGTCCGCACGTGCCTGGGCCTCCGGATCGACGCCACCGGTGGGGGTGTCGCGGACCTTCTTCTCGATCGCGCGCAGCCGCCGTTCCAGATCGGCGCCACGCTCGCGCGGGACCTTGCCGATGGCGTCCCACCGGTCCCCGATGGAGCGCAACGCCGAGCGAGCGGCGTCCAGATCCGAGGTGTCGATGCGCTCGGCTTCGGCCAGCAGCGCTTCCTTGGCCTGCGCATTGGCGCGGAACTCGGCGTCGCGTTCCGCGGAGGCCGCGTTGCGTGCGGAGAAGAACTTGTCCTGGGCGCCCTTGAAGCGCCGCCACAGCGCGTCGTCGACGTCCTTGGCGGCCCGCCCGGCGGCCTTCCACTCGGTGAGCAGATCGCGGAAGGTCGCCGCCGTAGGGCCCCAGTCGGTGGAGTCACACAGCTCCTCGGCGCGCACGCACAGGTCTTCCTTGGCCTTCTTGGCGCCGGCGCGTTCGCGGTCCAGCTCGGCGAAGTGGGACCCGCGGCGGCGGTTGAACGTCTCGCGGGCGGCCGAATAGCGCTTCCACAGCGCATCGTCGGTCTTGCGGTCCAGTCCGGTGATGGTCTTCCACTCGTCGAGGATGGCGCGCAACCGGTCCCCGGCGGCCTTCCACTGCACCGAATTGGCTGCGATCTCCTCGGCCTCGGCGGCCAGCGCCTCCTTGCGCGCGGTCTGTTCGGCGCGGATCTCCTCGCGCCTGGCCTTCTCCTCCTGGGTGGCGCTGTCGGCCTGCTCGACGATCGCCGACAACCGGGCCGCCAGCGCGTCGACATCGCCGAGTACGTGCGCCGTCGGCAGGCTCTCGGCGAGCGCGCTGGCCGCCGACCGGACCTTGCGGGCGTCTCCCGAGCCGGCCGACAGCCGTTGCTCGAGCAGCACCACCTCGGTGTGCAGATCGTCGAAGCGCCGGCCGAAGTGCGCGTACGCGGCCTCGGCGTCGCCGGCCTGCCAGGAACCGATGGTGCGCTCACCGGAGCCGGTGATCAGCCACACCGTGCCGTCGGGGTCCACGCGGCCGAAACGATGCGGGTCGCTGGTCGGGACCGCTGCCACGGGCACGGCGGCGACGGGCGCGGCCGGGCGGGGGCCGGGGCGCGCCGGGCCGGGCCGGGGTTTGGCCACCGCAGCCGGTGACGGCCTGCGGGCAGGCGCGGCGGAGGGGATGGGCGCGGAGTCCGGCCCGCTGGGCTGCCCGTCCTGTGCTTCGCCCGGTTCGGTGATCGTCATGGTCGGTTACCTCGTGCCCTCCGCGCGTCATCCGCGCACCTGCCGCGCTACGCGGCGCCTGGTAGCTGGTCGGGAGAGGCTCGCCGCACTCGCAGCGACGAGAACACTCCTGGAAACTATTGAAACAGGTCGCGAGGCTCCGCGCCCGCGCCTTGGCCATGGCGCCTCTTTAGGCTCGGTGCGAAACCAGGGGAGGTCGTTGATGGCGAAAGCGGATATCGCCGCCCTGCTCGCTCTGGCCGCGGCGATGTTCATCGCCGTCGGCGACGTCATCCACCAGCGTTCCGCCGTCGACGTCACCGATGAACCGGTCGGTCATCTGGAACTGTTCCTGCGGTTGTTGCGGGACGGCCGGTGGTGGCTGGGTACCGGCGTCGCCGCCGCCGGATTCGCCCTGCAGGCCGCGGCGCTGGGGCTTGGCTCGGTGCTGTTGGTCCAGGCCCTGCTCGTCACCTCGCTGCTGTTCGCGCTGCCGATCAGCGCTCGGCTGGCACGGCGCCGGGTGACCCGCTGGGAGTGGATGTGGGCGGCGCTGCTGGCCGGCTCCGTCGTCGTGATCGTCACCGTCGGCAACCCGACGGCCGGACAGTCGCGCGGGTCACTGGAGACCTGGCTCGGGGTGGTCGCGGTGCTCGGGCCCGTGCTGGCGCTGTGCCTCGTCGGCGCCCAGATGTGGTCGGGTCCGGTCAGCGCGGTGCTGCTGGGAGCCGTGTCGGGCGCGCTGTGGGGGGTGTTCGCGGTGCTGACCAAGTCGGTCGTACACCGGCTCGACGTGACCAGCTGGGCGGGGGTCATCGAGTTGGTGCGCACCCCCGAGCTCTACGCATGGGTGCTCGTCGCGGTGGGCGGCACCGCACTGCAGCAGGCCTCGTTCCGGGCCGGTCCGCTCACCGCCTCGCTGCCCACCATGACCGTGGCGGAGCCGATGATCGCCGCCGTGCTGGGCATCGTCGTCCTCGGCGAGACACTGCAGCCCGGAGACGCCGGGCTGGTCACGCTGGTCGGCGCGGTGGCGGTGATGGTGATGGCCACGGTGGCGCTCGCGCGCGGTGAAGCGGCCACCCGGCAGCCGGCCTGAGCTGGTGCGGCTAATTTGGATGCGTGCTGAGCGCCCTCGCGATCGTGTCATCGGCGCCCGTCATGGTTGCCGAACTGGCCGGCGCTGCCGCCGCCGAAACGGCCGACCTGCGCGCCGCCGCGCTGGCGGCGGCCGGCCGGCTGCCACCGCGCTGGGTCGGGGTCGGAGTGGCTTCGGCAGACGGCGTCTTCGGGCCCGATGCGTCCGGCACCTTCGGCGGCTACGGGGTCGAGCTGCCGGTGGCTCTCTCCGACGCCGCGCTTGCCCGCCCGGCTGCCGAACTGCCGCTGTGCGTGCTGGTGGCGGCCTGGCTGCGGGGCCTGGTGCAGCCGGGTGCCAGCGCCGAAGTGCGCACCTACAGCGCCGGGCGCAGCGCTGACGAGGCGCTCGCCGCGGGACGCCGGCTGCGCGAGGAGATCGACTCGACCGCCGATCCGACCGGGGTGCTGGTGGTGGCCGACGGGGTCACCACGCTGACCCCGGCCGCACCCGGCGGGTACGACCCCGACTCGTCCGCGGTCCAGACGGCCCTCGACGACGCACTCGCCGCCGGGCACCCGGCGGCGCTGGCCGGGCTGCCCGACGGTGTCGTCGGCCGCGTCGCCTACCAGGTGCTGGCCGGGCTCGCCGAGCCCGGCCCGGGCTCTGCCGACGAGCTCTACCGGGGCGCGCCGTACGGAGTCGGCTACTTCGTCGGTGTCTGGACGCCGTGATCGGCATCCGGCCCCTGGCGATCGTCGGACCCACCGGGACCGGCAAGTCGGACCTGGCCCTGGCGGTCGCCGGGGAGCTGGCCGGCGAACTGCCCGTCGAAGTGGTCAACGCCGATGCCATGCAGCTCTACCGCGGCATGGACATCGGGACCGCCAAGCTCGCGGTATCCGACCGCCGCGGAGTGCCCCACCATCAGCTCGACGTCCTCGACGTCGCCGAGACCGCCAGCGTCGCGCGCTACCAGGACGCAGCGGCCGCCGACGTGGAGGCGATCGCCGCCCGGGGGGCGTTGCCGGTCATCGTCGGCGGGTCGATGCTCTACGTACAGTCCCTGCTCGACCAGTGGTCGTTCCCGGCCACCGACCCGGCGGTACGCGCCCGGTGGGAGAGCGAACTGGCCCGGATCGGTGTCGCCGCGCTGCATGCCGAGCTGGCCCGCGTCGACCCGGATGCCGCGGCCGCCATCCTGGCCACCGACGGCCGCCGGATCGTGCGGGCCCTGGAGGTGGTCGAGCTGACCGGCCGGCCCTTCGCGGCGTCGGCGCCGCGCATCGGCGAGCCGCGGTGGAACACCGCGATCATCGGGCTGGACTGCGATACCGCGGTTCTGGACGACCGGCTGGCTTACCGGACCGACCTGATGTTCGCGAAGGGTCTGGTCGACGAGGTCATTGCGTTGACGGGCCGGGGCCTGCGCGACGGGGTGACCGCGGCCCGGGCGCTGGGTTACGCCCAGGTGATCGCCGACCTCGACGCCGGCGGCGACGGC
Source organism: Actinomycetota bacterium (assembly GCA_034190095.1). GTDB lineage: Bacteria > Actinomycetota > Actinomycetes > Mycobacteriales > Mycobacteriaceae > Mycobacterium. The sequence goes on from JAXHTL010000293.1 coordinate 4,076, forward strand.
TCGGGCGCCCGCGAGCCGACGTTCGTCGGGACCCGCCGTTATGTGCGCCGCCAGCGTTCGTGGTTCCGGCGTGACCACCGCATCCACTGGCTGGACGGCGCGTCGCCTGGAAACGCCGAACGAGTGCTGCGGATCTGGCGGGACGTATCCTGAACAGGTGAAGTTCGCCAAGGGGCACGGCACGGAGAACGACTTCGTGGTCCTGCTCGACGAGCCCGCCGCGGTCAGGCTGACCCCGGCGGCGGTCGCTGCGCTGTGTGATCGCCGGCGCGGACTGGGCGCAGACGGCATCCTTCGTGTCACGACGGCCGAGGCGGCCCGCCGGGCCGGCGTGCTGGACCGGCTACCCGAGG
>JAXHTL010000294.1:0-2579 GCA_034190095.1 Actinomycetota bacterium
CTGCAGGTCTGGCAGCAGGGTGTCGGCGACATCGTCAACACCGCCGTCAACGGGTTGTACAACGGGGTCACCAACGAGATCCAGTACATCCTGGACTTCGGCTGGTTCCCCATTCCGCTCCCGCCGATTCCGCCGCTGCCGTTCGCCGCCTCCACCACCGAGACCGCGTTCGCGCTGACCGCCGCCGAGGCCGACGAGACGGCGACCGAGGACACCGAGGAAACCGGTGTCGACGAGGAAGCCGGCGCCGAGGAGACCACCGACGAGGCCACCACCGCGGGTGAGTCCGACGAGACCACCGACGACGCCACCGGCGAGGCCGATGAGACCCCGGTGAAGGTCCCGGGTGAGGTCACCGAGGAACCGGTCGACGAGTCCGAACTGCCCGTCGAGGACGGCGAGGCCCCCGCCGACGAGGACGTCGTCGAGGATTCCGAGGAGCCCACTGACGACGCGGTCGTCGACGATGCTCTCGACGATGTGCTCGACGACTCCGAGGACTCCTCGGACGGCGACGGCGACTCCGGGTCCGATACCTCCGAGGGAGGCAGCGGGTCGGATGCCGGGCAGTCCACCGACAATGACCACGTCGGAAAGGTTCGCGGCCCGGGCGGATACCGTTCCGGCGACGACGGCGGCGATGCCGGTGACACCGCAGGCAGCGGGTCCGACGACGGCGACAGTGACGGATCCGAATCCGGCGACTGACCCACCGGCCATGGAGTCGGTGTGGGACTATCCCCGGCCGCCCCGCCTCGAAACGTTCCACGGCTCGATCACCGTGGAACTCGGTGGCGAGGTGATCGCCGAGACCAGCCAGGCCTGGCGGGTGCTGGAGACCAGCCACCCCCCGACGTACTACCTACCGCGCAGCTGTTTCTCCGACGGCGTTCTGCGCCCGGCCGCGGGCTCGTCCTGGTGTGAGTGGAAGGGTCAGGCGAGCTACTTCGACCTGGTGACCCCGTCGGCCGTCGCGCCGCGCGCGGCCTGGACCTATCCGACCCCGACAGCGGCGTTCGGTGAGATCGCCGGCGCGGTCGCCGTCATGCCCTCGCTGGTCGACAGGTGCACCGTCAACGGTGAAAACGTGGTGCCCCAGCCGGGCGACTTCTACGGCGGGTGGATCACGAGCTGGATCACGGGGCCGTTCAAGGGCGGGCCGGGATCACGCGGGTGGTGATTCGGCCCCGGTTCGCTGGCGGTGCCGCCGACCCAGGAACGTCGCCAGAATCAGCTGCCCGATGCCGAACAACCCCAGCCCGGCACCGACGATCGCGAACGCCGCGTACGCCCCCACCCCCAGCGAGAACGCCGCTCCGACCAGGCTCTTGACCCCGACGGAGACGGCGGCCCTGCCGAATTCGGCGGCCGCGGTCACCCCGCCGGCGAGTTCGAGGGGGGTCAGTTCCTGGCGCCACCTCGTCAGAACCAGACGGGCGCCGACGTTGGCGGCGCCGAAGAAGAACGCCGCGGCCAGCATCGCCGGCATGAAGACCGGTATCCACCCCACGGCCAGCACGAGCGTGCCGGCCGCGCCGGCGATCACCCACCGCGACCCCGGGCGGTGGCGCCGCGTCATCGCGTAGATCAGGGCGCCTGTCGCACCGCCGACGGCGAAGGCGGCGCCGAGCTGGCCGACCAGGTCGGGCTGGTCGAGCAGTCCCTTGGCGAAGAATGCGCTGAGCAGCTTGCGCAGCTCGTAGAGGTGGAACAGCATCAGCCCGAGCACGACGATGAGGAGGTACCGGTTGGCGAGGATGTATTTGAGCCCAGCCCAGGAGCCGCCTCTCGAACCGGGCCGGGCGTGGGGACCGTCCCCGACGGTCCTGGCCGCCAACTCTGTTGAGCGCTCCGGCACCCACAGATAGCAGGCCGCCGACAACGCGAACCCGATCGGGATGACGATGTGGGGCACGATTCCGTCCGACCAGATCATCAGGCCGCCGAGCATCAACGGTCCGGTGATGCCGCCGATCTCGAAGAACAGCTCGTAGCGGGAGTTGATGCGATCCAGCAGGTCGGGGCGGTGGCCGGCCATCTCCAACGGCACGGTGTGCACCGCGGCGTCGACGTACCCGCGGGCCAGCGCCTCGGCGGTGTAGCAGCTCATCACCCAGGCCAGGCCGGCGAAACCGAACACCATGGCGATCGGGATACCGGCCAGCACCACGCCGCGCAGCAGTGTCGCGGCGACCAGGACGCGCCGGGCGCCGAACCGTTCGATGGGCCAGCCCGCCAGGTAGGTGCCGAACATGTGCACGGCGGTGCCGAAGGCGGCGAAGAACGCGGCCAGCCCCAGGGATCCGGACAGATGTGCGACCAGCAGCGGCTGGGCCAGATGCATGGCGCTGTCGACGATCTGGGTCAGCACCACACCGCTGAGCAACCCACCCAGCCGCACCGTGGGAGGCCCCGAGGTCACCGCCCGCATCCCGAGGTCCCTTTCGGCGCACCGTCACGTTGGCCCTGCCGCCGGAATCGTAGAGCCGTGGCGGGACCGTTGCGCGGCGGGAACGGGTCCCTGACGATCGTGTTCTGTTGATCGTCACGCCGCGTTCGCCCGCCGGCCATCGAGGAGG
>JAXHTL010000294.1:2679-4357 GCA_034190095.1 Actinomycetota bacterium
GACTGCGACCCCAACTATTCGGGGGCGTGTGTCCCGGTTGCCAGTGACGTCGACTGTGCCGGCGGCAGCGGCAACGGACCGGAGTACGTGTCGGGGCCGGTGAACGTCGTCGGCACCGACATCTACGGTCTCGACAGCGACGGCGACGGCGTCGGTTGCGAGTAACCGCGCGTTGGACGACGCGATGGTTGCCGAGCGGGTTTAATCGGTTCGAGATTCCCACGTCGAGGAGGTCGGCCGGTGCCCGTGACGAGTGGTGAGCGCCCGTCGGGCACGGGCGGTCACGCGGGGCCGGTGCTGCGCTGGGCACAGGTCGGGATGGCCGGCGCCGGGTTGGCCGCGGCGTTGCTGGCCGGACCGGCGACCGCGGCCGCCGACACCGGGGCAGCCGCGGCTGGTGCCGACTCCTCGGCCGAATCGGATGCGCCGCCGCGCAGCCCGGGCCGCCCGGCTGGCGAGCCGCGCCGCGGCGCGGGCTCTGACGACGAGCCCGCGAACCCCGCAGGTTCGCGCACCGACACCTCGGAGGGCTCCGGGGCCGGCACCGGGTCCGAGCCGGACGCCGAGCCTGAGGTGGAGGCCGAGCTGGAGGCGGACCTCGAGGTGGAGGCGGACGCCGTGGAGGACGTGGAGACCGAGACGGACTCGTCCGGCAGCGCCGGCGAAGCGTCGGCCCCCGTGATCGACGACGCCGACTCCGAGCCCCCGGCCGGCGCACACGGCACAGCGCCGCTCGGCGAGGCCGAGACGACCGAACCCGACCCCACCCGGTCTGAACCGCCGCCGTCTCCCGGCGCCGCCGCCACGCAGCCACTCACGTTCGGCGCCCCGCCCGCGACCGCCGCGACCAGCCGCCCGCAGTACCCCGCCCCGGTGGACGCACCGGTGACCTGGCGCGCGATCGTCGCCGACACGCTGTCCTGGCTCGGCCTGGGAACGCTGCCCAGCCAGCCCGTCCCGGATGTTCCGGTCGGCGATCTGCTGGCCGGGCTGTGGGTCGGGTTGCGCCGGGCGCACTACACGTTCTTCAACTCGGCCCCGGTGCTCACCGCCGGCCCCGCCACCGAGGATCCCGAAACCGGTCTCATCACCGGCCAGCTGCAGGCCGCCGATGCCGACGGCGACGTCGTCAGCTACGTGCTGAGCGGTGCACCCGGCGCCGGAACGGTCAGCCTGACCGAAGACGGCGCCTACACCTACACCCCCGGGGCCGGCATCGCGGCCACCGGCGGTACCGACACCTTCGCCGTCGCCGCGACCGACTCCGGACCGGCCAATCCGTGGCACACCAACCTGGCGCGGCGGATTCAATCGGCGCTGAGCGCAGTGGGGTTCGCCGCACCCCCGGCGCCCGGCAGTACGACGACCGTGACGGTGACCGTGACCCCGGCGGCCTGCCGAGCCGACAGCGGCGGTGCGGCCTGCGCCGCGGCCCGGGCACCGAAGATCACCGTGCACAACAACTCCGAGCACACGATCTGGGTGTACAACCTGCCGAAGTCCGGTGATTACAGCATCGGCGCGGACTTCACCCCGGTGTCGATCGCCAAGGGGTCCAGTGCGCCGGTGACCCTGGCGGTGGGCACCGGGCAGCCCGGGTCGCCGGAGAACCGGATCTACATCGTCGAGGGCGAGTCGGGCTTCACGCTGCCGGTCAGCTCGCCGTCGGGGGTCGACG
>JAXHTL010000295.1:0-4306 GCA_034190095.1 Actinomycetota bacterium
TCATCCCCACCGAATGCGAGTACTTCTCGCTGCGCGGTCTGGCGCTGCTGACCGACACCGTCGACAAGGTGCACGACCGGCTCAACCCGAAGCTGTCGATCAGCGGCATCCTGATCACCCGCTACGACCCGCGCACCGTGAACTCCCGCGAGGTGATGGCCCGGGTCGTCGAGCGGTTCGGTGACCTGGTGTTCGACACCGTGATCACCCGCACCGTGCGTTTCCCGGAGACCAGCGTCGCCGGCGAGCCGATCACCACCTGGGCCCCCAAGTCGGCCGGCGCGGAGGCGTATCGGGCGCTGGCGCGTGAGGTCATCCACCGGTTCGGCGCGTGAGCGAGACACCTCCGGAGAGCGAGGCGACCCCCACCGGCTTCCAGGTCCGGCTGAGCAACTTCGAGGGGCCCTTCGACCTGCTGCTGCAGCTGATCTTCGCGCACCGCCTCGACGTCACCGAGGTGGCGCTGCATCAGGTCACCGACGAGTTCATCGCCTACACCAAGATGATCGGCGCGCAGCTCGGGCTCGACGAGACCACGTCGTTCCTGGTGGTCGCCGCGACACTGTTGGACCTCAAGGCCGCTCGGCTGCTGCCCGCCGGGGAGGTTCACGACGAGGACGACCTGGCCCTGCTGGAGGTCCGGGACCTGCTGTTCGCCCGGCTGCTGCAGTACCGGGCGTTCAAACACGTCGCCGAGATGTTCGCCGAGTTGGAGGCTGCCGCGCTGCGCAGCTATCCGCGTGCGGTGTCGCTGGAGGACCGCTACTCCGACCTGCTGCCCGAGGTGATGCTCGGCGTCGACGCCGGCCGGTTCGCCGAGATCGCGGCGGCGGCGTTCACGCCCCGCCCGGTCCCGACCGTCGGTACCGAACATCTGCACCAGGTGTCGGTCTCGGTGCCCGAGCAGGCGGCCAACCTGCTGGGGTTTCTGCAGGGCCGCGGGGTGGGCCAGTGGGCGTCGTTCTCCGAGCTGGTGGCCGACTGCCAGGTGCCGATCGAGATCGTCGGCAGGTTCCTGGCGCTGCTCGAACTCTACCGAGCGCGGGCGGTAGCATTCGACCAATCAGAACCGCTTGGTGTGCTCCAGATTTCGTGGACCGGAGAGCGGCCCGACAGCCAGCAACTGGCCACCGCCGACACCGAGTAGCAGCGAACAGAAAAGACCATGACTGACGACTTCCCGCCCGAGCAGGCGACCGAGCTGGACGATGGGCCCGGCAGCTCCGAGGCCGACCCGGATCTCGAGCTCGACGACGCCGAACTGGACTCGGCGCTCGAGGCGCTGCTGCTGGTCGTCGACACCCCGGTCAGCGTGGACGCGCTGGCCACCGCGACCGATCAGGCGCCCGGCCGGGTGGCCGAGCGGCTGCAGGGCCTGGCCGACGGGCTGGCGGCCCGCGACAGCGGTATCGACCTGCGCGAGGCCGGCGGGGGCTGGCGGATGTACACCCGGGCCAAGTTCGCGCCCTATGTGGAGAAGCTGCTGCTCGACGGTGCGCGCTCGAAACTGACCCGCGCGGCGCTGGAGACGCTGGCCGTGGTCGCCTACCGGCAGCCGGTGACCCGCGCCCGGGTCAGCGCGGTGCGCGGGGTGAACGTCGACGCGGTCATGCGCACGCTGCTGGCGCGCGGGCTGATCACCGAGGCGGGCACCGACCCGGACAGCGGCGCTGTGACGTTCAGCACGACCGAACTGTTCCTCGAGCGCCTCGGACTGACCTCCCTGGCCGACCTGCCCGACATCGCTCCGCTGCTGCCCAACGTCGACGTCATCGACGATCTGTCCGAAACCCTCAGCGAAGAGCCGCGATTCATGAAACTCAACGGAGCCCCCGCCCCACAGGCCGAGGCCTCGTTCGATGTGGACAGGGATTCGTAGATGACCGACGAGACGGGTGTGCGCCTGCAGAAGGTGTTGTCCCAGGCCGGAATTGCCTCCCGGCGGGTGGCCGAGAAGATGATCCGTGACGGCCGGGTCGAGGTCGACGGCGTGATCGTCACCGAGCTGGGTACCCGGGTGGATCCCGAGGTGTCGGTGATCCGTGTCGACGGCGCCCGGATCACCGTCGACGACACCCTGGTGCACCTGGCGATCAACAAGCCCAAGGGGATGCATTCGACGATGTCCGACGATCGGGGCCGGCCCTGCGTCGGTGACCTGATCGAGCATCGGGTGCGCGGCAACGCCAAGCTGTTTCACGTCGGACGTCTCGACGCCGACACCGAGGGGCTGCTGCTGTTGACCAACGACGGCGAACTCGCCCACCGGCTGATGCATCCGTCCTTCGAGGTGCCCAAGACCTACCTGGCCACCGTGATGGGCACGGTCCCCAAGGGCTTGGGCCGCAAGCTGCGCGCCGGCATCGAACTCGACGACGGGCCGGTGCACCTCGACGACTTCGCGGTGGTGGATTCGGTGCCGGGCAAGTCGCTGGTGCGGGTCACCCTGCACGAGGGCCGCAAACGGATCGTGCGCCGGCTGCTGGCCGAGGTGGGTTTTCCGGTGCAGGAACTGGTGCGCACCGACATCGGGTCGGTCGCCCTCGGCGACCAGCGCCCGGGCAGCATCCGGGTGCTGACCCAGAAGGAGATCGGCGACCTCTACAAGGCGGTGGGTTTGTGAGCCGTTCACTGGTGATTGCCATCGACGGTCCGGCGGGGACCGGAAAGTCCTCGGTGGCAAGGGGATTGGCGAGTGCATTGGGGGCCAGCTACCTCGACACCGGTGCGATGTACCGCATCGTCACCCTGAGTGTGCTGCGCCGCGGCATCGCCCTCGACGACGCAGCGGCGATCGCCGGGGCGGTCGGCGACCTCGACCTGTCGGTCGGCCACGATCCCGCCGAGGACCGCTCGTATCTGGCCGGGGAGGACGTGTCGGCCGAGATCCGCGGTGACGCCGTCACCAAGGCGGTCTCGGCGGTCTCGGCGGTTCCGGCGGTGCGCTCCCGGCTGGTCGAGCTGCAGCGGGCACTGGCCGCAGAGTCGGGCAACGTGGTGGTCGAGGGACGCGACATCGGCACCGTGGTGCTGCCCGACGCCGACGTGAAGATCTTCCTGACCGCCTCGGCCGAGGTGCGGGCACGCCGGCGCGACGACCAGAACGTCGCCAACGGCCTGCCGGGGGACTACGAGGCCGTGCTGGCCGATGTGCGGCGGCGCGACCACCTCGACTCCACCCGCCCGGTGTCGCCACTGCGCGCCGCCGACGACGCCGAAGTGGTCGACACCAGCGACATGACGCAGTCCGAGGTGATCGCGTATCTGACCGAGCTCGTCGAGCAGAAGGCGGGGGCGTCGCGATGAGCGATTCCGACGGCACGTGGGTCGACGAGCGCGACTGGGAACTGGGCGCTGAAGAGGTAGCAGAGGCGATCGAGGAGGCCTCGGCCCCGCCGCCGGTGGTGGCCGTCATCGGCAGACCCAACGTCGGCAAGTCCACCCTGGTCAACCGCATTCTGGGACGCCGTGAAGCGGTGGTCCAGGACGTCCCCGGGGTGACCCGCGACCGGGTGTCCTATGACGCGTTGTGGTCCGGGCAGCGGTTCGTCGTGCAGGACACCGGCGGGTGGGAGCCCGACGCCAAGGGGTTGCAGCAGCTCGTCGCCGAACAGGCGTCGGTGGCGATGCGTACCGCCGACGCGATCATCTTCGTCGTCGACGCGACCGTCGGGGCCACCTCGGCCGACGACGCCGCCGCCAGGCTGTTGCAGCGGTCCGGCAAGCCGGTGTTCCTGGCCGCCAACAAGGTCGACAACGAACGCGGTGAATCCGACGCCGCCGAGCTGTGGTCGCTGGGACTGGGGGAGCCGCACCCGATCAGCGCGATGCACGGCCGCGGGGTCGCCGATCTGCTCGACGTCGTCGTCGACGCCTTGCCCACCATCTCGGAGATGGCCGGCGCCGGTGGCGGCGGGCCGCGCCGGGTCGCGCTGGTGGGCAAGCCGAACGTCGGCAAGTCCTCGCTGCTCAACAGGCTTTCCGGAGATGAGCGCTCGGTCGTCCACGACGTCGCGGGCACCACCGTCGACCCGGTCGACTCGTTGATCGAGATGGAGGGCAAGCTCTGGCGGTTCGTCGACACCGCCGGGTTGCGTCGCAAGGTGGGGCAGGCCAGCGGCCACGAGTTCTACGCCTCGGTGCGTACCCACGGCGCCATCGACTCCGCCGAGGTGGCGATCGTGCTGATCGACGCGTCGCAGCCGTTGACCGAACAGGACCAGCGAGTGTTGTCGATGGTCATCGAGGCAGGCCGGGCGCTGGTGCTGGCCTTCAACAAGTGGGACCTGGTCGACGAGGACCGCCG
>JAXHTL010000296.1:0-4294 GCA_034190095.1 Actinomycetota bacterium
GTGGGGGACACCCCGGCGGTCAGGCCGAGCAGCACCCGGGTGGTGAAGCCGGCCGCGACGGCATCGGCCGCGGTCGCCTTCACGCAGTGATCCGTGGCCAGACCGGCCACGTCCACGGACTGCACACCGTGTGCGCGCAACCAGTCCGCCAGGCCGGTGCCGTCGTCGGTCGCCCCCTCGAAACCGCTGTAGGCGGCGGTGTAGTGGCCCTTCTTGAACACCGCTTCGACCGCCGCGGTGTCGAGGTCGGGGTGGAAATCGACCCCGCCGGTGGTGACCACGCAGTGTGGCGGCCAGGAGTCGACGAAGTCGGGGTGATCTGAGAAGTGCCCGCCGGGGTCGATGTGGAAGTCCTGGGTCGCCACCACGTGGTCGTATCCGTGGTCGCCGGCGAGCAGTTCGTGGATGCCGCGGGCGACGGCCGCCCCGCCGGCCACGGCCAGCGAACCACCCTCGCAGAAGTCGTTCTGCACGTCGACGATGATCAGGGCCGTCTTCGGGGTGGTCATGGTTCCACGGTATCGCTGCGGCGGTCCACCCGCTGGTGTGCTGTCAACAGCAGGTGATCGAACGTGGCCCGCGGCGGCAGCGTCTCCTCGTAGTCCAGGCCGGCGAAGTCGGCCAGCAGCTGCTCGGCGAGCGTGCGCAGCTTGATGTTGCTCTCCTGGGAGCGCCATCGGAGCAGCTCGAAGGCGGTGTCGGCCGCCACCCGGTAGACGAGCATCAGCATGCCCTTGGCCTGCTCGATCACCGCGCGGTTCTCGGTGATCTCGCTCAGCGCGGCGCTGACCATCGCCTTGGTCCTCGCCTCGTCGTGGGTCACGTCGACGTAGAACCCGTGGGTGCCGATCAGGCGTCCGGCGTGGTCTTTGAGCTGATCACCGATCACCACGACCTCGCGTTCGGCGCCGCGGGTGTCGATGATGCGGTGCCGGGTGGAGAACGTGCGGTGCTCGCGCCGCATCTCGTCGAGGGTCGCCGCGACCTGCTGGTAGTCGTCGGGATGTTTGTGCGAGAGCACCAGGTCGGTGGTCGGCGTGATCGTGCCCGGTTGGTAGCCGTGCAGCAACTGCACCTCGTCGGACCACTCCCAGCGTTCGTCGGCGAAATGGAACCGGAACCAGCCGACCCGCTGGGGTGCCCCACCGGCCAGGGCCTGTTCCAGGGAGTAATCGCCGGTCACAGCTGCAGATTAGCCTGACCACCGGATCGCTGACCCCCGAAACCGGGTGTCTGTCGGCCCGCGCCACCGCGGCGGTCACTTGCGCGGCGGGCGAAGTACTTTCATCGCCATCTGCATCACCGGCGCCGGGATGCGGTCCTTCATGCCCAGCGCGGTTTCGGCCACCTGGGTGCGCACCGGGGTCCCCCGGCCGAACATGCGGTTCAGCGGCCCGCCGGAGGGCTCCAGATCGACGTGCAGCGGCGGCTTCCCGTCGGCGGCGCCCAGGGCGTTGGCCACCACGATCCGCTGGATCTCGCTGGTGCCCTCGAAGATGGTGTAGAGCTTGGCATCCCGGTACCACTTCTCGACCGGATGATCCTTGATGTAGCCCCAGCCACCCATGGTCTGGATCGCGCGTTCGGTGGCGCGGACCGCGAGCTCGCTGGCGGCGAGCTTCGACATCGAGCCCTCGCCCCGTTCGAAGGGCACGCCGGTCGCGGCCATCCACGAGGCGCGCCAGGTGAGCAGTCGCGCGGCGTCCAGACCGGTGGCCAGGTCGGCGAGGGGGAACGCGATGCCCTGGTTGTCGATGATCGGTGCGCCGAAGGCCTCCCGGCGGTTGGCGTATTCGGTGACGTACTCCAAAGCCGCCCTGGCGATTCCGAGTGCCTGCGCGGCGACCATCGGCCGGGTCTGCTCGAAGGTGCCCAGGGTCGCCGAGCCGGAGCGCTGCCCACCGCTCTCGCGCACGCGGGCCAGTCGGCGCTCCAGCTTGTCCTGCCCGCCGAGCAGGTGGTCGGCGGGCACCCGCACTCCGTCGAACCTCAGCTCGGCGGTGTGCGAGGCCCGGCAGCCCAGCTTGTCCAGCTTGCGCACCATGTGCAGGCCGGGCGTGCCGCCGGGCACGATGAACAGGGCCTGGCCCCGATGTCCGAGCTCTTCGTCGACGACGGCGTTGACGACGTGGACATCGGCGATTCCGCCGTTGCCGATCCACATCTTGTGCCCGTCGATGATCCAGTCGGCATCGGACCCTGCGCCGTCGCGGCGCGCCCGGGTGCGCAGGTTGCGGACATCGCTGCCGCCCTCGGGCTCCGAGATGGCCAGGGCGGCCAACTTGAGATCGCCTGGGGTGCCGAAACACTCGGGGGCCCACTGCAGCATCTGCTCCGGGGTGGCGGCCTGCCCGATGGCCGACAGCGCCAGGGCCGGCATCACCACAGCCAGGCCGATGCCCGCGCAGCCCCAGAACAGTTCCTCCATGAACATCGGCAGCGACAGGCCCGTCGGATCCCCGATGAGATCCCGGTAGAACAGCGGACTGTAGAAGCCCTGGGCAGCGGCCTCCTCGAGCACCGGCCAGGGAAACTCCTGGCGTTCGTCGTAGTCGGCTGCCACCGGGCGGACCACCTGCTCGGCGAACTCGTGGGTGCGCCGGGAGAGGTCGTGCTGCGCGCCGGTGGGCGTGATGTCGAAACTCATCGCAGACCTGTCCTCGACGGTGTGGACATGCCGACCCTCCCCGCTTCGTGGTGCCTAGGGTGGCGGGTACCCAGCGCCGTCGGGAAATCCACCAGGCGGGAGGAGCGCCCATGAGCATCCCCGCGTGGCCGCTGCGCCAGCGCGACACCACCACCTGCGGGCCGAGCGTCGCCGTGGTCGCCGGTGCGATATGGGATCGCGGGTACGGTGCGGCGCTGCGCGAGGCCGCCGGGCAGGTGTGGTTCGCCCGGGAACAGGGGCGGGTGCACGCGGCGACCAACCGGATCTGGCCGCGCCGGCTGGGCATGACGCCGATGGGGATGGCCGGTGCGATCTCCCGGCATTCCGGTCCGCGTGGTGTTCGCTACCGCTGGCGATGGCGCCGCGGGCGCTGCGACCGGTTGGCCGACGTGGCCGGTGCCGTCGACGCGGGATGGCCGGTCGCGGTGCTGATCGGCCGGTTCATCCCGCGGCACTGGGTGCTGGCGGTCACGATCGGCGAGGGGATGCTGGACTGCTACGAACCGTCCTCGGGCGAGGTCCGCTCGGTGCGGGTGGACGCCGTGCGTCGCGGCGGGCTGACCGGGCTGGGATTTCCCCGCGTGTTCGCCTTCGTGCTGCCCAGCGCCGCCACCCGCTCGGCCACCGCCTGAGCGGCCGGATCGGGCGAGGACGCCAGGCCGCTCACGACACCGGCACGGTTGCGGTCCGGCTGGTTCTGCGACATCTTGGCTTTCCCCTCCACCCTGCTGATCACCAGCTCGACGCCGACGATGCCGCGAAGCTGGCCCTCGATGAACGGCTCCGGGGCATCGGAGACCCGCCACGGCTGCGCGCGGCCGTGTTCATGGTGGTCGGTGAGCCGGGTGACGAGCTCGCGCAGCCAGTCGGCGTCGTCGTGGGCGACGAGGTGGCCGTGCACGGCTAGCACGTCGTAGTTCCAGGTGGGGACGACCCGCCCGGTCTCGGCCTTGGTGGCGTACAGACTCGGTGAGACATAGCTGTGCGGGCCGGCGAAGATGGCCACCGACGGCGCCGACACGGCGGTCCAGTGCGGGTTGGCCCGGGCGACGTGGCCGACGAGGCTGTGCCGGACCGGCTCGTAGAGCAGCGGCAGCGGGGTGACCCGCAAGCCGTCGTCGGACTGCGACACGAGCTGGGCGAACCCGCCGCACGCCAGCGCCGCCTGCGTCTCGGCCGGGGTGAGGGCGAACGGGGGCGGGGTGTACATGGTGGGCTCAGCCTAGGGTCGACTCCCCGGCGTCGGAGCGCTGCACGGGCGACGGGGCCGGGCTGCGGACGGTGAAATCCGGGGGCGCCTTCAGGGTGGCCAGGGCCAGGCTGCTCACGCCCATCAGGATCATCGTCAGGATGAGGAAGTGGCCGTAGCCGCCGAAATGGTCGGAGGTCGCGCCGGCGGCCAGCGGTCCGAACGCCGTGCCCAGCGACAGCGCGGCAACCAGGCCGCCGAAGAGCCCGCCGAAGTTCTTCAGGCCGAAATACCTCGAGGCGAGGTAGGCGATGACATCCACCTCCGCGCCGAGGGTCAGCCCGAACAAGGCCGCCGCGACGGTCTGGCTCGCCGGGTTGGTGCCGTCGAAGTAGAGCAGTGCGGCGCCCACGATCGGAACCAGATAGGCGCCCGCG
>JAXHTL010000297.1:0-4282 GCA_034190095.1 Actinomycetota bacterium
CGCGCGCCGGTTTCGCCGTGGACACCGACGCCGTGGTGCTGGTCGCCGCACCCGCGACGGCGATGTCGCCGAGCTGCGAGGACCCGAACCCGCCGTCGGAGCTGTGGGTCGAGGTGCGTCGCTCCGACCCGACCAGACCCGAGGCGCCCGAGCTTCCCGCACCCTTGGCAGAACCGTTGTGGGACATGCGCATCGACGCCGCCACCGCGTCCTCCTACGAGGTGCGGTCCGGACAGTTCGTCCAGATCATCGACGTGCAGGGGCGCCAGTGCTCGGACTTCCTGGCCTTCGACGCCCACGCGCTGGGCGACGGCCGGGAGTTCGGACTGGATGCCACCACCACCCGCACCATCGGTGGTGGCGCCTATCCGCGGCCCGGCCTGACCGGCAAGTTCTTCGACGCCCGGGCCCGGCCGCTGGTCGAGGTGGTACGCGACACCGTGGGCCGGCACGACACGTTCGCGCTGGCCTGCACTGCGAAGTACTACGCGGACATGGGTTATCCGGGTCATGTCAACTGCACCGACAACTTCAACGCCACCCTGTCGGGCTACGGTGTCGGCGCCCGGCAGGGCTGGCCGGCGCTGAATCTGTTCTACAACACCGCCTTCGACGCCGGCCATCAGCTGATCGCCGACGAGCCCTGGTCGAAACCCGGTGACTACGTGCTGTTCCGGGCGTCCACCGACCTGGTCTGCGCGTCGTCGGCCTGCCCCGATGACATCGATCCCTCCAACGGGTGGGTGCCGACCGACATCCACGTCCGCGTCTACGACTCCACGAGGAGGTTCTCCGTGGCGGTGGGCCACCGGGTGACCCCGGACTCCGAGACGGTCTTGACCAAGCCCACCGCGTTCGCATCCCGGACCGGCGCGTTGACCAAGCAGTTCACCGAATACCAGGGCTACTGGCTGCCCACCGCGTTCGACGGGTTCGGACCGCACCAGGAGTACTGGGCGTGCCGGGAGCGTGCAGCGGTGATGGACCTTTCCGCACTGCGCAAGTTCGAGGTGCTGGGCCCCGACGCCGAAGCGCTGCTGCAGGCCGCCCTCACCCGCAACATCAGGCGCCTGGCCCGCGGGCAGGTGGTGTATTCGGCGATGTGCACCGACACCGGTGGTGTCGTGGACGACTGCACGGTGCTACGGCTGGGCGACAACAATTTCCGCTTCATCGGTGGGAACCCCTACGACGGTGTCTGGCTGCGTGAGCAGGCCGACCGGCTGGGCCTGGACCAGGTGTGGATCAAGGACTCGACCGACCAGCTGCACAACATCGCCGTGCAGGGCCCGGTCAGCCGGGCGCTGCTGGCCGGGCTGATCTGGAGCCCGCCCACCCAGCCGGCGCTGACCGAACTCGGCTGGTTCCGATTCCTGATCGGGCGTCTCGGCGGGCCCGACGGGCCACCGTTGCTGGTGTCGCGCACCGGATACTCCGGTGAGCTCGGATACGAGCTGTGGGTCCATCCCGATTCCGCCGAAGCGCTGTGGGATGCGGTCTGGACGGCCGGCGCCCCGCTCGGGCTCGCCCCGCTCGGACTGGAGGCGCTGGAGCTGCTGCGCGTCGAATCCGGCCTGGTGGCCGCGGGACACGAATTCGACGACCAGGTCGACCCCTTCGAAGCCGGCATCGGATTCACCGTCCCGCTGAAGACCAAGACCGACGACTTCGTCGGCCGGGCCGCATTGCTCGAACGCAAGGCCCACCCGCAGCGGACGCTGGTCGGCCTGCGGCTCGACGGCAACGAGCTCGCTGAGCACGGTGACTGCGTCCACGTGGGACGCTCCCAGGTCGGCGTGGTCACCAGCGGTGTCCGCTCACCCGTGCTCAGCGCGACTATCGCGTTGTGCCGCATCGCCGTTCAACATGCCGAGCCCGGAACACGGGTCGAGGTGGGCAAGCTCGACGGGCACCGCAAGCGCCTGGGTGCGACCGTCACCACATTTCCGTTCTACGACCCCGACAAGACCCGTCCGCGTTCGTGACGCAACCCGCGACCATCAGGAGGAGAACCATGACCCGAACCGCCGTGATCGGCGCCGGCCCGTGTGGGCTCGCGCAGCTGCACGCCTTCGAGCAGGCACGCCTGGCCGGCGTCGACGTCGGCGAGGTCGTGTGCTTCGAGAAGCAGAGCGACTGGGGTGGGCTGTGGAACTACACCTGGCGCACCGGGCTCGACGAGCACGGGGACCCGGTGCACGGCAGCATGTATCGCTATCTGTGGTCGAACGGCCCGAAGGAATGTCTCGAGTTCTCCGACTACACCTTCGACGAGCACTTCGGCAGGCCCATTCCCTCGTTCCCGCCGCGTGAGGTCCTCTACGACTACATCATCGGTCGGGCGAAGAAGAGCGGTGTCCGTCAGTACATCCAGTTCGAGACCGCAGTGCGCGACGTGTCGTTCGACGACGCCACCCAGAGCTTCGCGGTCACGGTGGAGTCCTGGCGACCCTCGGGAGACAGCGCGCTGCGCACCGAGACCTTCGACCACGTGGTGGTCGCCAGCGGGCACTTCTCCACCCCCAACATGCCCGAATACCCCGGGTTCGACTCGTTTCCCGGGCGCATCCTGCACTCGCACGACTTCCGCGACGCCGCCGAGTTCGCGGGCAAGAACCTGCTGATCCTGGGCAGCAGCTATTCGGCCGAGGACATCGCGCTGCAGTCGCTCAAGTACGGCGCCGCCTCGATCGCCATCGCCTACCGCACCGCGCCCATGGGCTTCGGCTGGCCGGAGGCGATCACCGAGGTGCCGGCGCTGCAGCGCGTCGAGGGCCGCACGGCACACTTCGCCGACGGGAGCACCCGCGATGTCGACGCCATCGTGCTGTGCACCGGTTATCTGCACCATTTCCCGTTCATCGCGCCGGAGCTGCGGTTGCGCACGACCAACAACCTCTACCCCGACGGCCTCTACAAGGGCGTGGTCTGGACCGGCAACCCGAAGTTGCTGTATCTGGGGATGCAGGACCAGTACTACACGTTCAGCATGTTCGACGCCCAGGCATTCGTGGTCCGCGACATCATCTCGGGCCGGCTGCCGCTACCCGCGGCCGCCGAGATGGCCGACGATGTCGCGCGGTGGCGGGCCAGCTACGCCGAGGTCGACAGCATCATGGAACAGATCGACTTCCAGACCGACTACGTGCGCGACCTGATGACGCTCACCGACTACCCGGCATTCGACATCGACCTGGTCCGGCAGCACTTCGTCACCTGGGAACACGACAAGGACGAGAGCATCACCGGCTACCGGGACAAGTCGTTCGCATCACCGTGCACGGGAAGCGTGGGTCCGGTCCCGAGCACCACCTGGTGGGACGAGCCCGACGACAGCCTGGCCCGCTTCCTGCAGCGCTGACCCGGCGCCGCGGTCAGCAGAGGACGCCGGCGAACACCGCACCTGCGACCAGTGCGACGACGATCGCGACGGTCGGCATCCCGCTGGACAGGGCCACCACGACACCCGCGATCGCGGCGATCAGCAGCAGGGTCATCAACGTGGCGAGCAGCCAGTTGACCGACGCATGCGCCGAGCGGTGCGCATCGACCTCGCGCGGGACCATCGCGGGTTCGCTGGTTCCAACCATGAGCGTCCTCTCTGTGACTGCGCACACACTATAACCCGAGCATGGTGCAGATCACACCTTCTACGCCCCGTTGTGACCTCCTCCGGTTTTTCCAAAGCCCAACTAACAGAACTGATGAGCGCAGCTAACCGCCGCCGCGAGGTGCGTTGGTAGTAGCTTGGAGTCCGGTGGTGATCGTCAGGCTGGCCGCGCTGATGGCCGCAACGGCAGTGCTGGTGCAATGCGCACCCGCTCCGGATCCGGTCGCCACCGGGTCGCCGCAGGCCCTGGCGCCCGAGACCGTCCGCACCGTTGCCCAGCCGCCTCCGCGGCCCGTCACGCCCCCGACCCCGGTGCCGGCCCCGGCCCAGGTCGCTGCCGTGACCGCGGCCGACCTCGGCACCACATGGCGTCCCGGATGCCCGGTGCCGGCCGAACAACTGCGCCGGGTGGACCTCGACTACCGCGGCTTCGACGGCGATACCCACCGCGGCCAGTTGGTGGTGCACCAGGACGTGGCATCCGCGGTGGTCGAGATCTTCGCCGAGTTGTACCGGATGGGCTATCCGGTCGAACGCATGCGCACCGTCGAGAACTACCCCGGGGCCGACGACGAGTTGTCGATGCGCGACAACAACACCTCGGCGTTCAACTGCCGTGACATCCCCGGCACCGGGCAGCGGTCCTACCACGCCTACGGACGCGCCATCGAC
>JAXHTL010000298.1:0-4281 GCA_034190095.1 Actinomycetota bacterium
CGGCGGCCGACAGCTCGGATCCGGTGACGATCGACTCGAAGTCCGACACCTGGGCGAACCGGCAGAAGCTGCTCTCGCCGAACTTGGAGTGCGCCGCGACCAGGATGGGCCGGCGCGCCACCGCCACCGCGGTGTTCTTCACCGCGGCGACCGCCGGATCGGGTGTGGTGAGCCCGTGTTCGAGCGAGATGCCGTTGGTTCCGAGGAAGGCGACGTCGATGACCAGGCTGCGCAGCATGTCGGTGGCCCAGTGGTCGACCGTGGCCAGGGTGCGGCCCCGCATCCGTCCCCCCAGCAACAGCACGGTGACACTGCGACTGTGTGCCATTGCTTCGGCGGCCAGCAGCGAGGAGGTGACCACGGTCAGCTCCTGGTCGGCGAGTCGCTCGGCGATCAGCCGGGGGGTGAACCCCTCGTCCAGATAGACCGTTTCGGCGCCGTGCAGCAGCTTGGCGGCCTCGGCGGCGATGCGGTGCTTCTGGGCGAGGTCGACCTGGCTGCGATATTCGACGCCGGATTCGAACGCCGCGGTCTCGAGCGGGACCGCGCCGCCGTGCACCCGTTTGAGCAGCCGACGGCCCGCCAGCACCTTCAGGTCTCGGCGGATGGTCTCGCTCGCGACGTCCAACTCTGCCGCGAGCGAGGCGACCTCCACCCGCCCGCGGGTGCGGGCGAACTCGACGATCCGGTTCTGGCGGGTGTCGGAATCCACCTATGTCACGCTACTGGTGTCACCGGCGATCAGGATGGCCTTGACCTCCTCGGACGTGGTCGCCTCCCGTAGCCGGGCCACCTCGTCGGCTTTGAGGAACACCTGCGCGATCTTGGTCAGCAGCGCCATGTGATCCTTACCGGCACCGGCGATCCCGACCACGAACTCGGCCGGCTTGCCGTTCCAGTCGATCGGCTCGGGGTAGCGCACGAAAGACAGCCCGGTCCGGCGGATGGTGTCCTTGGCCTCGTTGGTGCCGTGCGGGATCGCCAGCCCGTTGCCCATGTAGGTGGAGATCGACTTCTCCCGGTCGTGCATCGCGTCGACGTAGCCGGGTTCCA
The DNA here is from genome assembly GCA_034190095.1 of Actinomycetota bacterium. Taxonomy (GTDB): domain Bacteria; phylum Actinomycetota; class Actinomycetes; order Mycobacteriales; family Mycobacteriaceae; genus Mycobacterium. Next base: position 1,054 of record JAXHTL010000298.1, read on the forward strand.
CGGCACCGGCAGCCACCAGCAGCCGGCCGGCCTCGTCAATCGCCGCTGCGGCGGTGGTCGCCGTCCCGTTCAGCACGATCGAATCCAGTGCCAGCACGTCCCCGTCGGCGCCGGGCTCGGCGTCGGTCTCGGGCTGCACCGACTCCGCGGATCCGCCCGCGTTGGTCTGCGCGAGTTGTTCGACGATCTCGTCGTAGCGCGGGCTGCTCATGAAGTCGTCGACCGAGACGTGCAGCGCCGACGGCGTGCGCTGGCGGGCGCGCTCGGTGAGGTCCCGGTGCGAGACGACGAGGTCGTAGCTGTCGGCCAGGTTGGAGATGGCCGAGTTGGTGACCGTGACGTCGCCGTAGCCGGCCTTCTGGATCTTGCGGCGCAACACCGAGGCGCCCATCGCCGAGGACCCCATACCGGCGTCGCAGGCGAACACGATGCTCGTGATCGGACCGGTCTTGGCGGACCCGACGAGCGCGGAGGCCACGCTGGACTTCTTGCCCTTCATCGATTCCATCGACGCGGTGGCGGCGGCCAGGTCGTCCTCGTCGGTTCCCTTGTCGGTCTTGAGCAGCAGCGCCGCGACGGCGAACGACACCGCGGCCGACCCGAAGACGGCCAGGGTCACCCCGATGAAGCTGTCACCGGGCGTCTGGGCGTAGACGGCGATGATCGACCCCGGCGCGGCGGGGGCGCGCAGGCCCGATCCGAACAGCACGTTGATGAACACGCCGGTCATGCCACCGAGGATGGTCGCCGCGATCAGCTTGGGCTTCATCAGCACGTAGGGGAAGTAGATCTCGTGGATGCCGCCGAAGAACTGGATGATCGCCGCGCCGGGGGCCGAGGCACGCGCCGCGCCCTTGCCGAAGAACATGAACGCCAGCAGCAGTCCGAGGCCGGGGCCGGGGTTGGCCTCCAGCAGGAACAGGATGGACTTGCCGGTCTCCAGCGCCTGCGTCGTCCCCAACGGGGTCAGCACGCCGTGGTTGATCGCGTTGTTGAGGAACAGCACCTTGGCCGGCTCGATGAGGATCGACGTCAGCGGCAGCAGGTCGTTGTTGACCAGGAAGTCGACGACGTTGCCGGCGCCGCGGGTGATCGACGAGACGATCGGGCCGATGCCGAAGAACCCGAACACCGCGAGGATCATGCCGAGGATGCCCGAGGAGAAGTTGTCGATCAGCATCTCGAAGCCGGGGCGCACCTTGCCGTCCCAGATCGCGTCGATCTTCTTCATCAGCCAGCCGCCGAGCGGGCCCATGATCATGGCGCCGAGGAACATCGGCACGTCGGCGCCGGTCACGACACCCACCGTGGCGATCGCGCCGACCACCGCGCCGCGGGTGCCGTAGACCATCCGCCCGCCGGTGTAGCCGATCAGGATCGGCAGCAGGTAGGTGATCATCGGGCCGACGATGCCCGCGCCCTCGAAGTCGCCCCAGCCGCCGATCTGCGCGACCCAGCCGCTGGGATCGCGCAGTGCGCTGAAGATTCCGGTCAACCAGCCGGCCTCGATGAACAGCGCGGTGATCAGGCCCCAGGCGATGAAGGCGCCGATGTTGGGCATGACCATGTTGGACAGTGCGGTGCCCAGCTTCTGGACCCGCACCCGGACCCCGGGACGCGCGCTCGCGTCCTGGTCGATGACTGCTTGAGACATTCGCGTCCTCCGATTCGATGGTGAGCTGCTCGACATTGACCGGGTCTGGTGATGCCGATCACATGCATTCAGTAAACCGCATGAACGGGCATGAAAGCAAGCAAACGGTCATAAGTGGTCAGATTTTGTGGTGGTTTTGTGCCCGGTTTCCGGATAGAGTGTCGTAGAGCACACCGGATGCGGCCCGCCCAATCGAGAGGATCACCACCATGAAGGCACTGCGCTTCTACGCCCCCGAGGACGTCCGGCTCGAGGACATCCCCGAGCCGGACTGCGCGCCCGACGAGATCAAGATCCGGGTCCGCAACTGTTCGACATGCGGCACCGACGTCAAGATCTTCTACAACGGCCACCAGAACCTGACCCCGCCGCGCACCATCGGCCATGAGATCGCCGGCGAGATCGTCGAGGTGGGCGCGCAGGTCAACGACACCTACCGCAGCAACTGGCAGGTGGGCGACCGGGTGCAGGTGATCGCCGCGGTTCCGTGCGGCGAATGCCACGAGTGCCGCAAGGGCTGGATGGCGGTCTGCCAGAACCAGACGTCGATGGGCTACCAGTACGACGGCGGCTTCGCCGAGTACATGATCGTGCCCCGGCAGGTACTCAAAGTCGACGGGCTGAACCGGATTCCGGACAATGTGGGATTCGACGAGGCGTCGGCCGCCGAGCCGTTCGCGTGCGCCATCAACGCCCAGGAACTGCTGGGCATCGAGCCGGGCGACACCGTCGTGGTGTTCGGGGCCGGCCCGATCGGCTGCATGCACATCCGGATCGCCCGCGGCGTCCACGACTGCGGCCCGGTCTATCTGGTCGACGTCAATGCCGCCCGGCTGCAGATGTCGGCCGACGCCGTCTCACCCGAGGAGATCATCAACGGCTCCGAAGTCGACGTGGTCGAGAAGGTGATGGAGCTGACCGGCGGCCGCGGGGCCGACGTCGTCATCACCGCCACCGCGGCCAACGTCGCTCAGGAGCAGGCGATTTCGATGGCCGCCCGCAACGGGCGCATCAGCTTCTTCGGCGGGCTGCCCAAGACCGACCCGACCATCACCTGCGACTCGAACGTGGTGCACTACCGCCAGCTGCACATCCACGGCGCCAACGGCTCGGCGCCCGAACACAACAAGCGCGCGCTGGAGTACATCTCGACCGGCCAGGTTCCGGTCAAGGATCTGATCACCCGGCACATCCCGCTCGACGACGTCCTGGACGCCTTCCAGATCGTCAAGAAGGGCGAGGCCATCAAGGTGACCGTCGAGCCGGTCCCGGCGCAGGTGGGCGCGGCGGTCTGATTTTCGGGCCCCGGGCGGGATTCGTCCGGCATTCACCGGGTACTTCTCCGTGAACTGTCTGTGTGCACCGAGGAGGTCCCATGCCCGGTCCAGGTCCGCGCAAGAGCGAAGAAGACGTCGAGGACGATCCGGCCGTCGCCGCGTCCCGCGACGACGGTTCCTACGTCGGGCAGGTGTCCGGCGACGACGACTTCGACGCCGAAGAGTCCGGTGCGGAGGCACGCTCCCAGCACGGCTGAGGCCGGCGGGGAGAGTATGGCGGTGGCGGAGGGATTTGAA
>JAXHTL010000299.1:0-4264 GCA_034190095.1 Actinomycetota bacterium
GTCGAGCGCGTCGAGGACGGTCAGGCCGCGCTCGCGCAGCGCTACCACCATGTCGCACACCAGAACCGCGGCGCTGATGCCGTCCTTGTCCCGCACCGCCGCGGGATCCACGCAGTGCCCGATCGCCTCCTCGTAGGCGTAGAGCAGCGTGCCGCCCACCTTCTCGTCGGCCCGGGCCAGCCATTTGAACCCGGTGAGGGTCTCGACGTGCCGGGCGCCGTGGAACGCGGCGATACGCCCCAGCATCCGGGAGGACACCACCGTGCTGGCCACCACCGCCGACGCCGGGTCCGCGCAGGTCGAGAGCAGGTAATCGCCCAGTAGCCAGCCGGTTTCGTCGCCGGAGAGCATTCGCCACCCGTCGGGTGTCGGCACCCCGACGGCGCAGCGGTCGGCGTCGGGGTCCAGCGCGATGGCGACCTGCGCGTCCACGTCTGCGGCCAGGGTCAGCAGGGCGTCGGCGGCGCCCGGCTCCTCGGGGTTGGGGAATGCGACGGTGGGGAAGTCCGGATCGGGTGCGAACTGGTTCTCGACGACGTGCACATCGCCGAACCCGGCGAGGGCCAGGGCATCGAGGGCGAACTCGCCGCCCACGCCGTGCATCGGGGTCAGCGCCACCCGCACCGATCCGGTGGTGCGGCGCACCGCCGCAGCGCGTTCGAGATAGCTGCGAACCTGATCGACGCCCGAGACGGTCACCGGGCTGCGCGGGATCCGGTCGGCCGGCGGCGCGGTGGCGATGGCCTGTTCGATGTCGCGGTCGGTGGGGGAGATGATCTGCAGCCCGCCGGGGAAGTACACCTTGTAGCCGTTGTCCGTCGGCGGGTTGTGCGACGCGGTGATCTGGACCCCGGCCACCGCGTTCATCTCGCGTACCGCGTAGGCCACCACCGGGGTGGGGACCGGGCTGAACATCAGCGTCACCGAGAATCCCTGGGCGGCAAACACTTCTGCGGCGGCACGGCCGAACTCGGCGGATCGGTGCCGGGCGTCGAAGCCGACGATGACGCCTCCAGCGCCCAGCGACCGGTCGGCGAGGACCTGGGCGACGCCCGCGGTGGCGCGCAGCACCACAGCGAGGTTCATCCCGTTGGGGCCGGCGCGCAGCGGCCCGCGCAGGCCCGCGGTGCCGAACGACAGGGGGTGGGCGAAGCGCTCGGCGAGTTCGTCGTCGGTGCAGGCGGCCAGTTCGGCGGCCGCGCCGGGGTCCGGGTCGTGGTCGACCCAGTCCTGTACCTGCGGCGGCCAATGCGTCATGGGCACAGCCCACCACGAATCGGGCGCGTCGGGCGACCCCGCGTGTCGCTCAGCGCGCCGGATCCGCCGAGTCGGCGAGCTTGCGCAGGACCGGCGCCACCAGCATCAGCAGGTCGAACTCCAGCGGTGAGAGCGTCTCGCGCATCCGGTGGTGCAGCCATGCGTCGCGTTCGGCGCGGTCGGAGGCGAGCAGTCGGTCGCCCTCGGGGGTGATCTCGATCAGGTGGCGGCGCCGGTCGGATGCGTCGGGCCGGCGCCGGATCAGCCCGTCTGCCAGCAACCCGTTGAGCGAGTCGGTCAGCGACTGGACCTTCACCTGCAGGCGGGCGCCGAGATCGGCGGGGGTGCTGACGCCGGCGCGGCTGATCTCGCCGAGCAGCTGCATCTGGCTGAGGGTCAGGCCGTTGTCCGGGCGGTGCCTGCGCATCTGGCGGGTGACGGCCATCATCGACTCACGCAGCTCGGTGGCGGCCGGGTGGGGTGGTGCGGCGGTGTTTACGGCCATTGCCAAGTTATACCTTGGTATCGGAATGAATTCACCAGAGATCAGCTGATGTTGAGATCATGAATTCCTAAGAGCATACTTGACATCAGACATGATGTGGACGCGGCAGCTGCTCAGGTGGGCGGTGCTCCTGGCGGTGTCGGTGGGGGCCACCGTGCCGCTGACGCTGCTCGGGGTGCCGTCGGCGGCGCTGTTCGCGGCGCTGGTGGTGGGGATCGCGCTGGCGCTCATGGGGCTGGGCCCCGCGGGCGTGCCACGCCGACTCGGCCTGGCCGCCCAGGGGACGCTGGGCGTCTACATCGGCACGATGGTGCAGGACGACGCGCTTGCCGCCCTGGGGGAGGACTGGCCGATCGTGGTCGGTATCGCGGCCGCCACGCTGCTGCTCAGCGTGGGGGCCGGCGCGCTGCTCGGGCTGCGCCGCGACGTCACCCCGCTGACCGGTTCGCTGTCGCTGGTCGCCGGGGGTGCCTCCGGGCTGGTGGCCATCGCCCGCGAGCTCGGCGGCGATGTCCGTGTCGTCGCGGTGCTGCAGTACCTGCGGGTCGGGCTGATCACCGCCTCGATGCCGGTCCTGGTCACCCTCGTCTACCGGGCCGACCGTGCGCCGCACGCGGTCACCGACCCCGGCGCCGACGCGGCGGCGCCCTGGTACCTCAGCCTCGGCATGCTCGTCGCGCTGGTGCTCGTCGGTGCGACGCTGGGCCGGTTGATCCGGCTGCCCGGTGCCGGGCTGCTGGGCCCGCTCGCCCTGACGGTGGCGCTGGAGGTGAGCGGGCTGTCGTTCGGCCTGTCGGTGCCCGAATTGCTGGTCCAGGCCGGCTACCTGCTGATCGGGTGGCAGGCCGGGCTGGCGTTCACCCGGGAGTCGCTGCGCGCAGTCGGCCGGCTGTTGCCCGCCGCGGTCGCGCTGATCGTCGTGCTCGGCGCCACCACCGCGGGTCTGGGGCTGCTGCTCAGCCACGTGGCCGGCCTGACCCTGCTGGAGGGATATCTGGCCACCAGTCCCGGCGGTGTGTACGCGGTGCTGGCCACCGCGGTGGAGACCGGGTCCAACGTGACGTTCATCATCGCCGCGCAGGTGGTGCGGATCCTGATGATGCTGTTCGCGGCGCCGCTGCTGGCCCGCTCGGTGGGGTGGGCGTCGCGTCGCCTCGGCGGTCAGAGCCGGGCGATCACCGAGGACAGCAGCGAGCCCATCCGGGTCGCCGACTGACGGCCCGCCGCCAGCACCTCCTCATGGCTGAGCGGCGCACCGGTCATCCCGGCCGCCAGGTTGGTCACCAACGACACCGCGAGCACGTCGACGCCGGCCTCGCGGGCGGCGATGGTCTCGTGCACCGTCGACATCCCGACCAGGTCCGCGCCCAGGGTGCGCAGCATCCGGATCTCGGCGGGCGTCTCGTACTGCGGGCCGGGCAACCCGGCGTACACCCCCTCGGCCAGTGCCGGGTCGATCTCGCGCGCCAGTGCCCGCAGCCGTGGCGCGTAGGCGTCCACCAGGTCGACGAAGCGCGCACCCACCAGCGGGGAGCGCGCGGTCAGGTTGAGATGGTCGCTGATCAGGACGGGCTGCCCGACGGTGAAATCTGCCCGCAGGCCCCCTGCGGCGTTGGTCAGCACCACCGTGTGCACCCCGGCAGCTGCCGCGGTGCGCACCGGATGCACCACGTGACGCAGGTCGTGGCCCTCATAGGCGTGGATGCGGCCCAGCAGGACCAGGACCCGGTGCGGTCCCACCCGCAACGAGAGGACCTGACCGCCGTGGCCCTCGGCGCTGGGCGGGGTGAAGCCGGGCAGCTCTGCCATCGGGATCGCCGCCGTCGCGTCACCCAGCTGCGCCGCCGCCGGCGCCCACCCCGAGCCCAGCACCACGGCGACGTCGTGGGTCGCGACCCCGGTGCGCTCGGCCACCGTGTCGGCGGCCTGCCGGGCCAGGGTCTGCGCGTCGGGGGCGTCGTCCACGTCCGCCAAGCCTAGTGGTCGCCCCGCGCCCCGATCGGCCTGCGCGCGCGGCAGTGGGATACTGCCTTGCATGGTTGCCGCTGCCCCGTCGACGCGCGTCGAGGACGCAGTGGCCCGACGCCGCGGTGATCTGGTGGAGTTGTCCCACGCCATCCACGCCGAGCCCGAGCTGGCATTCGCCGAGCATCGCAGCTGCGCGAAGACCCAGGCGCTGGTCGCCGAGCGGGGCTTCGAGGTGACGGCGGCTCCCGCCGGTCTGGACACCGCGTTTCGGGCGCGGTTCGGCAGCGGATCCCTGGTCGTCGGGGTGTGTGCCGAGTACGACGCACTGCCCGGAATCGGCCACGCCTGCGGGCACAACATCATCGCCGCCTCGGCGGTAGGTACCGCGCTGGCGCTGGCCGAGGTCGCCGACGAGCTCGACCTGACGGTGGTGCTTCTGGGAACACCGGCCGAGGAGGCCGGCGGCGGCAAGGTGTTGATGCTCGACGCCGGGGTGTTCGACGACGTGGCCGCGACGGTGATGCTGCACCCGGG
>JAXHTL010000003.1:0-67813 GCA_034190095.1 Actinomycetota bacterium
CTTGGCCGGCGCCTTCTTGGCCGGAGCCTTCTTCGCCGGAGCCTTCTTGGCCGGCGCCTTCTTGGCCGGAGCCTTCTTCGCCGGAGCCTTCTTGACCGCGGCCTTCTTCGCCGGAGCCTTCTTCGCGGGCGCCTTCTTGACAGCAGCCTTCTTCGCCGGCGCCTTCTTGACCGCGGCCTTCTTGGCCGGGGCCTTCTTGGCGGGAGCCTTCTTCGCCGGCGCCTTCTTGGCGGCGGCCTTCTTGGCGGGAGCCTTCTTGGCAGCCTTCCGGGCAGTGGTGGCGGTCACACCACGCTTGACGGCCGGGCCGTCCGCCGGAAGCTTCTGCGCGCCAGAGACAACCGCCTTGAACTGAGCGCCCGGACGGAACGCGGGCACGGACGTGGGCTTGACCTTCACCGTCTCGCCGGTTCGCGGGTTACGCGCGACGCGGGCTGCACGGCGCCGCTGCTCGAAAACACCGAACCCGGTGATGGTCACGCTGTCACCCTTGTGCACAGCGCGCACGATGGTGTCAACAACGTTCTCCACCGCGGCGGTGGCCTGCCGACGATCCGAGCCCATTTTCTCCGTGAGTACGTCGATGAGCTCTGCTTTATTCATGCAAAACCTCCGAAACCAGTGGCCCTACTTGGGCCGACTAGAGGACACGGTAAACCTTATCCCTGTTGATTTCCAAGAGCCACGCGCAATTTCAGGCCATGCCAGCGAACTTTTTTCAATCCACTTGCTGCGCTTGGCCTCCAACCGAAGGCTCCAAAGGGGCTCGCGGCGGAGGTGAATTCGCCCCTTCGGGCGCCGACATCAGGCCGGCAGAGTGCTCGGCTTCCAGCTCGGCCGGGACGCCTCGTAATCCTCGATCTGATCGAGTTTCCGCAGCGTAAGGCCGATATCGTCGAGACCTTCAAGCAATCTCCAGGCCGTGTAATCGTCAATGTTGAACGGCACCACAACCGTTCCTGCGGTCACGGTTCGATCTTGTAGATTCACACTGATTTCCAGCCCGGGCTGCTGCTCGATGAGCTTCCACAACAATTCCACATCATCCTGCGCCACTTCGGCGGCCAACAGGCCCGCCTTGCCGGCATTGCCACGGAAGATATCGGCGAATCTCGATGAGATGACGACCCGGAATCCGAAGTCCATGAGTGCCCACACCGCGTGCTCGCGCGAGGAGCCGGTGCCGAAATCGGGTCCGGCGACCAACACCGACCCGTTGTCGAAGGGGGCCTGATTCAAGACGAAGGAGGGGTCGGTGCGCCAGGCGGCGAACAGTCCGTCCTCGAATCCCGTTCGGGTGACGCGCTTCAGATACACGGCGGGAATGATCTGGTCGGTATCCACGTTCGAGCGTCGCAGCGGAACGCCGATGCCGGTGTGGGTGCGGAAGGCTTCCATCGAAAAATCTCCTGATTTCCTGGTTCGTTCGATCGGTTTCAGTGACCGGGAGCCGCCGGCAGATCCGCCGGGGATGCGAGGGTGCCCCGCACCGCGGTCGCGGCGGCGACTGCCGGTGAGACCAGATGTGTGCGCCCGCCCTTGCCCTGCCTGCCCTCGAAATTGCGATTCGACGTCGAGGCGCAGCGCTGTCCGGGTGAGAGCTGGTCGGGGTTCATTCCCAGGCACATCGAGCACCCGGCCTGCCGCCACTGGGCGCCGGCCGCGGTGAAGATCTCGCCGAGCCCCTCGGCCTCGGCCTGGGCGCGCACCCGCATCGAACCGGGCACCACCAGCATCTCGACGCCGTCGGCGACCTTGCGGCCCTTGAGCACGTCGGCGACGACGCGCAGATCCTCGATGCGCCCGTTGGTGCACGAGCCGACGAACACCGTGTCCACGGCGATGTCGCGCATCGCGACGCCCGGGCGAAGGTCCATGTAGGCCAAAGCCTTTTCCGCGGCCTGGCGCTCACCCTCGTCGAGCATCAACTCCGGGTCCGGCACCGAACCCGCCAACGGCACTCCCTGTCCGGGGTTGGTCCCCCAGGTCACGAAGGGGCTCAACGTCGCCGCGTCGAGGTAGACCTCGGTGTCGAACTCGGCCCCCTCGTCGGTGCGCAGCCTGCTCCAGGCTTCCACCGCGGCGTCCCAGTCGGCGCCGACGGGCGCATGCGGTCGGCCGCGCAGGAACTCGAACGTCGTCTCGTCGGGCGCGACCATGCCCGCCCTGGCGCCGGCTTCGATGCTCATGTTGCAGATCGTCATCCGGCCCTCCATGGACAGTTTCTCGATCGCGGTGCCGCGGTATTCGATGACGTGTCCCTGCCCGCCACCGGTGCCGATCTTGGCGATCACCGCCAGAATGATGTCCTTGGCGCTGACCCCGGGCGGCAGTTCGCCGTCGACGTTGACGGCCATGGTCTTGAACGGCCGCAGCGGCAACGTCTGGGTGGCGAGCACATGCTCGACCTCCGAGGTGCCGATCCCCATGGCCAGCGCGCCGAAAGCGCCGTGGGTGGAGGTGTGGCTGTCCCCACACACGACCGTGGTTCCCGGCTGGGTCAACCCCAACTGCGGCCCGATGATGTGCACGATGCCCTGTTCTGCGTCGCCCATCGGATGGAGCCGGATGCCGAACTCGGCACAGTTGCGGCGCAGCGTCTCGACCTGGGTGCGCGACACGGGGTCGACGATCGGCTTGTCGATGTCGACGGTGGGCACGTTGTGATCCTCGGTGGCGATGGTCAGATCGGGCCGGCGCACGGGGCGGCCGGCCAGCCGCAGACCGTCGAACGCCTGGGGACTGGTCACCTCGTGGACGAGGTGCAGGTCGATGTAGATCAGGTCGGGCTCGCGCGCGGCGCCCTCACCCGAGCCCAGAGCGACGACGTGGTCGCTCCAGACCTTCTCGGCCATCGTGCGGGGCTGATTCGACTCGGCCATCTTGACATCTCACAATCTGGGACGACAGTATCTCCTTGTGAGACAGGATAGCGGCATCGGCGTGCTCGACAAAGCCATGGGCGTCCTGCACGCCGTCGCCGAGTCACCCTGTGGACTGGCCGATCTGTGCGAGCGCACCAACCTGCCGCGGGCGACCGCACATCGGCTCGCCGTCGGGCTGGAAGCGCACCGGCTGCTCGCCCGAGACGGCGACGGCCTGTGGCGTATCGGACCCGGCGTCACCGAACTGGCACGCCACGTCAAGGATCCGCTTCTCGCGGCCGGTTCCTCGGTGTTGCCCCGGCTGCGGGAACTGACCGGTGAGAGCGTGCAGCTGTACCGGCGTGACGGCACCGCACGGATCTGCGTCGCCGCGCTGGAACCACCGGCGGGCCTACGCGACACCGTCCCGGTCGGCACCCGCCTGCCGATGACCGCCGGTTCCGGGGCCAAGGTGCTGCTGGCCTATGCCGACACCGCCACCCAGCAGGCAGTGCTGCCGGCGGCGACGTTCACCGACCGGGCACTGGCCGAGGTCCGCAAGCGGGGGTGGGCGCAGAGCGTGGCCGAGCGTGAACCCGGGGTCGCCAGCGTCTCGGCACCGGTCCGGGATCCACGCGGAGCCGTCATCGCCGCGGTGTCGGTGTCGGGCCCGATCGATCGCATCGGCCGCCGCCCCGGTGCCCGGTGGGCCGCCGACCTCGTCGCCGCCGCCGACGCGCTCACTCGCCGGCTCTGACCGGTCGGCCCGCAGCAGGGATGCGAGCGAGGCTGCTTTCGCCGACAGATTGAACCGTCGGTCCACCGATCTCGTTGTCCGGAATGCCGCCGGCGGTCCAGGTCGACGCAGTGGAATCGTGAACCCCGTCCCTCCTGCTTCGCCAGGCCGCGCGACCGGATGCTCTCGCGGACGACCTTCGGGCCAGACAGGTCCGATGACGATGCGCGCGTCGCGTCGCAGCAGTGAGGATCCGGACGAAGAAAACTCCGGACCTGGTCATGGTCCGGAGCTCCGGGTGGTACCCCCGATGGGATTCGAACCCACGCTACCGCCGTGAGAGGGCGGCGTCCTAGGCCGCTAGACGACGGGGGCTAGAACTCGTTTCGGACGGTCAGCATAACTCAGGTGCGATGGCTGACCTAATCCTCCGCTTTGGCTGGGGTACCAGGACTCGAACCTAGAATGGCTGAACCAGAATCAGCTGTGTTGCCAATTACACCATACCCCATTGGCTGCTCGTCACCGCAGGTCACAAGCATTTTTCGGCCCCGGCACACCGCGGTGGAGCCGCGGGGCGCCGCTTCGCGGGCCGACGTGCACACTACCAAAGATTTCGGGAGTGTTTTTCACGGCTGGGCCGGGGCTGCCGCCGCGGCATGGTCGCGTCCCGCCCGCAGCCGTGCCAGGCTGCGCTCGCGGCCCAACAGAGCCAGCGACTGGAACAACGGCGGGCTCACGGTGGACCCGGTGGCAGCGACGCGCACGGGCCCGAACGCCTTACGCGGCTTGAGTTGCAGGCCGTCGATCAGGGCGGCCTTGAGCGCCGCCTCTATTGCCGAGGTGTCCCACTCCGCGACGCCCTCCAGGGCGGTGAGCGCCGCGGTCAGCACCGGGGCCGCCTCGGACCGCAGTTCCTTGCCCGCCGACTTCTCGTCGAGGCTGAACTCGGCGTCGTTGAGGAACTTCAGCAGATCCCACGCATCGGCGAGCACGACGATGCGTGTCTGCACCAGTTCGGCCGCCTCGGCGAACTGTGCCGGCTCGAGCCCGGTGTCATGGCCGCGGTCGGCGAAGAAGCCGGCGAGGCGGCGGGCGAACTCGTCGGCAGCGAGCAACCTGATGTGCTCGGCGTTGAGTGCGTCGGCCTTCTTCTGGTCGAACCGGGCCGGGTTGGAGTTGACGTCGGCCACGTCGAACGCGGCCACCATCTCGTCGAGGCTGAACACGTCGCGATCGTCGGCGATCGACCACCCCAGCAGAGCAAGGTAATTGAGCAGCCCTTCCGGGATGAAGCCGCGGTCGCGGTGCAGGAAGAGGTTGGATTGCGGATCCCGCTTCGAGAGTTTCTTGTTGCCGTCGCCGAGCACCGACGGCAGGTGCGCGAACCGGGGTGTCTGCTCGGCGACGCCGAGTCTCTCGAGCGCGGCGTAGAGCGCGAGCTGGCGAGGCGTCGAGGAGAGCAGGTCCTCGCCGCGCAGTACGTGGGTGATCTTCATCAACGCGTCGTCGACCGGATTGACCAACGTGTACAACGGTTCTCCGTTGCCCCGGGTCAGCGCGAAGTCGGGAATCGACCCGGCCGGGAACGTCGTCTCCCCTCTGACCAGGTCGTCCCAGGTCAGGTCGTTGTCGGGCATCCGCAGCCGTACGACGGGCCGGCGGCCCTCGGCCCGGAATGCCGCGCGCTGCTCCTCGGTGAGGTCGCGGTCGAAATTGTCGTAGCCCAGCTTCGGGCTCCGGCCGGCCGCCAGATGGCGGGCCTCGACCTCCTCGGCGGTCGAGAACGCTTCGTAGGCCTCGCCCGCGTCGAGCAGGCGCGCGATCACATCGGTGTAGATGTCGCGGCGACCGGACTGACGGTACGGCCCGTAGGGACCACCGACCTCGGGCCCCTCGTCCCAGTCCAGCCCCAGCCAGCGCAGCGCATCGAGCAGCGCCAGGTAGCTCTCCTCGCTGTCACGCTGGGAATCGGTGTCCTCGATACGGAAGACGAAGGTTCCCCCGGTGTGCCTGGCGTAGGCCCAGTTGAACAGTGCGGTGCGGATCAGCCCGACATGCGGGATGCCGGTCGGAGACGGGCAGAATCGAACGCGGACAGCCGGGCTGGTCACTGTTTCCCCTTCCGCACAACAGGATTGGTGAGGGTTCCGATTCCCTCAACGGTCACGCTGACGGTGTCGCCGTGCTCGATCGGACCGACCCCTTCGGGTGTCCCGGTCAGGATCAGGTCTCCGGGCAACAGCGTCATCACCCTCGAGACCCACTCCACGATGTCGCCGATGTCGTGGATCATCAACGAGGTACGGCTGCGCTGCTTGACCTCGCCGTTGACCTCGGTGCGCAGCTCGAGGTCGCCGGGATCGACATCGGTGACGATCCACGGCCCGACCGGGCAGAAGGTGTCGTGACCCTTGGCGCGCATCCACTGGCCGTCCTTCTTCTGCTGGTCGCGGGCCGACACGTCGTTGGCGATGGTGTAGCCCAGGATGTTCTCCGCGGCGCGCGCAGCCGGAACGTCCTTACAGGGCCGGCCGATGACGATGGCCAGTTCACCTTCGAAGTGGACCGGATCAGCGTCGGCGGGCAGTTGGATCGGGGTGTTCGGGCCGATGATCGCGGTGTTGGGTTTGAGGAAGATGATCGGGTCCTCGAACGTGCCGCCGCCCATCTCCTCGATGTGGGCGGCGTAGTTCTTGCCCATACAGACGACCTTGCTGGCCAGGATGGGCGCGAGCAGGCGGACGTCGGCCAGCGGCCACTGCCGGCCGGTGAAGGTCGGTGCGCCGAACGGGTGCTCGGCGATCTCCCGGGCGATCGCCTCGCTCGGATCGTCGGGCGGCCCCTCGACGGCGACGAAGGCGACCCCGTCGGGGCTGGCGATACGGCCTAGACGCATGTGCTCAGCCTAGTGCCCGCCCGATTTACGTCCGCGACGTGCCGACAGCCGGCGCTCGGGTCCATATTCTGAGATGGAAGTTCAATACAGTGAGACACGTATGGGAGCATGGCAGCGTGTCCGCCCCGGTCTCCAGCTCGTTGCGACGCTGGTCGATGCTGGTCATCGCGCTTTCGGCGACCCTGTGCGCCAACGTGTTCATCAACGGTGTGGCCTTCCTCATCCCGACGCTGCACAACGAGCGCGGCCTGGATCTGGCTTCGGCGGGGCTTCTCTCGGCGCTGCCCAGCCTGGGCATGGTGGCGACTCTGTTCGCGTGGGGATATGCGGTGGACCGCTTCGGCGAGCGGCTGGTGCTGGCGCTGGGTTCGGGGTTGACCGCCGCCGCCGCCTTCGCCGCGGCCGCCGCCTCCTCGCTACCGGCTGTCGGGGTGTTCCTGTTCCTCGGCGGAATGGCCGCCGCGAGCAGCAACGTGGCCAGCGGCCGGCTGGTGGTGGGCTGGTTCGACGCGCAGCGGCGCGGCCTGGTGATGGGGATCCGCCAGACCGCCCAGCCGCTGGGTGTCGGCGTCGGCGCGTTGGTGATACCGCGGCTGGCCGAACACCACAGCGTCTCGGCCGCGCTGCTGTTCCCGGGGGTGGTGTGCGCGGTCTCGGCTGCGGTCTGCGCGGTGGCCGTCATCGACCCGCCCCGCCCGTTGCGCACCGAGGCCCAGCACAGCGACCTGGCCAACCCCTACCGCGGTTCACCGGTGCTGTGGCGCATCCACCTGGTCTCGGTGCTCCTGGTGGTTCCCCAGGTACTGGTGTGGACGTTCACGCTGGTGTGGCTGATCGACGCCCGCGGGTGGTCGCCCGGCTCGGCCGGCGTGCTGGTCATGATCGCCCAGTTCCTCGGCGCGGGCGGGCGGGTCGCCGCGGGACGCTGGGCCGACGCGGTCCTGCAGCGCAGCGGTGATGCACTGGGATCCCGGTTGCGTCCGATCCGCATCATCGCCGTCGCCGCCGCGGCAGCCATGGCGCTGCTGGCGCTGACCGACTGGCTGGACTCACCGGTCAGCGTCGCGCTGATCGTCGCCGCATCGGTGATCACCGTCTCCGACAACGGCCTCGCCTTCACCGCGATCGCCGAGATCGCCGGGCCGTTCTGGAGCGGGCGGGCGCTGGGGACCCAGAACACCAGCCAGTTGCTGACCGCCGGACTGGCGCCACCGGCATTCGGCGCGCTGATCGGAATCGCGGGCTACCCAATTACTTTCGCGGTGTGCGCACTGTTCCCGGTGCTGGCCGTCCCGGTGATCCCGATGGCACTGGCAGCGGCCATGGACCGGCGCAGCGACTGAGCCGGCCGCCACCGTGACGTCGCATTTCCGCCAGCTCCACCACCGACTTCCCTGCATCGTGAGGTGAGACGGCGGAAGGGAATCATGGGCGAAATCGTGCTGATCACCGGAGGATCCCGCGGGATCGGATTCGAGACTGCGGCCGCGCTGGGCCGGTCGGGAGCGACGGTGATCGTCACCGGGCGATCGGCCCGGTCCGTCGAACCAGCGGCTGCCGCGCTGGCCGACGAAGGCATCGACATCGATTCCGCGATTCTGGACGTGACGTCATACCCCGACGTCGTCCGACTCGCCGAGGCGGTCCGGACGCGCCACGGGCGTCTCGACGTCCTGGTCAACAACGCCGGTGTCGCCGGCGAGTGGACGTTTCCCGGCGGCGAGTACGTCGATCCGCGGGCGGCGCAAATCACCCTGGACACCAACGTCCTCGGGGTTCTGCACATGGTGGAGGCTTTCCTGCCGCTGCTTCGCCGCAGCGCCGCCGGACGCATCGTCAACGTGTCCTCCTACATGGGCTCGCTGGCAATACAGGCCGGCGCCGGCGCAGACGACCTCGTCGTACCGGCCTACCAGGCGTCCAAGGCGGCACTGAACAGCATCACACTGACCCTGTCGAAGAGCCTGGCAGGCACGGCGATCAGCGTCACCTCGGTCGACCCGGGATTCGTGCAGACCGACTTCTCACCGATCAACCGGGCCCAAGCCCCGCTGACCGCCGCTCAAGGAGCCGAGCCGGTCGTGCGTGCGGCAGCAGGCGGACCGGCATCCGGCTCGTTCATCGGCCGCGACGGCGAGCTGCCCTGGTGAGCACCGAGGGCCCCCTCAGCCGAGCTCGACGCCGAAGAAGAGCTGCCGCAACGTGTGATCGTCGAACTGGGCGCCGGCCTCGAGTTCGCGGTGCACCACCCCGCCGTTCATCAGATACACCCGGTCGCAGTGTTTGAGGATCTCCATCGGGTTCTCCTCGACCACCCACAGGATGGAGGTTCCCCCGTCTTTGAACTCCCGGATGCTCGAGCTGAGGCTGTGCACGATGGTGGGCGCCAGGCCGGTGGTGGGTTCGTCGAGGACCAGGATGTCCGGCTCGATCGCCATCGCGGCGCCCAGCGCGAGCATCTGACGCTCACCGCCGGACAACGTGGAGGCCTGCTGACGTCGGCGCTGTGCGAGGGCGGGGAACCGCTCGTAGGTCAGCCCCAGTGCGCTCGCCATGCCGGTCCGGCCGGCGCCGCGGATGGCCACCCGCAGGTTCTCCTCGACGCTCAGATCGGGAAACGTGTTGCCGCCCTGAGGGACATAACCCACCCCCAGCCGCGACAGCGCCGCGGCCCGGCGCCGGTCCAGCGCGACGCCGTCGAGCCGGATGGACCCCTTCACGTCTCGGAGCAGCCGCATGATGCCCTTGACCAGAGTGGACTTGCCCGCCCCGTTGGGGCCCACCACGGCGACGATCTCGGCGTCACCGACCGTGACGCTGACATCGTGGAGCACCGAGACCTTTCCGTACCCGCCGGTGAGCCCCTGCACGGTCAAACTGGTCATTGCGCAGCCCCCAGGTACAACTCGACGACGGTCGGATCAGCGGCGACCTCGCTGGGCACGCCCTGGGCGACCACCGCGCCGTGGGCGAGCACATAGATGTAGTCGGCGACGTCGAAGACGAACGAGATGTTGTGATCGATCACCGCGACGGTGATCCCGTCGTCGCGCAGCGCACGGATCTGCGCGGCCAGGCGCTCGATGCTGGCCGGGTGCACCCCGGCGGCCGGCTCGTCGAGAAGCAGCAGCTTCGGCGAGGCCATCATCAGCCGGCCGAAGTCGACGAGCTTGACCTCACCGCCGGACAGGTCGCGCAACAACGAATCCCGTCGCTCGGCCAGACCCAGGTCGTCGAGTACCTGTTCGACGCGCCCGGCGGTCCGCCGCTCCCCCGACAGCCACGACGAGCGTCCCACCAGTGTCGGCAGCAGGCCCTCGGTGCGCCGCGATCCGGCCACCATCAGGTTCTCCCACACGCTGAGCTCGGGGAAGCCGACCGGGGTCTGGAATGACCTGACCATCCCACGGCGGGCCAGTTCCCAGGCCGGCACCGTGTCGACGGGCTCCCCGAAGAACTCCAGCGAGCCCGAATCCGGCTCCTCGAACCTGGTCAACAGGTTGAACAGCGTCGTCTTGCCGGCACCGTTGGGGCCGATCATCGCGGTGATCGAGCCCGCCTCGATGTTGAGGTCCACGCCGTCGACGGCGGTGAGTCCGCCGAAGGACTTCGTCATGCCGCGCACCCGCAGCGCCTGATCCGCCGTCACCGTGCCACCTCGGCCGGCTCGGCCGGCTCGACCGGTACCGCCCGGCCCCCGGGTGGTGGCCGGCGCATCGCCCAGCGGCCGCTGGCCTTCGCGAACGCCCGCTGCTCGGTCAGCAGGCCGCGGGGAAGCAGGCGCATCGCCAGGATCAGCACCAGACCCAGCAGCACCGGTCGTGCGGCCGCGAGCAGTTGGGCGTTCTCGGTGGACCCCTGCAGCAGGGTGAACAGCTCGGTGACCAGGATCAGGACGAACGCCCCCGCGATCGGGCCCAACCGGCTTCCGATGCCGCCCACCACGAGTGCCGTCCACACGGTGAAGGTGAGCTCCGAGGAGAACAGGCTGGGCACCGTGGTGCGGACGTGCCAGAGATAGATCGGCGCGACGAGCCCGAGCACCAGCCCCACGAAGGTGTACAGCACGATCCGGTTGCGCGACACCTGTTTGCCCAGGGAGACCGCGACGGACTCGTTGTCTCGGGTGGCGCGCAACATCCGGCCGTACGGTGACGTCGAGATCCGGCGGGCGAGCAGGAAGACCGCGACGACGACGACCGCGACCACGGCCAGAAGGAAGTAGCGGTAGTCGCGTCCGACGAACATGTCGGAGAACGGACGCTCGATCTGCGCGAAGCCGACGGTGCCGTTGGTCAGCGGAATCGCGTTCAGCGCGATCTGGCGTGTGACCTCGGCGAAGGCCAGGGTGGTGATCAGGAAGTACTCGCCACGGAGCCGCAACGTGGGCACTCCGATGACGAATGCCGCTGCCGCAGTGACGACCCCGGCTGCGACGACCCCACCCCACCACGGCCACTGCGGCATCAGCACGACATCGTCGACCGTGGTCTGCGTGGTGATCGCATAGGTGTAGCAGGCCACCCCGACCAGGCCGGCGACACCGAGGTCGGGCATGCCGCCCCAGCCGGCGACGATGTTGAGCAGCTGCGCAAGGATCGCGTAGAAGCCGGCCAGGGTCAGAACACTGACCAGGAAGAAGAGGTTCGTCTGCACTAGGCGGCCTGCTTCCTACGGGTGACGCTGAAGATTCCCTCGGGACGGATGATCAGGATCGCGATGAGCGCGCCGAACGCGACGAGCACGCGGTAGGACGCCGGAATGACGAGCGAGCTCAACTCCATCAACGCACCGAGCGCCAGCGACGCCACGACCACTCCGTAGATTCGGCCGAGTCCACCGAGCACCGTCGCGGCCAGGATCAGCAGGATCTGTGTCCAGCCCAGCTCGGCGTGCACGGCGCCGATCAGCCCGAGCAGCACACCGGCCAGCCCGGCGAACGCCGAGGCGATCAGCCACACCGTCCACGCGACGTAGTCGGTCCGGATGCCGCGCACCGCGGCCAGCTCCAGGTTGCTCGACGATGCCCGGACCGACATCCCCATCGGTGTGAACGTCATGAACAGGTACAGCGCCAGGATGGAGACGGCCACGACGCCGAGGATGACGAGCTCGCCGGGGGTCACCCGGACCCCCAGCAGGTCCAGGGGTTCGCCGAAGTCCACACCGAATGTCTTGACCCCGGCGCCGAACACCCCGTTCATCGCGCCGTACAGCACGTAGGCCAGTCCGATCGAGGTGAACAGCTTGGTCAGGTCACTGCGCTCGCGCACCGGTTGCATGACCACCACGGCCGATACGACCCCGATGCCGCCGACGCACACCATCGCCGCCACCGCCGCCAGCGTGATCGGGAGCCCGATCTCGCTGTAGCAGAAGTATCCGATGAACGCACCCAGCGCGACGAGCTGTCCGTGGGCGATGTTGAGGAACCCCTCGGTCTTGCGGATCAACGCGAATCCGGTTGCGGCCATGGCGAGAATGCTGCCCGTCATCAAGCCGTACACGAGATGCTGCATGTCACCTGCTTCCTCGGTGCACCCTGGCGGTCGGTGTCCTCACTCGTCGAGGTAGTCGCGCAGCTGCGGGTCGAGCTCGATGGTCTGGACTTCCTGCCACTGGCCGTCGATGATGTTCTGCTCGCCGAAAACCGGTGCGGCGAGGTTGCCGTACTCGTTGAGGTCCAGCGAGGAGCTCGCACCGTGGTAGTTGATCTCGTTGCCGGCGCGGATCTCGTCCAAGCCCTCCTGAAGGGAGTAGACGTCGGTTCCGTCCGGATTGAGCACCTGCGGGATGGCTTCGGCGATCGCGGCACCGTCGGTCGAGCCCGCCTTCTCGATGGCCAGTGCCAGCGCGATGTACTGGTCGTACTGCAGCGCATCACCCACACCTGCCGACGGCTGCTCGCCACCGGTCTTGGCCGCGTAGCGCTCCGCATAGCTCTGATAGGCCGGTGAACTGGTGTCGTACTGTGCGATGGCGCCGGTGATCACGCCGTCCTCCAGTGCCGGTGTCAGACTGGCGATCTCGGGGACGACCAGGTCCGGGCTGGTGAGGAATTCGCCACCGTGGTCGCGGCGCTCCCATTCGGTCAGGATGACGCTGCCGGCCTCGGACCCGGCTGCGAGGAACACCGCGTCGGCGGGTGTGGAGAAGACCTCGTCGACCTCGCTCTGATACGACGCCGCACCGGGGTTGAAGGTGACCTCGGTGCCGATGGTGCCACCGATCGGACCGGTGAAGATCTCACGGAAGATCTCGGCGGGCCCGGCTGCCCCCTCGGTGTTCTGGACGAGCAGGTTCACGGTCTCATAACCCTGGTCCCGGGCGAACTGCGCCAGCACGATGCCACCGTCGGTGTCGGACCCGGTCAACCGGAACATGTACGTCCCGCCACGGGTGTCGAGTTCACTGGTGCCGCAGACCGGGCACATCACCGGGATCTCCTGTTCCTCGGATGCGCTGAAGATCGCCATCGCGCCGTCGGATTCGACCCCGCCGATCGCCACGACACCCTCACCGTCGACCAGACGGGAGAATCCCTGCACCGCACCCTCGACGGTGGACAGGTTGTCCTGGGTCACCAGTTCGAACGGCCGGCCCAGCACGCCGCCGGCCTCCTCGATCTCCTCGAGGGCGATGTCCACCCCGACCATCGATCCCTCGTAGTACGGGGCGTAGTCACCGGTGATCCCCATCAGGTGGCCCACCTTGATCGGGCCGGTGCCGTCGTCCCCACCTCCGCCGGAGGAGCAGGCGGCCAGTGCGGCCACCGCGGCGCCGGCGATGGCGGTGCGGACGACATTCTTCACAGCAGTGTTCATCGGAGTTCCTTTCATCGTGGAACCGACGGCGGCGGCGGCGGAAGGGACGAAGCGGGTGCGTGCCTATTCGGCAGCGATGAGGTCGATCTCGACGAGGGTGCCCGGGACCAACAGCCCCGCCCCGGCCAGCTCGACGGTGGTGCGTGGCGGGAAGGGGTCGAAGTGACGGCGCCAGATCTTGTCGAGACCGTTGAAGTCGTGCAGTGAGGTCAGGAACACCTGGGCCTTGACCGTGCGCCCGAGGCTGGAACCGGCCGCCTTGAGCACCTTGGCACAGTTCTCCAGGGTGTAGTCGGCCTGCTTCTCGATGGCCGACCCGTAGTAGGGAAATGCGGGATCGACGCGGGCCTCGGGTGCGACACCGTTGGTGAAGTCGCTGGCCAACTGGCCGGCCAGGAACACCAACCCGCCCGCCTTGACCGCCTGGACGTAGTTGGCCAGCGGACGGGGCGCGTCCGGAGTCGAAACACGCTCCGGCACAATGGATCCGTCTTTCGTGACAGCGATGAGGTCGATCTCGACCAGTGACTCGCCGATCAGCAGCTCGGAAACCTGGATGGTGGTGCGCGGCGGCGGCGTGTCACCGAAGTACCGGCGCCACACCTCGTCGAAACCATGGAAGTCGTTGAGGTCCTTGAGGAATACCTGAGCCTTGACCACGTGCTCGAGATCGCTGCCGGCCTCGGCCAGCAGCGCCGCCAGGTTGGACAGGGTGTAGTCGGTCTGCCGCTCGATGTCCGAGCCGTAGTACGGGAAGGCCGGATCGGTCCTGGCCTCGTCCGGGATTCCCTGGTCGCTGAAGTCGCTGGCCAGCTGGCCGGCCAGGAAGACCCAGTCCCCGTACTTCACCGCAGGCGTGTAGTTGGCCCGAGGTTTGGGCACGGACGCCCCGGCGACGTTCTCCGGTTGCACGGGCCCGTCAGCCGGAACGGCGATCACGTCGATCTCGACGAGCGTTCCCGGGCACAGCAGTCCGAGGGGGCCGATCTCGACGGTGGTGCGCGGCGGCGGCGTCGGGAAGAACTCCTTCCAGACGCGGTCGAAGTCGGCGAACAACTCACAGTCCATGATGAAGACCTGCGCCTTGACGACATGGTCCATGTCGCTGCCGATGTCTTCGAGCAGGGTCTTGATGTTGTTCAGGATGTAGCGGGTCTGCAGTTCCATCGCCGACCCGTAGTAGGGGTACTCCGACGGGATTCGGCACTGCGCGGGCACTCCCGTGGTGAAGTCGCTGGCGAACTGGCCGGCAAGGAATATCAGATCGCCGACCCGCATCGCCTGGTTGTAGTTGGCCAGCGGTCGCGGGATGCGGTCACTGGCCAGGATCTCGATTGACGTCACAGCTCTCCGTATGTGTCGCGATGGGATTCGCAGAAGTGATCGACGATCACCTAGTGCATACGGTAGATGGCAAACTGTATACGGCTATTTCTGTTTGTTTACAGTCGAGTTAAAGCGTGGGCGGAGAACCCGCCGACTCGGCGCGCTCCTGCTCGAGCAGGACCTTCAGCACGAACTCGTGACCCTCGATGAGGTGGGTGCGCGTCAACTCGGCGGCCAGCCGGGCATCACCGTCGGCCATCGCCTCCATGATCTCGTGGTGCTGGTCGTCCAACGGTGTCGCACCGCGGAATTCGACCAGCACGAAGATGTAGCGGTCGGCCAGCATCCGGTACTGCTCGACGAGGTGCCGCAACCGGGGGCGGCCGGCCTTCGCATACGGGATGCCGTGGAACTCGTTGTTGAGCCGCACCCACTCCGCGGTGCACGTGGCCTCCGCCATCCGCTCCTGAACTGCGCGCATGCGCAGGATTTCGGCTCGGCCGATGTTGGGCACCGAGATCTTGGTCAGCAGCGGCTCGATCACCTCGCGGATCTCGTAGATCTCCTGCAACTCGCCGATGGACAGAGGCGTCACCGTGACCGCCCCGCCCTCGTCGATCTGGACGAGCCCCTCGCCGGCCAGGCTCTGCAGCACCTCGCGCAGCGGAATCCGGCTCACCCCGAACCGGGCCGCCAACTCGGTCTGCGACATCCGGACCCCTGGCGGGATCGCCCCGGTGCTCAACTGGGTGCGGAACTCGGCGAACACCCTCTTGGTCTGCGATGCGGTCGTCACCCATCCCCCTGCGATATACAACGTCGACAGTTCGTATACAGTACGTGGGGAACTCCCTCGCGTCGAGTGACGCGCCCGCCTCTGCTGACCTGGGATTCGCGGTGGCCACCTGACGACCGGAGGTTTCGCCATGTCCGTCGCCCCACGCAGCAGCACCCTGATCGGGCGCGCCCGCCCGTCGCTGGCCTTCTGGATCGTGGCCGCCACGTTCACCGCCACCACGGTGCTGGGCACCGTCCCGACCCCGCTCTACCGGCTCTACCAGCAGCAGGGCGGATACGGAAACTTCGTCGCAACCATCATTTTCGCCTTCTACGCGTTCGGGATCCTCGGCGCGCTGATCTTCGCCGGCCACCTCTCCGACCTCTTCGGCCGTCGCGCCGTCCTGATCTGCGCCACCGGGGTCTCTGCCCTCAGCGCGCTGACGTTCTGCCTGTCGACCAGCCTGCCCGCACTGCTGGCCGGCCGCCTGCTGTGCGGCATCGGCACGGGGATGGTGACGACGGCGGCCACCGCCTACCTGACCGACCTCAACGAGCGGGCCCGGCCCGGCCGCGGGGCGCAGCTGGCCAGTGTGACCTCGACGGCCTGCAATCTCGGTGGGCTGGGTATCGGGGCGGCGATGTCCGGCCTGGTGGCCAGCACGTTGCCGCAGCCACTGTTCACGCCCTACCTGATCGCCCTGGTGCTGCTGGTGGTCGCGCTCCCGATGGCGCTGATGACGCCGGAGACACTGATCCCGCCGCATCCGCGTCCGCGCTACCGGATTCAGCGGGCGACCATACCGGTGGCGCATCGCAGGCTGTTCTGGAGCGCTGCACTGGCATCCGGTGTGGCCTTCGCCATCACCGGGTTGTTCGCCTCGCAGGCGCCCAACCTGATCGCCGGCGCCCTCGACGGTGCCGAGCGCGAGGATCTCAGCGGGTCGCTGAGCCTCATCGTGTTCGCCTGTGCCGCAGTGGCACAGATCTTTCTCGCGCGCGGACCGGCCCGCCGACAGGTGATCATCGCACTGTGCCTGCTGGCACCGAGCTTCGCGGTCGCCGTCCTCGGCGTAATGCACCACAGCCTGGCGGTGCTGCTGATCGGCGCGGCGTTGTCCGGGACCACGGCCGGCCTGTGCCTGACCGGGGCCATCGCCACGGCACTGGCCGCCGCGCCCCCAGAACACCGCGGGGGCACCCTCAAGAGCACCTTCGTGGTGGCCTATTCCGGGCTTGCCCTGCCCGTCATCGGATTCGGACTGCTCTCGGAGTCGATCGGTTTCGAGGCAGCCCTGTGGGTGTACCTGGCCGCGGCGGTCGCGGTGACCGCAGGCCTGGTCCTGGGCCTGACCAGAACCGGCCGCGAACAGGGCTGAGCGTGCCTACAGCAGCTCGAGGATGCGCTGACCGACCTCTGCGGTCGAGAGCTTCTCGGTTCCGCGGGTGGCCAGATGGGCCTCGACGGCCTTGTCCACCCGGGCGGCGGCGTCGAGCTCACCCACGTGAGCCAGCAGCAGTCCCACCGACATGATCGCCGCGGTCGGATCGGCGATGCCCTGACCCGCGATGTCGGGCGCACTGCCGTGCACCGGCTCGAACATCGACGGATTGGTCCGGGTCGCATCGATGTTGCCGCTGGCCGCCAGACCGATGCCGCCGCACACCGCGGCGGCCAGATCGGTGATGATGTCGCCGAACAGGTTGTCGGTGACGATGACGTCGAACCGGCCCGGGTCGGTCACCAGGTGGATCGTCGCGGCGTCGACGTGCTGATAGGCGACCTCGACCTCGGGATACTCCGCGGCCACCGTCTGTACGGTCCGCCACCACAACGATCCGGCGTAGGTGAGCACGTTGTTCTTGTGCACCAGGGTCAGATGTTTGCGCCGCTGCTGCGCGCGGCCGAACGCGTCCTGCACGACCCGGCGCACCCCGTAGGCCGTGTTGACGCTGACCTCGGTGGCGATCTCGTGCGGGGTACCGACCCGGATGGCCCCGCCGTTACCGGTGTAGGGCCCCTCGGTGCCCTCCCGCACCACGACGAAGTCGATGTCGGGGTCACCGGCCAGCGGGCTCGTCACACCGGGGTAGAGCCGGCCCGGCCGCAGGTTGATGTGGTGGTCGAGTTCGAATCGGATCCGCAGCAGCAGACCGCGTTCGAGCATCCCGCTGGGCACCGACGGATCCCCGATCGCGCCCAGCAGGATGGCGTCGTGGCCCTTGAGCTCCTCGAGCACCGACTCCGGGAGCACCTCGCCGGTGCGGTGGTACATCCGGGCGCCCAGTTCGTACTCGGTCTTGGCCACACCGGGGAAGACGGTGTCGAGAACCTTGACCGCCTCGCCGATGACCTCGGGGCCGATACCGTCCCCCGGGATCACCGCCAGCCTCATCGCGGCGGTCACGACAGGTCCACCACTTCCAGCGTCACGGCGGCCACCTCACGACCGATCTCGCTGAGCACATCGGCCGGCACCGGCCGGTCCAGCCGCAGCATGATCGTGGCGCCCTCACCCTCGGCGTCCTGGCTCAGTTGCGCCGCCAGGATGTTCACCGCGGCACCGCCGAGAAGCGTGCCGATCTTGCCCAGCGCACCGGGTTGATCGTTGTAGTTGATGATCAGGTTGACGCCCTCGGCCCGCAGGTCGAAGTTGCGTCCGTTGATCTGGACGACCTTCTCCACCATCTGCGGACCGGACAGCGCACCGGCGACGTTGACCGTCGATCCGTCCGCGCCGACCGCCCGCACATCGACCACACTGCGGTGGTTGGGGCTCTCCGGCGCCGTCGAGATCGACGCTTCCACGCCGCGCTCGGCCGCCAGCGACGGTGCGTTGACGAACGTCACCGGATCCTCGATCACCGCGGAGAACAATCCCCGCAGGGCCGACAGCCGCAGCACCTCGACCTCCTCGGAGGCCAGTTCGCCGCAGACGTTGACCGCCACCGACACCGGTAGCTCGGGCGAGAGCACCCCGACCAGGACCCCGAGCTTGCGGACCAGGTCCAGCCACGGGGCGACCTCCTCGCCGACGACACCGCCGCCGACGTTGACCGCATCCGGCACGAACTCGCCCGCCAGCGCCAGCTTCACGCTGGCCGCGACGTCGGTGCCGGCACGGTCCTGCGCCTCGGCGGTGGAGGCCCCCAGGTGCGGTGTCACCACCACCTGCGGCAGATCGAACAGCGGGCTGTCCGTGCAGGGCTCGCTGGCGAACACGTCGATCCCGGCGCCGCGGACCTGGCCGCCGGTGATCGCTTCGGCCAGCGCCTCCTCGTCGACCAGCCCGCCGCGCGCGGCGTTGACGATGATCACCCCGGGCTTGATCTTGGCCAGCGACTCCTTGCCGATCAGGCCGGCCGTCTCCTTCGTCTTGGGCAGGTGCACCGAGATGAAGTCGGCACGGCCGAGCAGCTCGTCGAGGGTCAGCAGCTCGATGCCCAGCTGAGCGGCACGGGCATGCGACACGTAGGGGTCGTAGGCGACGATATGCGCGCCGAACGCGGCCAGCCGCGAGGCCACCAGCTGACCGATCCGGCCCAGCCCGACCACGCCGACCGTCTTTCCGAAGATCTCGGTGCCGGAGAACGACGAGCGCTTCCACGTGTGCTCGCGCAGCGTGGCGTCGGCCGCCGGGATCTGGCGGGCAGCGGCCAGCATCAGCGCCACCGCGTGCTCGGCGGCGCTGTGGATGTTCGACGTGGGCGCGTTGACCACCAGCACCCCACGCGCGGTCGCGGCGTCGACGTCGACGTTGTCGAGTCCGACGCCGGCACGGGCGACGATCTTCAATCTGGGGGCGGCGGCCAGCACCTCGGCATCGACGGTGGTGGCCGAGCGCACCAGCAGCGCATCGGCGTCAGCCACCGCGGCGAGGAGTTTCTCGCGGTCGGGGCCATCGACCCAGCGGACCTCCACCTGGTCCCCCAGGGCTTCCACGGTCGAGGCGGCTAGCTTGTCGGCGATCAGTACAACAGGCAGACTCACGAGGCTTCAGCCTAACGGGCTGCTATAACCGGGGCGTGGGCGGGAGAAGCTACCGGGCGCTGACCGGCTCGGAATCGGGTGCCGACGTGACCGTCGTCGGCAGCGGTCCCAACGGCCTGGCCGCCGCCGTGGTGTGCGCCAGAGCCGGGCTGGCCGTGCGGGTGATCGAGGCGCAGCCGACAGCCGGCGGCGGAGCCCGCACGCTGCCCGACCCGGAGTTCGGCGGGGTCTCGCACGACATCTGCTCGGCGGTGCATCCGCTGGCGCTGGCCTCGCCGTTCTTCGCCGCGTTCGACCTGCCCGCACGGGGGGTCACGCTGTCGGCCCCGGAGACCTCCTATGCCAATCCGCTGCCCGGCCGCCCGGCCGCGGTCGGCTACCGCGATCTGGACCGCACCTGCGCCGAACTCTCCGACGGCGCATCCTGGCGCCGGCTGCTGGGCCCGCTGGCCGCCGACTGTGACGGTGTGGTCGGGCTGCTGCTGGGAGACAAACGCTCGATTCCCCCGAGCATCGGCGCCGCACTGCGGATCGCTCCGCGGATGCTCGCCCAGGGCAGCCCGGCCTGGCGCAGCCTGGCCGGGGAGGATGCGCGGGCCCTGTTCACCGGGGTCGCCGCACACACCATCGCGCAGATGCCGTCCCTGGTCTCCGCCGGCGCCGGACTGATGCTGGCGACCCTCGGGCACACGGTGGGCTGGCCGATCCCGGCCGGCGGCTCACAGGCCATCCCCGACGCCCTGCTCGCCGATCTGCGCGCGCACGGCGGCGAGGTGCTGCTCGGCGAGGAGGTCACCAGCCCGCCCGCGGGAGTCGTGCTCTACGACACCGCCCCCACGGCGCTGCTGTCCATCTACGGGGATGCGCTGCCGGCGGGCTACGCCAAGACGCTGCGCCGCTACCGCTACGGACCGGGTGTCGCCAAGGTCGACTTCGTGCTGTCCGGTGAGATCCCCTGGCAGGATTCCCGGCTGGCCAACGCACCGACGCTGCACCTGGGCGGCGACCGGGCCACCATGGCGCTGGCCGAGCGGGAGATCGCCGCGGGGCGTCATCCCGACTGGCCGATGGTGCTGGCCGCGCTGCCCCACCTGGCCGACCCCGGCCGCATCGACAGCCAGGGCAGGCGCCCGCTGTGGACCTACGCCCACGTGCCCGCCGGATCGACACTGGACATGGCCGACACCGTCACCGGGCTGTTCGAGCGGTTCGCACCGGGCTTCGCCGACCTGGTCGTCGGCGTCCGCAGCGTCCCCGCAGCACGACTGGCCGAGCACAACGCCAACCTCGTCGGCGGCGATATCGGTGTCGGCGCCAACAACCTGGTCAGCGCGCTCACCGGGCCCGCCCCGGCGTGGAACCCCTGGGCGACGCCGATCCCGCGGGCCTACCTGTGTTCGTCGGCGACCCCGCCCGGCGCCGGGGTGCACGGCATGGCCGGCTACTACGCTGCCCGCACGGTGCTGCGGCGCGAGTTCGGCATCACCGAGGTGCCCTCCCTCGCCCCCACGCCCTGAGCGAAATCGCTGGGTAGGGTGGCCGCATGAGCAGGCTGGCGGTCATCTACTACTCCGCGACCGGTCACGGCACCGCAATGGCCAACCGGGTCGCGGCGACGGCCGAGGCCGCCGGCGCCGAGGTTCGGCTGCGCCACATCGCCGAGACCCGGGACCCCGAATCGTTCGCCAAGAACACGGCATGGACGGCGAACTACGAAGCGACCAAGGACCTGCCGGCGGCCACCGGGGAGGACATCGTCTGGGCCGATGCGGTGATCTTCGGCACACCGACCCGCTTCGGCAATGCCGCCTCGCAGTTCCGTGCCTTCATCGACTCGCTGGGTGGGCTGTGGGCCCAGGGCAAGCTGGCCGACAAGGTCTACGCCGCGTTCACCTCGTCCCAGACCGCCCACGGCGGCCAGGAGACCACGTTGATCACGCTGTACGTCTCACTGATGCACTTCGGCGGGATCCTGGTGCCGCCGGGCTACACCGACGGGGTCAAGTTCGCCGACGGAAACCCGTACGGGGTGGGCCATGTCACCGGGCCGGAGAACCGCAACGAGCTGGAGGACGCGACGCTGTCCGCCCTCGACCATCTGGCCCGCCGGGTGGTGACGGTCGCCGACCGGCTGGCCTAGTCAGGTGCGTGGCATCGCCCGCATCGCCGAGCGGATGACGAGGTAGAGGATCGGCGAGGTCACCAGCAGCACCGGCCAGCCCATCGCGATGCGGGCCACCGCCAGCAGACCCTCCTGATCGGTCTCGTACAGGTGGTACTGCACGGCGAACCGGGTGGCCGAGATGGCCGCCATGCCCAGCGTCACCAGATCGAAGGCCAGCCGCACCCGACGGATACGCCGCCAGCTGTCGTCGCGCCCGGTCACCCAGGCCCACACCACCCCGATGAGCGGGCGCCCCACCAGAACCGAGCCGGCGAACAGCAGCGCCGCACCCAGATACATCCAGATACCCGGCAGGTAGAAATCCTTGGCCCGCCCGGTGACGAGCGCGAAGGCCGCCCCGACCGCCACCCCGGCGAACCCCAGCAACGCCGGCCGCAGCGACTCCCGACGCAGCAGCTGCCAGGCCATCACCACCGCCGCGGCACCCAGTGCGGCGATGAGCGCGGGGCCCAGGCCGGCGAACGCATTCGTGGCGGCGAAGGTCACCACCGGCAGCGCGGTGTAGACCAGGCCGCGGAATCCGCCTGCGCGAGCGAGCAACCGCTCACCCGGCGTCTGTACGCCCGTCATGGGATCCGAGCGTACAGATCGCCGCGTTGAGCGCCTGTTAGGCGGTTTCGGTGATCGGGCGGTCCACCCAGCTCATCAGGTCGCGCAGCTTCTTGCCGGTGACCTCGATGGGGTGCTCGGCGTTCTCCTTGCGCAGCTTCTCGAGCTCCTTGTTGCCGCCCTCGACGTTGGCCACCAGGCGCTTGACGAAGGTGCCGTCCTGGATGTCGCGCAGGATCTCGCGCATCCGCTCCTTGGTGCCGGCATCAATGACTCTGGGACCCGACAGATAACCACCGAACTCAGCGGTGTCACTCACCGAGTAGTTCATCCGGGCGATGCCACCCTCGTACATCAGGTCCACGATCAGCTTGAGTTCGTGCAGCACCTCGAAGTAGGCGAGCTCGGGGGCGTACCCGGCCTCGACCATGGTGTCGAAGCCCGCCTTGACGAGCTCCTCGGTGCCACCGCACAGCACGGCCTGCTCACCGAACAGGTCGGTCTCGGTCTCGTCCTTGAACGTCGTCTTGATCACCCCGGCCCGGGCCCCACCGATGGCCTTGGCATACGACAGGGCCAGCGCCTGGCCCTCACCCTTGGGGTCCTGCTCGACGGCGATCAGGCACGGCACGCCCTTGCCGTCGACGAACTGCCGGCGCACCAGGTGTCCCGGCCCCTTCGGGGCGACCATCCCGATCGTGACGTTGGCCGGCGGCTTGATCAGGCCGAAGTGGATGTTGAGCCCGTGGCCGAAGAACAGCGCGTTGCCGTCGGCGAGGTTGGGCTCGATGTCGTTGGTGAAGATGTCGGCCTGCGCGGTGTCCGGCGCCAGCAGCATGATCACATCGGCCCACTTGGCCACCTCGGCCGGGGTGCCGACCTCGAGCCCCTGCTCGGTGACCTTGTCGCGGGACTTCGAGCCCTCCTTGAGGCCGACCATGACCTGGACTCCGGAGTCGCGCAGGCTCAGCGAGTGCGCGTGGCCCTGGCTGCCATAGCCGATGACGCCGACCTTGCGGCCCTGGATGATCGACAGGTCCGCGTCGTCGTCATAGAACATCTCAACTGCCATATTCGTGAATCTTCCTTCTCGTCTTTCCCGGTGCGGGTTCTATTTGGTGGAGATGCCGCGCGGCCCGCGGGCCAGTGAGACCACGCCCGACTGGACGATCTCGCGGATGCCGTAGGGCTCCAGCACACGCAGCAGCGCCTCGATCTTCTCCTGGGTGCCGGTCGCCTCGACGGTCAGCGACTCGTTGGAGACGTCGACGACCTTGGCCCGGAACAGGTTCACCGCCTCGATGACCTGACCCCGGCTGGCCGCGTCGGCTCGGACCTTGATCAGCGCGAGCTCGCGGGACACCGAGTTGGCATCCTCCTGCTCGACGATCTTGATCACGTTGACCAGCTTGTTGAGCTGCTTGGTGATCTGTTCGAGCGGCGAATCCTCGACGTCGACCACGATCGTCATGCGGGACAGGTCTTTCTGTTCGGTCGCTCCGACGGCCAGTGACTGGATGTTGTAGCCGCGCCGGGAGAACAGCGAGGCCACGCGGGCCAGAACACCGGGCTTGTCTTCGACAAGCACCGACAGCGTATGCGTGCGTGGCGCAGCGGTGGTCATGCGTGTCCCTCTTCTGGATCGTCGAACAGTGGCCGGATGCCACGTGCCGCCTGGATTTCGTCGTTGCTGGTCCCCGCGGCGACCATCGGCCACACCTGGGCGTCGGCGCCGACGATGAAGTCGATCACCACCGGTCGGTCGTTGATCGCCCGCGCCTGGGCGATGACCTCGGCGACGTCCTCGGCGCGTTCACACCGCAGTCCGACACAGCCCAGCGCCTCGGCGAGCTTGACGAAATCCGGGATCCGGCGCGAGTGGGTGGCCAGGTCGGTCTGGCTGTAGCGCTCTTCGTAGAACAGGGTCTGCCACTGGCGCACCATGCCCAGGTTGCCGTTGTTGATCACGGCGACCTTGATCGGCACGCCCTCGATCGCGCAGGTGGCCAACTCCTGGTTGGTCATCTGGAAGCAGCCGTCACCGTCGATGGCCCACACCTCGGCCTCGGGGCGGCCCATCTTGGCGCCCATCGCGGCGGGCACCGCGAAGCCCATGGTCCCCAGGCCACCGGAGTTGATCCAGGTCTTGGGGCTCTCGTAGGAGATGAACTGGGCGGCCCACATCTGGTGCTGGCCCACACCGGCGACGTAGACGGCGTCCGGCCCGGCGCTCTTGCCCAGCGACTCGATGACGAATTCCGGCGACAGGCTGCCGTCGCTCTGCGGTCCGTAGCTCAGCGGGTAGGTCGACTGGACCCCACGCAGGTACTCCCACCAGTTGTCGATCGTGATCGCGCCGATGGTGCCGTCGCGGCGCAGCGCCTCGATCAGGTCGGTGATCACGGCCTTGACGTCGCCCACGATCGGCACGTCGGCGTGCCGGTTCTTGCCGATCTCGGCGGGGTCGATGTCGGCGTGGATCACCTTGGCCTCGGGGGCGAACGAATCCAGCTTGCCGGTGACCCGGTCGTCGAACCGGGTTCCCAGCGCGATCAGCAGGTCGCTGCGCTGCAGCGCCGCCACGGCCGCGACGGTGCCGTGCATGCCGGGCATACCCATGTGCTGCGGGTGGCTGTCCGGGAAGGCGCCGCGGGCCATCAGGGTCGTGACGACCGGGATGCCGGTCAACTCGGCCAGGTCGAGCAGCTGATCGGTGGCCTCACCGCGGATCACGCCGCCACCGACGTAGAGCACCGGCTTGTGTGCGGCCGCGATCAGTTTGGCGGCCTCGCGGACCTGCCGGTTGTGCGGTTTGGTGTTGGGCTTGTAGCCGGGCAGCTCGAACTGCGGCGGCCAGGCGAACGTGCACTGGCCCTGCAGCACGTCCTTGGGGATGTCGACGAGGACGGGGCCGGGGCGTCCGCTCGCGGCGATGTGGAACGCCTCGGCGATGACGCGGGCGATGTCGTCGCCGTTGCGGACCAGGAAGTTGTGCTTGGTGATCGGCATCGTGATGCCGGAGATGTCGGCCTCCTGGAACGCGTCGGTCCCGATCAGCCCGCGGCCGACCTGCCCGGTGATGGCGACCATCGGGATCGAGTCCATGTAGGCGTCGGCCAGCGGCGTGACCAGGTTGGTGGCACCGGGCCCCGAGGTCGCCATGCACACCCCGACGCGGCCGGTGGCGTGCGCGTACCCGCTGGCGGCGTGACCGCCGCCCTGCTCATGGCGCACCAGCACGTGACGCAGCTTCTGAGAGTCGAACAGCGGGTCGTAGACCGGCAGGACCGCACCACCGGGAATGCCGAAGACAACGTCGACATCGAGTTCCTCGAGCGACCGGATCACCGCTTCGGCGCCGGTGAGCTGGTGGGGGGCAATTCGTTTCGGCTGCGCCGGGGCCAGGTTCGCACCGGCCGGCGCGAGGTGACCGCCGTTGGACGGCATATCCGACTGCTCGGGTGGTCGCGTGGTGGGTGCGCTCACGATGTCCTCGGTCCTCTTGTGTCGGCGAATCCGCTGATTCGGTCTTCAGGTTGTCGATCGGGCAAGAAAAAACCCCCGTCAGCCCGGCGGCTGAACGAGGGTTGCGCGTCGATGCTGTGGTGCTACGCCCGGCACGGGGCTAGCGCGGCATCAACGCGCAACCCAATTACTACGAGCGAGAGCGCCGAAGCGCTGTCGCCGAGCAATCCCGGGGTGGTCCACATGGCACACGACGGTAGCCGCCGAACTGGCACAAGGTCAAATTCCTGGGCCTGCGACGACGCAGCGGCCGGGCCCGCCCGAGCCGATGGGATGATGGCGGCATGGGCACACCTTCGGCAGCGGCGTCGGCCCCCATCGTCATCAAGATCTCCCCGATGGCACACATCGCGGTGTTGATCCTCACCATCGCGTTGCTGTCGGTGGTGATGGCCGGACCGGGCTGGTGGGCGTTGTTGCTGCTCATCCCGGTGTTCGCATCGGTGGTGATCGTGCGTTACCGGACGATCGCCGACCGCGACGCAGTCACCGCGCGAACGCTGCTGGGCAGCCGGACCATCCGGTGGGACGACATCGCCGGCCTGCGTTTCGGACGCCGGGCCTGGGCGCTGGCGCGGCGCCACGACGGCACCGAGGTGTCGCTGCCGGCAGTGACGTTCTCCACCCTGCCGTTGTTGACCGCCGCCAGCGGCGGTCGCGTGCCCAATCCCTACGAGTACGAGTGAGTCACGCCAAGGGATTCGCGCCGTTGAGCAGGACCCAGATCGCCACACCCGCACCCACGCCCAGGACCAGCGCGGCGAACGAGCCGATGAACGGCCGGCGGACCCAGCCACGGCCGGCGTCGAGCCCGTAGCGTCCCGGGCCGACCAGGATGATCGCCGCCACGGCGACAAGCAGCATCACCTCGTACTCGTGGCCGTCGGTGAGGAACGCCGACAACCGGGCATCGGCGTTCGCCTCGGCCACCTCGGCGATCAGGGCGGTGACCAGGTAGGCCAGCGCCCCGGCCGCCGCGACCGGGGTGAACAGGCCCACCACCAGAAGCACACCGGCGCCGATCTGCCCTCCGGCCGCCAGGTAGGCCAGGATGTCGGGGTACTGGAAGCCCGCCCCGGTCAGATACTCGCGGAAGCCGTCCAGCCCGGACCCGCCCCACCAGCCGAACAGGTTCTGCAGGCCGTGCCCGATGAACAGGGCTCCGACAGCGACCCGCAGCAGCAACAGGCCGAGGTCCTGAGTGCCCCGGCGGTTGCCGTCCGAACCCGGGTGATCGCCGACACCGACCTCGGTGGGGGCCGCCGTCGACCCGTAGGCCCCGGGCGCCAGGCCCGAGGACGGCTGCACGTACGGCAGCGGTTCGGGGTCGTTCATCAGGCCGAACGAGGTGTCATCCGATGACTTGGGGGTGTCGTAGCGCGGAATCGCGGTCGTTTCGAGGTCGCCGCCGAAATTCGGGGAATGCAGGTCGTCTTCGGGGTCCACCAGCCGTGCCGACGCGGGCCGGCCACCCGAGTCGTCGGGCCGCTGCCAGGCGCTGGGGTCATGGGGACTCGTCACCCTTGCCAGGGTAAGTGCTCGTCAGCGCCTGTTCGGGAATTGGCGCGGCGCGCCCCGCACCTGTTTGCGCAGCACGCGGGCAGCGCGTGGCGCGCACTGCGGAACGATACGTAACCTTGCCAGCATGAGTCAGCGCCGGTCGACGAGAGCAGCCAGTGCCGTTGGTTGCGCCTTGATGAGTGCCGCCCTGCTGGCGGCCGCCGGCTGCGCCAGGTTCGATTCGGCCCAGTCGCAACCGTTCACCACCGAACCCGAGCTGGCGCCGGGCCCCACCTCGACACCCCCGCCCCCGCCGCCGCTGCCGGCCAAACCGTTCCCCAAGGAATGTCCGGCCCCCGGGGTCATGCAGGGCTGCCTGGACTCCACGAGCGGGTTGATCATGCTGCCCGACAGCCAGTCGGCCCTGGTCGCCGAACGACTCACCGGGACGGTCAAAGAGGTGTCCGTGCGCGCCGAACCCACCGTCAAGACGACGATCCCGGTCGACCCGGCCGGCGACGGCGGTCTGATGGACATCGTGTTGTCGCCGACGTACTCGCAGGATCGGTTGATGTACGCCTACGTCAGCACCCCGACCGACAACCAGGTGATCCGCATCGCCGACGGTGACGTCCCCAAGCCGATCCTGACCGGCATCCCCAAGGGCGCCACCGCCAACCGGGGTTCGTTGATCTTCACCAGCCCGACCACGCTGATGGTGCAGACCGGCGACACCGGCGATCCGGCCCAAGCCGCGGATCCGGGCTCGATGGCGGGCAAGCTGCTGCGCATCGAGCAACCCACCACCGTCGACCAGGCGCCGACCACCACCGCGTTGTCGGGTCTGGGCGACGCGGGTGGAATGTGTGTCGACCCGGCCGACGACTCCCTCTACGTCACCGACCGCACCGCCACCGGGGACCGGCTGCAGCGCATCACCGAGGATTCGGTGGTGTCGGAGGTGTGGACCTGGCCCGACGGGCCGGGCGTGGCCGGCTGCGCCGCCCTCGACGGCACCGTGCTGGTGAACCTGGTCGACACCAAACAGACTGTCGCCGTGCGGCTGTCGCCCGACACCGGTGCGGTGACCGGTGAGCCGGAGGTGGTCCGGGACGGCCAGCACGGTCATGCATGGGCTCTGGAGGTGTCCCCGGACGGCAACATCTGGGGGGCCACGGTCAACAAGACCGCCGGCGACGCCGAGAAACTCGACGACGTGGTGTTCCCGCTGTTCCCGCAGGGTGGCGGCTTCCCGCGGGCCAACGACGAGAAGACCTGATCGGGGCTTGCCCTACTGCGGCCCATGCCCGGGCAACCGCAGCATCAGCCGCGCTCCCCCCATCGGGCTGACCTCCAGTGCCGCTGTGCCACCGTGGATCTCGGCCTGCTGGGCGACCAGCGCCAGGCCCAGGCCGGAACCGGATCTCGACGCGGTGGTGCCGCGGTGGAAACGTTCGAAGACCGCGGCCCGCTCCTCCTCGGGCACCCCGGCGCCGTTGTCGTCGACGGCGATCTCGACGCCTTCGGAGGACGACACCACGCTGAGCCGGACCTGGGTCGCGCCACCGTGTTTGACGGCGTTGGCGATGGCGTTGTCGATCACCAGCCGCAGCCCGGCGGGCATCCCGAGCATCAGCACCGAGGTCGACGACGCCAGCGAGACGTCCAGGCCGGGATAGTTGTGTGTTGCGTCGTGGGCCGCCCGGTCGAGCAGTTCGGCGACGTCGACGGGGACGAACTCGTCCACCGTGGTCAACTCGCCCTGCGCCAATCGCTCCAGCGCGCCCAGCGTGGCCTCGATCCGCGACTGCGTGCGCATCACATCGGTGATGACCTCCTTGCGCTGCTCGGCGCCCAGGTCGAGGGTCAGCAGCACTTCGAGGTTGGTGCGCATCGCCGTCAGCGGGGTGCGCAGTTCGTGGGAGGCGACGGCGGCGAAGTCACGCGCCGATTCCAGCGCTGCCCGGGTGCGCTGCTGCTCGTCACCGATCCGCGCGAGCATGCCCTCCACCGCTTCGGAGATCTCCACCGCCTCCCAGACCCCACGCACCTGCACTTCGTCGGGGTTCGACTGCGCGTTGATCGCGCGTGCCTGTTGAGCCAGCAGCCGGAACGGGTTGACCATGATGAGCGAGATCACCCAGCCCACCAGCAGGGTTCCCACGATCACCGAGGCGCAGATCCAGAACACCCGCCAGTGCAGCGAATCGATGCGGGCCTGGGTCTCGGCCAGCGGCGCACCGAGCGCGATGGACGCGCTGCCGGTGCTGATGGTGCGCACCCGGTACTCGACGCCCTCGATCGTCGCGTCGGCGTAGCCGGTGGGCAGTTCGGGCAGGACGATGTCGGGAGGGATCGAGACGGTGGCACCGCCCAGCCGGGCGGTGCGTACCAGTCCGCCTTCGCTGGGCTCGGGCCCGACGCCGTCCTGGGCGCTGCGCAGCAGCGTGTTGACGTCGCCGAGGCTCGACAGCGAGTCCAGACGCCGATCGAGCTGGTCGAGCTGGTCGTTGGTGACACCGACCCACACCCAGGTTCCCAGCGTCAGCACCAGGATGATCACCCCGAGCTGGGACAGAATGACGATGGAGCGCAGGGACAGCAGCCGGAGCGGGTGCGCCAGCAAGCGGAACACCAGGTCCTGCGAGCGTTTGTTCACCGATCCGCTAGCTGCATGCCGCCATGACGAGTTCGCGCACCCGCGCCGCGTCGGCCTGGCCCTTGGTCGCCTTCATCACCGCCCCGACGATGGCTCCGGCCGCCTGCACCTTGCCGCCGCGGATCTTCTCCACGATGTCGGGGTTGGCGGCGAGCGCGTCGTCGACGGCGGCCTGGATCAGCGAATCGTCGCGCACCACGGCCAGGCCGCGGTCGGTCATCACCTGCTCGGGTTCACCCTCGCCGGCGAGCACGCCCTCGACGACTTGGCGAGCCAGTTTGTTCGACAGTTTGCCCTCGTCGACGAGCTTGACCACCGCCGCGACCTGGGCGGGGGTGATGGGCAGCGCCTCGAGTTCGACCTCGCCCTCGTTGGCTTTCTGCACCAGGAAGTTGGCCCACCAGGCGCGCGCTGAGTCGCTGGAGGCGCCGTGCTCGACGGTTGCGGCGATCAGATCGATGGCACCGATGTTGACCAGGTCGCGCATCACCTCGTCGGAGATGCCCCAATCCTGCTGAATCCTCTTGCGCGCCAGCCACGGAAGCTCGGGGATGGTGGCACGCAGCCGGTCGACGAGTTCGGCGCTGGGTGCCACCGGTTCGAGATCGGGCTCCGGGAAATACCGGTAGTCCTGTGCCGTTTCCTTGCTGCGGCCCGGAGAGGTGTAGCCGTCCTCGTGGAAATGCCGGGTCTCCTGCACGATCTCGCCACCGGCCTCCAGAACCGCGGCCTGCCTGCGCATCTCGTAACGCACGGCGACCTCGACGCTCTTGAGCGAGTTGACGTTCTTGGTCTCGGTCCTCGTGCCGAACTCGGCCTGGCCGATCGGTTTGAGGGAGACGTTGGAGTCGCAGCGCATCGAGCCCTGATCCATGCGGACGTCGGAGACGTCCAGGCTCCGGAGCAGGTCGCGCAGCGCGGTCACATACGCGCGCGCGATCTCCGGAGCCCGCTCCCCGGCGCCTTCGACCGGCTTGGTCACGATCTCGATGAGCGGCACCCCGGCGCGGTTGTAGTCGATCAGCGACGTGGTCGCGCCCGCGATCCGGCCGGTCTCGCTGCCCAGATGGGTCAGCTTGCCGGTGTCCTCCTCCATGTGCGCCCGCTCGATCTCGACCCGCCAGGTGCTGCCGTCGTCGAGGGGAACCTCCAGGTAGCCGTTGATCGCGATGGGCTCGTCGTACTGCGAGATCTGGTAGTTCTTCGGCATGTCCGGGTAGAAGTAGTTCTTCCGGGCGAACCGGCACCACGGCACGATCTCGCAGTTCAGCGCCAGGCCGATGCGGATCGCGGACTCGACGGCGATCTCGTTGAGCACCGGCAGCGACCCCGGCATGCCCAGGCAGACGGGACAAACCTGGGTGTTGGGCTCGCCGCCGAACCGGTTGGCGCACGCGCAGAACATCTTGGTCTCGGTGGACAGCTCGACGTGCACCTCGAGACCGAGCACCGGCTCGTAACGGGCGATGACCTCGTCGTATTCCAGCAGCTCGGCGGTCGCAGCAGACATGACCCTGATCCTAATGGGTCGTCATTCGGCGGCTGTCAGCCGAAGAACGCCGCCGCGTCCTCGTAACGGCTCTGCGGTACCAATTTGAGCTGACGCACCGCGTCGGCCAGCGGAACCCGGCCGATGTCCTGGCCGCGCAGCGACACCATCATCCCGTACTCGCCGGCGTGGGCGGCGTCGGCGGCGTTCACACCGAAACGGGTGGCCAGCACCCGGTCGTGCGGGGTCGGTGTGCCGCCGCGCTGGACGTGGCCCAGCACCGTGGTGCGGACCTCCTTCTTGATGCGCTTCTCCACCTCGACCGCGAGCTGCTGGGCCACCCCGGTGAAGCGCTCGTGCCCGAACTCGTCGATCCCGCCCTGCAGCAGCTGCATCGAGCCCTCCGCGGGCTTGGCCCCCTCGGCGACCACACAGATGAAGTGCGAATCGCCGCGCACGAACCGCGCCTTGACCAGGCGGCAGACCTCCTCGACGTCGAACGGCTGCTCGGGGATCAGGGTCATGTGCGCGCCGGCGGCCAGGCCGGCATTGAGGGCGATCCAGCCGGCATGCCGGCCCATCACCTCGACGAGCATGACCCGCTGGTGGGATTCGGCGGTGCTGTGCAGCCGGTCGATCGCCTCGGTCGCGATGTTGAGCGCCGTGTCGTGACCGAAGGTGACGTCGGTGCAGTCGATGTCGTTGTCGATGGTCTTGGGCACACCGACGACGGGCACTCCCTCCTCGGAGAGCCAGTTGGCAGCGGTCAGCGTGCCTTCCCCGCCGATCGGGATCAGCACGTCGATGC
Source organism: Actinomycetota bacterium (assembly GCA_034190095.1). Lineage (GTDB taxonomy): Bacteria > Actinomycetota > Actinomycetes > Mycobacteriales > Mycobacteriaceae > Mycobacterium. The sequence goes on from JAXHTL010000003.1 coordinate 32,133, forward strand.
CGTTGTCGTCGAGCGTCTGCTTGATGTCGTCGAGCCCGGCGCGCAGCCTGTCCGGGTTGGTGCGCGCGGTGCCGAGCATCGTCCCGCCCTTGGCCAGCAGGCGGTCGTTGCGGTCGTCGTTCTTGAGCTGGACGCGGCGGTCTTCGAGCAGACCGCGCCAGCCGTCCTGGAAGCCGACGACGGTCGAGCCGTACCGGGCGTCACAGGTCCGCACCACCGCTCGGATCACCGCGTTGAGCCCTGGACAGTCGCCGCCTCCGGTCAGCACTCCGATCCGCATGGTCTATTCCGCTCCTCGCGTCCGCATGGGCCCTATCTTGCCCTGTTACACCGCCGTCGGCAGCGGACCGCGGGCAGCTTCGAAGGCGGCACCCACCCGGTAGAGCCGGTCGTCGGCCAGCGCGGGGGCCATGATCTGCAGGCCGACCGGCAGCTGGTCGTCCGGTGACAGCCCGGCCGGCACCGACATCCCGCAGTGCCCGGCCAGGTTCAGCGGCAGCGTGCACAGGTCGAACAGGTACATCGACAGCGGGTCGTCGACTTTCTCCCCGATCGGGAAGGCCGTGGTCGGGGTTGCCGGCGAGACCAGCACGTCGACCTTCGTGTACGCCTGCTCGAGGTCGCGCGCGATGAGCGTGCGCACCTTCTGCGCCTGGTTGTAGTAGGCGTCGTAGTAGCCGGCCGACAGTGCGTAGGCGCCGATCATGATGCGGCGTTTGACCTCGGGTCCGAACCCGGCGGCCCGGGTCAGCGCCATCACCTCTTCGGCGCTGTGGGTGCCGTCGTCGCCGACCCGCAGGCCGTAGCGCATGCCGTCGAATTTCGCCAGGTTCGACGACACCTCCGAGGGCAGGATCAGGTAGTAGGCGGGCAGCGAGTAGTCGAAGTGCGGGCAGTCGACCTCGCTGACCTCCGCACCGAGAGCGGTGAGCTGCTCGACCGCTGCGTTGAAGGCGCTCAACACGCCGGGCTGGTAGCCCGCACCGGTGTGCAGCTGTTTGACCACCCCGACGCGCACGCCCTTGAGGTCCCCGGCGGCTCCGGCCCGGGCCGCGGCGACGACGTCGGGAACCGCGGCCTCCACCGAGGTCGAATCGTGCGGGTCGTGACCGGCGATGACCGCGTGCAGCAGGGCGGTGTCGAGCACCGTGCGCGCGCACGGCCCACCCTGATCCAGCGAGGACGCACACGCGATGAGCCCGTACCGCGAGACCGTGCCGTAGGTGGGTTTGACGCCGACCGTCGCGGTCAGCGCGGCCGGTTGCCGGATCGAGCCCCCGGTGTCGGATCCGATGGCCAGCGGGGCCTGGAACGCGGCCAGCGCCGCCGCGCTGCCGCCGCCGGAGCCGCCGGGCACCCGCTCGACGTTCCACGGGTTGCGGGTCGGGCCGAACGCGGAGTTCTCGGTCGAGCTGCCCATCGCGAACTCGTCCATGTTGGTCTTGCCGAGGATCGGGACCCCCGCCGCGCGCAGCCGCGCGGTGACGGTCGCGTCGTACGGCGACATCCAGCCCTCGAGGATCTTCGAGCCGCACGTGGTCGGCATGTCGGTGGTGGTGAAGACGTCCTTGAGGGCCAGCGGCACACCGGCCAGCGGGGATGCGAGCTGCTCGCCGGCGGCCACGGCGGCGTCGACCACGGCCGCGGCGGCCAGGGCCTCGTCGGCGGCGATGTGCAGGAAGGCGTGGTAGTCGCCGTCGGTGGCCGCGATCCGGTCCAGACACGCCTGGGTGACCTCGGTCGAGGACACCTCCTTGGCGGCGATCTTGTCGGCCAGCGTTGCGGCGTCCAGGCGGGTCAGCTCGCTCATTCGGCTTCTCCCAGGATGCGCGGAACGGCGAAACGACCGTCGACCGCGTTGGGGGCCTCGGCCAGCGCCTCGTCCTGGGTCAGACAGGGCGCCACGGCATCGGGCCGGAACACGTTGACGTCTTTGAGGGGGTTGTCGGTGGCTTCGACGCCGGCGACGTCGACCGCCTGGATCTGGCTGACATGGCCGAGGATGGCGTCGAGCTGGCCGGCGAAACCGTCCAGCTCGCTGTCGGTCAGAGCGAGGCGGGCCAGCCGCGCGAGGTGGGCAACCTCGTCTCGGGAGATCTGTGACACGACCACGAAGCCTAGTTCAACGCTCCGGCGGCGAGCCGCCCCACCAGCCCGGCGGCTGTTTCCAACTCGCCGGTTCGCGGCAGTCCGTGACACAGTGTCTGCCGTGCCTTCGTATCTGCTGCGGGTCCAGCTCGAGGACCGCCCCGGCAGCCTCGGCTCGCTGGCCGTGGCGCTGGGTTCGGTGGGCGCCGACATCCTGTCCCTGGACGTGGTCGAGCGGACCTCGGGTTTCGCGGTCGACGACCTCGTCGTCGACCTGCCTCCGGGTGCCATGCCCGACATGCTCATCACAGCCGCCGAAAAGCTCAACGGTGTCTACGTCGACAGCATCCGCCCGCATACCGGCCTGCTCGAGGCGCACCGCGAGCTCGAACTCATCGACCACGTCGCGGCCGCCGACGGCAAGCTCAAGCAGCTGCAGGTGCTCGTCGACGGGGCGCCGAAGGTACTCCGGGTCGGCTGGTGCACGGTGACCACGCTGACCGACACCGGCCCGGAACGGGTGGTCGGCAGCCCCGGCTCACCGGAGACCCGGTCGGCGGAGACACCCTGGCTGCCGATCCACCGGGCCCAGGTCCTCGACGCGACCGCGGACTGGGTTCCACAGGTGTGGCGTGACATGGACACCACGCTGGCCGCCGCGCCGCTGGGTGATCCGGACACGGCCCTGGTGCTGGGCCGGCCCGGCGGCCCGGAGTTCCGCCCCAGCGAGGTCGCCAGGCTGGGCTATCTGGCCGGCATCGTCGCCACCATCACCCATTAGGTCTGGTCATAGGGCCTCGGGCCCGTCCTGCAGCAACCGCCGGAACCCGTCCTCGTCGAGCACCGGCACGCCCAACTCGATCGCCTTGTCGTACTTGGATCCCGGGGAGTCACCGGCCACGACGTAGTCGGTCTTCTTCGACACCGACCCGGAGGCCTTGCCGCCGCGGGTGATGATCGCCTCCTTGGCGCCGTCACGGGAGAACCCCGGCAGCGAGCCGGTGACGACCACCGTCAGACCCTCCAGGGTGCGCGCGATGCTGGCGTCACGTTCATCGGCCATCCGGACTCCGGCGGTGCGCCATTTGTCGACGATGGCGCGGTGCCAGTCGACGGTGAACCAGTCGATGACAGCGGCCGCGATCGTCGGCCCCACCCCCTCGGTGTCGGCGAGCTGTTCCTCGGATGCCGACTCGATGGCCTCCAGGCTGCCGAATTCGGTCGCCAACGCGCGGGCTGCAGTCGGCCCGACGTGGCGGATCGACAGGGCGACCAACACCCGCCACAGCGGCTGGGCCTTGGCCTTGCCGAGGTTGGCCAGCAGCCGCTTGCCGTTGGCCGAAACCGCACCGGCCTTGGTGGTGAACAGGTCGGTGCGCAGCAGGTCGTCCTCGGTGAGCGTGAAAAGATCGCCCTCGTCGCTGATGACTCCGGCCTGCAGCAGCGCGGACGCGGCTTCGTACCCGAGGCCCTCGATGTCGAACGCACCGCGACCGGCGACATGGAACACGCGCTCACGCAGCTGCGCCGGGCACGAGCGCGAGTTGGGACAGCGGATGTCGGCGTCCCCTTCTTTGGCCGGGGCCAACTCGGTCCCGCACTCGGGGCAGTGGGTCGGCATGACGAACTCGTGCTCGGATCCGTCCCGCAGGTCCACCACCGGCCCGAGCACCTCGGGGATGACGTCGCCGGCCTTGCGGATCACGACGGTGTCGCCGATCAGCACACCCTTGCGCTTGACCTCCGACGCGTTGTGCAACGTCGCCAGCCCGACGGTGGACCCGGCGACCTTGACCGGCTCCATGTAGGCGAACGGGGTGACCCGGCCGGTGCGCCCGACGTTGACCCGGATGTCGAGCAGCTTCGTGGTGGCCTCCTCGGGCGGGTACTTGTAGGCCACGGCCCAGCGCGGGGCGCGCGAGGTCGACCCGAGCCGGCGCTGCAACGCGACCTCGTCGACCTTGACGACGAGTCCGTCGATCTCGTGGTCGACGTCGTGCCGGTGCTCACCCCAGTACGCGATCCGCTCGGCGACCGCCTCGAGACCCTTGACCTGCGCGGTGTGATCCGACACGGGCAGGCCCCACGCCCCCAGCGCCCGATAGGCGTCGTGCAGCGACGCCGGGGCGAAGCCGTCGGTCCGACCCAGCCCGTGACAGATCATCCGCAGCCTGCGCCGGGCGGTGACCGCGGGATTCTTCTGGCGCAGCGAGCCCGCGGCACTGTTGCGCGGGTTGGCGAACGGAGGTTTGCCCTCGGCGACGAGGCCGGCGTTGAGCTCCTCGAAGTCGGCCACCCGGAAGAACACCTCGCCGCGCACCTCGAGCACCCGGGGAATGGGGAATTCGTCTGTACCGGTGAGCTTTTCGGGCACATCGTCGATGGTGCGCGCATTCAGCGTCACGTCTTCGCCGGTGCGTCCGTCACCCCGGGTGGCCGCGCGGACCAACCGGCCGTCGCGGTACACCAGTGCCAGCGCCACACCGTCGATCTTCAACTCGCACAGATAGTGCGCGTCCTCCCCGATCTCCCCGCGGATGCGTGCAGCCCAGCCCGACAGCTCGTCCGGGGTGAAGACGTTGTCCAGGCTCAGCATCCGTTCGAGGTGCTCGGCCGGGGTGAAATCGGTCGCGAACCCCGCCCCGCCGACGAGCTGGGTGGGCGAGTCCGGGGTGCGCAGCTGCGGATGGGCGTCCTCGAGTGCCTCGAGCTCGCGAAGCAGCGTGTCGAACTCGGCGTCGGAGATCACCGGGGCATCGCGCACGTAGTAGCGGAACTGGTGCTCGCGCACCTCCCCGGCGAGCTCCTGCCATCGCCGGCGCAGATCGGCATCGGCGGCGTCGGTATCCGGGGTCACCTCGGGGCTCACGCTGGTGAGGTTATCGGAGCTTTCCGACAGCGAAGCCGGTGCAGCCCGGAGCCGTCGGAGCAGCTGCGTACGCTGACGACATGGGACACCCGATCATGTTCGGCGACGACGACGCCGGACTGGCCGAGGTGCGCGGGATCGCGTCGGGCCTGCCCGGTTCGTTCGAGAAGATCTCCTGGGGCAGACCGGTGTTCTGCGCTCCGAAGATGTACCTGATGTACGGCGGCAGCACCAAAGGCGCGGTCAAGGGTGCACACCTCCAGCGTCCCCACTCGATCCTGGTCAAGGTCGACGACAGCGATCGCCGGGCCCTGGAACAGGATCCCCGCTTCTTCTTTCCCGCCTACCTGGGTCCGTTCGGGTGGCTGGGTCTGGATTTCGACGCCGCACCGGTGGACTGGAGCGAGGTCGCCGAACTGGCCGATGCGTCGTTCCGGATGGTCGCGGCGAGAAAATTGATCAAGCAGCTCGATGAACGTTGACCCGCCGGAGCTGTGCACATGGTTCGATCGGAGTCGCCATGAGTTTCTCGAGCCCCTTCCCCGAAGTCGACATCCCCACCGCGAGTGTCTACGACTACCTCTTTTCGGGGTTGTCCGACACCGAGGACGACGCCGACCGCGTCGCCCTGATCGACGCCAAGTCCGGTAGGCACACCTCCTATCGCGAGATGGTCGCCCGCATCGAGTCCTTCGCCGGCGCACTGGCCGCACGCGGCCACGGAGTGGGCGACGTGATCGGCCTGCTCGCCCCGAACAGCTCTGCGTTCGCCGTCGCCTTCCACGGGATCCTGCGAGCCGGGGCCACGGCGACGACGATCAACGCACTGTTCACCGCCAAGGACATCGCCAAGCAGCTGACCGACTCCGGGGCCACGATGCTGATGACCGTCAGCGCGTTGCTGCCGCAGGCCAAAGAGGGCGCCGCGGCCGCGGGCCTGCCGGCGGAGAACCTGGTGGTGCTCGACGGGGCGGGCCGTGACGCCGACGGCCATCCCAACGCTGCGGAGTTGCTCGCAGCGGGCGCCCCGGCACCGGAGGTGAGTTTCGCGCCGTCGGCGCATCTGGCTGTGCTGCCCTACAGCTCCGGCACGACCGGCAACCCCAAGGGCGTCATGCTCACCCACCGCAATCTGGTCGCCAACGTCGCCCAGATCCGGCCCCTGCACGGCATGACCCGCGACGACGTGGTGTTGGCCGTCCTGCCCTTCTTCCACATCTACGGCATGACCGTGCTGCTCAACGCCGCGCTGCACGCCCGCGCCCGGCTGGTCATCATGCCCGGCTTCGACCTCGAAGCCTTCCTGGCCAACATCGCCGAACACCGGTGCACCGTCGCCTTCATCGCGCCGCCGGTGGCCGTGGCGCTGGCCAAGCATCCGTTGATCGACGACTACGACCTGTCCTCGCTCAACGTCGTGATGTCGGGCGCCGCACCGCTGGACGCCGACCTCGGCCATGCCGTCGCCGACCGACTGGGTTGCACGGTCGTCCAGGGTTACGGGATGAGCGAGCTCAGCCCGGTCAGCCACATCACCCCGTTCGACTACGGCGAGCACGACATGCGCACCGAGGCGCCGTTGAGTTCGGTCGGCTGGACGGTGTCCAACGCCGCCTCCAAGATCGTGAACCCGGAGACCGGCGAGGAGATCGGCGTTCCGGCAGAGGGTTTGAGCGAGACCGGCGAGCTGTGGTTCAAGGGGCCCAATGTGATGGCCGGTTACCTCAACAACGACGAGGCCACCAAGGCGACCATCGACGACGACGGCTGGCTGCACACCGGCGACCTCGCCCAGGTCGACGCGCACGGGTGTGTCTACATCGTCGACCGGCTCAAGGAGCTCATCAAGTACAAGGGCTATCAGGTGCCACCGGCCGAACTGGAGGCGGTGCTGCTGAGCCATCCGCAGATCGCCGACGCCGCAGTGGTCGGCGTGCCGGACGACGCCGGCGAGGAAGTGCCGAAGGCATTCGTGGTCAGGCAGGCCGGTTCCGGGCTGACCGAGGCCGACGTGATGACCTTCGTCGCCGAGCACGTGGCGCCCTACAAGAAGGTGCGCCAGGTCGAGTTCATCGACGCGGTGCCGAAGTCCGCCTCGGGAAAGATCCTGCGCAAGGACCTGCGCTCGCGCTGACATGTCGGTGCCCCGGGGTAGCGTCGGTGCCATGTTCGAAAGTTTGTTCGACATCGACTCGTCGGCCGGCGAGGCCGAGCTGCGCGCCCGGGTCGAGCAGTTCGAGCAGCTCAAGTCCGCCGCGACGGCGGCGCAGGCGCGCGCGACCGCAATGTGGGCGGCCAAGCGCCGCTGTGCCGAGCAGGCTGCCGGGGTTCCGGCGGCACAGCAGTGCCGGGGCCTGGCCAGCGAAGTGGGGCTGGCCCGCCGCGACTCCCCCGCCCGCGGCAGCACCCACCTGGGCATGGCCCGCGCGCTGGTCGACGAGATGCCCCGCACCCTGGCCGCGCTGGAATCCGGAGCCCTGTCCGAGTGGCGGGCCACGCTGATCGTGCAGCAGTCGGCGTGTCTGAGCGTCGAACACCGCCGCCAACTCGATGCCGAGCTGTGCGGCGACACCTCCCGGCTGGAGGGCTGGGGCAACGCGCGGATCGAAGCGGAGGCCAAGAAGATCGCCGCGCGCCTGGATGCCGCGGCCGTCGTGGCACGCAGCTCCAGGGCCGCCGAAGACCGCTGCGTGACCATCCGCCCCGCGCCCGACACCATGACCTACGTGACCGCACTGCTGCCGGTCGCGCACGGAGTCTCGTTGTGGGCCGCCCTCAAACGGCAGGCCGACACCACTGTCGACGGTCGAACCCGGGGCCAGGTCATGGCCGACACCCTCGTGGAGCGGGTCACCGGGCGCCCGGCAGAGGCGCCGGTGCCGGTTGCGCTGAACCTCGTGCTGGCTGACACCGCGCTGTTCGGCGACGATGACAGTCCCGGCTGGCTGACGGACTACGGACCGGTACCGGCCGGGGTGGTCCGCCATCTGGTCAGCGACGCGGTCACCGACGAACGCGCCAAGGCGAGTCTGCGGCGGCTCTACCGACACCCGCGCTCCGGGCAGCTCGTCGCGCTGGAATCGCAGGCTCGCACGTTCCCGAAAGCCCTCGCCGCGTTCATCGGGTTACGCGACCAGACGTGCCGCACACCGTACTGCGACGCCCCGATCCGCCACCGGGATCACGCCGATCCGAAACGGCTCGGCGGTGCGACCAGTTCGGTCAACGGGCTGGGGTTGTGCGAGCGCTGCAACTACGTCAAGGAATCCCTGGGCTGGTGTGTGCTCACCAGCGAGTTCGACGGCGTCCACACCGCCGAGTTTCGCACCCCGACCGGGGCCACCTACCGATCCACCGCGCCGCCGCTGCCGGGACCGCCGGTGATGCACATGGCCGAGGTCGAGGCCCGGATCACGATCACGCTGGCGGATCCGCACGCCGCCTGAGGCAGCGGTCGGCTCAGACCGCCTCGGGGTCCTCGGCCAGCGCATCCGCGACGCGCTGCGTCACCTCGATCGCGGTGCGCGCCCAGGCCGGAGTCGCACCGGCCAGCCCACATGCCGGGGTGACCCCGATGCGTTCCCGCAGCACCGATCGAGCGAACCCGAGCCGGTCGGTCACCGCGGCCACCGATGCCGCCACCTGCTCGACGATCGGACGGGTGGCCGAGGGAGAACTGGGCACCGCGCCCAGCAACACGGTGCGGCCCGATTCGACGAACTCCCCGATTCCATCCAGGTCGGCGGCGGTCAGGGTGGCGACGTCGACCGACACGGCGCTGATGCTGCTGCGCTGCAACAACTGCCAGGGAAGCTGCACCGCACAGCTGTGCACCAGCGCCTCACCGCCGACCGCCGCCACACATTCGTCGAGCAGCCCTGCCACCACCGCCTCGTCCACCGGATGCACCGGCGACAGGCTGGTCACCCCGGTCAGCCTCCCGGCCAGGGCGGCCGGCAGAGTCGGCTCGTCGAACTGGACCACCACCGGGGTGTCCAGCCGGCGGGCCAGCTGCGCGCGGTGCACCGCCACGCCCTCGGCCAGCGAGGTGGTCAGATCACGCACCGCGCCGGCATCGGTGATGGCGCGGTGCCCACCGGGGAGCTCGAGGTGCGCGGCCAGCGTCACGGGTCCGGGCGCCTGCACCTTGACCACCCGGCCCGTGCCCCGCAGCCCCGCCTTCTCCCATGCCTCCTCGAGCGCATCGATGTCCTCGTCGAGCAGGCTGAGGGCACGCCGCGCCGCGCTGCGGCGCCCGACCGCGATCCGGTAGCCGCGGGGCACCGTGTCCAGGGCGATGTCCACCAGCAGCGCACCGGCGCGACCGATCATGTCGGCCCCCACCCCGCGTGCGGGGAGTTCGGCCAGATGCGGGAGCCGGTGCAGCTCGCCGACGATGATCTCGGCGGCTTCCCGGGCCGATGAACCCGGCCAGGACCCGATGCCGGTCGCGGTCGCGAAAACACTCACTCGCCCGACGATATTCGACACCGCTACAGTCAGCGCATGACGGCCCGCTCGCGCACGTCGGCGCTGTGCAGTGCGCTGGCGCTGGCCGCGGCGCTGTGCGGGTGTACGGCCGACGTCGCCGGGACGGCGGTGCGGCCGGCGCCGGGCATCGACGAGGACTCCCGCTCACCGGTGGATGTCGACGCCGTACTGCTCGACCGGTCCCAGCTGCAGGCCATCACCGGCGCCGGCGACGATCTGACGCCCGTGCCGGGAATGCGCAGCAAGACACCCGTCGATATCGACGTCCTGCTCGGAACCGTTGCGCGCCAGTGCCAATGGGTCTTCGCCGAGACCCAGGTGTTCGGCCCGGAGGTCGAGGAGTTCCACAAGAGCACCTACCAGAGCCCACAGCGGGGCGGCCTCCTCTCCCAGGCCGCAGCCGGCTACCGCGATCCCCAGACCGCGCAGGCCGCCTTCGCCGAACTGGTCGCCCGCATCCACACCTGTGATCAGAGCCGCTCGGGCGGAGCCCTGGTGGGCGAGCTGAGCACGACGGCGGACTCGGTGCGAACCCGGCCCGGCGACTGCGGCCGGGACTACCGGATCAAATCGGCGGTGCTTGTGGAGGTGACGTTCTGCGCGATGCCCGCCACGGTGCCCGACATCGTCATGGCCAACATCCTGGCCAATGTGCCCGGCTAATGCGCGGCCCTGATCGTGGCGCTACCCAGCACCTCGTCGCCGTCGGGGTCGCGACGGTAGAGCACCATCGTCTGGCCCGGCGCCACACCCCGCAGCGGGCTGCGCAGATCGGCGACCAGACTCCCGTGGCGTAGCTCGGCGACAGCCTCGCTGACCCCGCCGTGGGCGCGCACCTGGACCACGCATTCCACCGGCCCGCGCGGTGCGACACCTGAGGTGAAGACCGGGGAATCACCCTGCAGCACCGTCACGTCGAGATCGGCCACGTCGCCCACCTGCACGGTGGCGGTGGCCGCGTCGATCCCGGTGACGTACCGCGGTCGGCCATCGGGTCCCGGCCCGGCGATGCCCAGCCCCTTGCGCTGGCCGACGGTGAAACCGTGCACACCGTCATGCTCGGCCAGCACGGCGCCGCTGGAGTCCACCACGCTGCCGCGCCGGACCCCGATGCGGGAGCCGAGGAAGGCCTGGGTGTCCCCCGACGGGATGAAGCAGATGTCGTGGCTGTCGGCTTTCTGCGCGACGGCCAGCCCGCGATCCGCTGCCTCCTGGCGGATCAGCTCCTTGGGGGTGTCTCCGATCGGGAACAGCGCGTGGGCGAGCTGATCGGCGGTGAGCACGGCCAGCACGTAGGACTGGTCCTTGTCGGGGTCGACCGCCCGCCGCAGCCGACCGTCCGACAGGCGCGCGTAGTGACCGGTGGCCACGGCGTCGAAACCGAGGGCCAGCGCGCGGGCGGCCAACGCGGAGAACTTGATCCGCTCGTTGCAGCGCACACACGGATTGGGAGTTTCGCCGCGGGCGTACGAATCGACGAAATCGTCGATCACGTCCTCCTTGAAGCGATCGGCGAAGTCCCAGACGTAGAAGGGTATGTCGAGCATGTCGGCGACGCGGCGAGCATCGCCGGCGTCCTCCTTCGAACAGCAGCCGCGCGAGCCCGTGCGCAGCGTGCCCGGCGCCGACGACAGTGCCAGGTGCACACCGACGACGTCGTGGCCGGCGTCGACCATCCGGGCCGCCGCCACCGACGAATCCACGCCGCCACTCATCGCGACCAGTACCCGCATGGCTAGTGCCGCCCACCCGAGCTCGCCAGCGCTGCCTGCCGGGCCCGCTCCACCGCTGGCGGCAGCACCTCGAGCACTGCATCGACGTCCGATTCGGTGCTGTTGTGCCCCAACGACAACCGCAACGAACCGCGGGCGGCGGCTGGATCGGTGCCCATCGCCAACAACACGTGGGAGGGTTGCGCCACACCCGCCGTGCACGCCGAACCCGTCGAGCACTCGATCCCCTTGGCGTCCAACAGCATCAGCAGCGAGTCCCCCTCGCAGCCGCGGAAGGTGAAGTGCGCGTTGCCGGGCAACCTGCCCTCAGCCGGGGGCGCGCCGTTCACCTCGACATCGTCGATGGCTGCCAGCACCCCTTCGACCAACCGGTCACGCAGTGCACCCACCCGGGCGCCGGCGGATTCGAGGCCCTCGATCGCCGATTGCGCAGCCACCGCCATCGCCACCGCGCCCGCGACATCCTGAGTGCCCGAACGCACATCGCGCTCCTGGCCGCCACCGTGCAGCCCCGGCACGCATGCCACGTCCCGGCGCAGCAGCAGTGCACCGACACCGGTGGGGCCGCCGAACTTGTGGGCGGCCACACTCATGGCGGCCAGCCCGCTGGTGGCGAAATCGACCGGAACATGGCCGACCGCCTGAATCGCGTCACTGTGCACCGGGATGTCGAACTCCGCGGCGGTCGAGGCCAGCTCGGAGATCGGCATGATGGTTCCGACCTCGTTGTTCGCCCACATCACCGAGATCAGCGCGACGTCGCTGGGATCGCCGAGCGCGGCGCGCAGCCCGGCTGCGCTGACCGTGCCGTGCCGGTCGACCGGCAGCCAGGTCACCTGGGCGCCCTCGTGGTCGACCAGCCACTGCACCGCGTCGAGAACCGCATGATGCTCGACGGGGGTGGTGACAATCCGACGGCGCCGCGGATCGGCGTCGCGGCGTGCCCAGTAGATCCCCTTGACGGCCAGGTTGTCACTCTCGGTGCCGCCGGCGGTGAAGATCACCTCCGAGGGCCGCGCACCCAGCAGGTTGGCCAGCGTCTCGCGGGACTCCTCGAGGCGGCGCCGGGCGAGACGGCCGGAACCGTGCAGCGAGGAGGCGTTGCCCACCGTCGCCAGCACGGCCGCCATCGCCTCGATGGCCTCGGGGCGCATCGGGGTGGTGGCGGCATGGTCCAGATAGACCGGGCCCGGCACAGTCATAACCGTTCCACCATAGCCGTCCTGCTCCGGCCGGCTTCATCGCGCTCACGCCACCAGCGCGTGACCCTCACCGCACCCCGGCTGCGCCATCAGCGCAGGACGGCCGTGCTCGCCGCGCACGGCGGCCTCGCAGCGCGCCGCGAGATCCCGACGGTCCGTGCCCGGCAACTGCAGCGACTCGACATGGATGTGGCAGACGGTGCGGCGGGCGGTGATCACGCGCCGCACCGAGGTCAGCAGCGAGTCGTCACCGACGAAAGCCGGCACGGTGGACGGCCTGCCGTCGCGGTGCCGATAGCTCAGCCGCAGCGGCTGCACCGGACGTCCGGCGTCGACGGCCGCCTGGAACATCGCCGGGCGGAACCGTCCGTAGCCCAGGCCGCACCAGGTGGTGCCCTCGGGGAAGGCGATCACGGTGTGCCCGGCCCGCAGCCGGTCGGCGACGGCGGCCACCACCGCCGGCAACCTGCGCAGGCGCGCACGGTCGATGGGAATGATCTTCATGACCCGCACGATCGGGCCCAGGGCCGGCCAGTCGACGAGATCCGCGCGGGCCACGTAGGAACCGGGCAGCACGGTGCCGATGGTGAAGACATCCAGCCAGGACACGTGGCCGCTGACCACCAGCACACCGGGCACGTTGCGGATCGGCCCGCCGGACACCTGCATCCTCACCCCGAGGCTGCGCAGCATCAACCGGCAGTAGCCGCGCTGCAGGTGCGACCGGCCGGGCAACGGCACGGCCAGCAGCCACACCCCGCAGAACAGGGACAGGGCGGCCACGGTGCGCAGCGCGGTGCGGCAGGCAACCACCCATCGGCGGCCCGGGCTGTCGGCGCCGGCATGCACGCATCCGGCACCGCAGCTGGCCCGCTGCAGCCAGGCGTGTTCGGTCGCCAGCGTCATGCGGACTCACCCACCGCGACCGCGGCGGCGCCCACCGACCGCAGCCGCCTCAAGTAGCGGGTGTCGGCGCGGCGTTTGTCGAGCAGCGCCGGGAAGTCGCCCACCCCGAAGTCGGGGTCGTGCGCCGGTTGGCCACACACCTGCGCGCCCAGCCGCAGGTAGCCACGCATCAGCGCGGGTACCGCCACCCGGGTCGGCGGTTCGATGTCGTCGAGGGCGCAGCCGTCGAGAACCACCGGCCGATACGGGTGCACGGTGTACTCGGCCGGGGCGGCGTGCCGGCGCAGGACGAAGTCGCGCACACCGCGCAGCTGGCTGCCCGGCCGGGCCTCCCCCTGCGGATCGGCGACCGGCACCGACACGCACCCGGTCACGTAGTCGTAGCCGCTGCGGTCCAGGTAGGCCAGGATCCCGGCCCACATCAGCAACACCACCGCACCGTTGCGGTGATCCGCGCGCACCACGGCCCGGCCCATTTCGACCAGGGAGGGCCGCAGCGGGTCCAGGGCGGCCACGTCGAACTCGGTGGCGGTGTAGAGGCCGCCGGCGGCGATCGCCCCGGGCGGGGGCAGCATGCGATAGCAGCCGACCAGCTCACCGGTGTCGTCGTCGCGCACCAGCAGGTGATCGCAGTGTTCGTCGAACCGGTCGGCGTCACGCCCACCGGCGCTTCCGGATGTGTCGCCGGCGGCAAGGGTGAACCCGGGTTCTGAGGTGAACACCTCGTAGCGCAGTCGTTGCGCGGCGTCGATGGAGTCGGCGTCGGTGCACAGCAGCATCGAATAGCGGGGATGGCCGGGTTCGCCGGCCGCCGCGCTCCAGGTGTCGGACGGGATGAGTACAGAAGCAGTGCTCATAGCCAGCACGGTCGCGCAGGTGTCGGGCGCGGCGGCAATCGACACATGACGTGTTCGTGAGCGCTGGGTGACGGTTCGGGTGATCAAGATCAGACCGACCTGCGAAAAAGCCCCCGTTCCCGGATGGGAACGGGGGCCGTCTCGGCTGCTCGTGACGCGGGATCAGCCCTTGCGGGTCTTGACCGCCTCGGTCAGCTGCGGGGTCACCTTGAACAGGTCACCGACGATGCCCAGATCGGCGATCTCGAAGATCGGGGCTTCCTCGTCCTTGTTGACCGCGATGATCGTCTTCGAGGTCTGCATTCCGGCGCGGTGCTGGATCGCTCCGGAGATGCCCAGCGCGATGTAGAGCTGGGGAGACACGGTCTTGCCGGTCTGACCGACCTGGAACTGGCCCGGGTAGTAGCCGGAGTCCACCGCGGCGCGCGAAGCGCCCACGGCGCCACCGAGCGAGTCGGCGAGCTCCTCGACGATCTTGAAGTTCTCCTCGCTGCCGACGCCGCGGCCACCGGAGACGACCACCGTCGCCTCGGTCAGCTCGGGGCGGTCACCGGCGACGGCCGGCTCGCGCGAGGTGATCTTCGTCGCGTTCTCGGCCGGAGCCGGGACCTCGACCTTGACGACCTCACCGGCGCCGTCGGCGGGCTCGGCGTCGACCGAACCCGGACGCAGCGTGATCACCGGGGTCTCACCGACGGGCTCGGCCTCGACGGTGTAGGCGCCGCCGAAGATCGAGTGCACGACCTTGCCGCCGGCCTGCACGTCGACGACGTCGCCCAGGATGCCGGAGCCGATGCGGGCGGCCAGCCGGCCCGCGATCTCCTTGCCGTCGGCGTTGGAGGCCATCAGCACCGCCGCCGGGGTGGCCGACTCGGCCAGCGCGGCCAGAACGTCGACGTACGGGGTGATCAGGTAGTTCTCGGCGTCGTCGGACTCGGCGACGTAGATCTTGGCGGCGCCGGCGGCCTTGAGGCCGTCGACGAGGCCGTCCGCGGTGCCCGGTTTGCCCACCACGACGGCGGCGGGCTCGCCCAGCACCCGGGCGGCGGTGATCAGTTCAGCGGTGACCTTCTTGAGCTCACCTTCGGCGTGCTCGACGAGCACGAGTACTTCAGCCATGGGTTTTCGTCTACCTCTGTGTCTGTCTGTGAGTGAGAGTTCGAATGAGCTGCTAGATGATCTTCTGCGCCACGAGGTACTCGGCGATCTTGCTGCCGCCCTCGCCCTCGTCGGTGACCTTCTCGCCGGCGGTCTTGGGCGGCTTCGGGGTCGAGGACAGCACCTTCGACCCGGCGTTGGCCACACCGACCTCGTCGGCCTCGACGCCGATCTCGGCCAGCGTCAGGGAGGTCACTTCCTTCTTCTTGGCGGCCATGATGCCCTTGAAGGACGGGAAGCGGGGCTCGTTGATCTTCTCGTTGACGCTGACCACGGCGGGCAGCGTCGCCTCGAGGGTGAACACGCCCTCGTCGGTCTCGCGCTCACCGGTGACCTTGCCGTTCTCCACGCTCAGCTTGCGCACGTGGGTCAGCTGGGGCAGGCCGAGGTACTCGGCGATGATCGCCGGGACCGCTCCGCCGGTGCCGTCGGTGGCCTCGTTGCCGGCGATGACCAGCTCGGTGCCCTCGATGGTGCCCAGGGCGCGGGCCAGCGCCCACCCCGTCTGCACCATGTCCGAGCCGCCCATGCCGTCGTCGACGAGGTGCACGGCCTTGTCGGCGCCCATGGACAGGGCCTTGCGGATGGCCTCGGTGGCGCGCTCCGGACCCGCGGTCAGCACCGTGACCGTGCTGTCGCCGCCTTCTTTCTCCTTGATCAGCAGTGCCTCTTCGACGGCGCGCTCGTTGATCTCGTCGAGCACGGCGTCGGCAGCCTCACGGTCGAGGGTCCAGTCGCCCTCGGACAGCTTGCGCTCCGACCACGTGTCAGGGACCTGTTTGATCAGGACCACGATATTCGTCATGACTCTGGTTCGTCCTCCTCGGAAGGGGCCCTCGAAGGGCCTTTGCCGGCCTGCCATACCACGTTTGAAGCAATCACCACCATGTTACCCGTGGGTAACTTTTTGTGGTTCGCACGAACACCATAGCTGGTCGAAGTTTGTGCTCGATCATCCCGTCTGGGAGGAAGAGACGGGGCGAACGGTTCGCGACCGGACCGTGACGGGTTAGCCTGCCTCCCCATGGGCGCTTGCGAAGAGGGAAACACGGTATAGATGAGCGCATCTGTGACCGGCTCGGCCGGCAACAGCGGCCCGAGCGGGGAAAACGCACCCCGCCGCGAGGACGCCGACATCGCTGCGCTGCCGCTGACCGGTGAACGCACCGTTCCCGGCGTCGCCGAGGAGAACTACTGGTTCCGCCGCCACGAGGTGGTGTACCGGCGGCTGGCCGACCGCTGCCACGACCGCGTCGTGCTCGAAGCCGGATGTGGCGAAGGTTACGGCGCCGATCTGATCGCCGACGTGGCGAGCCGGGTGATCGGCCTGGATTACGACACGTCGGCCGTCGAGCACGTGCGGGCCCGCTATCCCCGGGTCGACATGCGGCAGGGCAACCTCGCCGACCTCCCCTTGCCGCCCGAATCGGTGGACGTCGTGGTCAATTTCCAGGTGATCGAGCACCTCTGGGATCAGGGCCAGTTCATCGCCGAATGCCACCGGGTGCTGCGCCCGGGCGGCCTGCTGCTGATGTCGACGCCCAACCGCATCACCTTCTCGCCCGGCCGCGACACCCCGGTCAACCCGTTCCACACCCGCGAGCTCAACGCCGCCGAGCTCACCGAGCTGCTCGAGTCGGCGGGCCTGTTCACCGTCGAGTCGATGCTCGGGGTGTTCCACTCGGCCCGCCTGGCCGGGCTCGACGACCGGCATGGCGGGTCGATCATCGACGCCCAGATCGCGCGGGCGGTGGCCGATGCGCCCTGGTCCGACGGCCTGCTCGCCGACATCGCATCCATCACCGTCGACGATTTCGATCTCGAACCAGCTGGGCACGGCATTGACATCGATGACAGCCTGGACCTGGTGGCGATCGCGGAGCGGATATGACCGAACCGGACTCGCAGGCCGTCCCCGGGCTGTTCACGCTGGTCCTGCACACCCACCTGCCCTGGCTGGCCCACCACGGTCGCTGGCCGGTCGGCGAGGAGTGGCTCTACCAGTCCTGGTCGGCTGCCTACCTGCCGCTGGTGCGGGTGCTGCGCACACTGGCCGCCGAGGATCGCCGCCACCTGGTCACCCTGGGCGTCACCCCGGTGGTCGCCGCCCAGCTCGACGACCCCTACTGCCTGCAGGGCATGCAGCACTGGCTGGCCAACTGGGGCCTGCGCGCCCTCGAGGCCGCCACGATCCGCACCCCGACCGGCCCCGCGCCGGCGTCGACGCCCGAAGCGTTGCGCCGCTTCGGCGCCCGCGAATGCCGCGAGGCCGAGCGCGAACTCGCCGATTTCGAGACGCTGTGGCGCCACGGCGCCAGCCCGGTACTGCGCGAACTGATCGACGGCGAGGTCATCGAGTTGCTGGGCGGTCCGCTGGCGCACCCGTTCCAGCCGCTGCTCAACCCGCGCCTGCGCGAGTTCGCGCTGCGCGAGGGCCTCGCCGATGCCGCGCAGCGCTTCGCCCACACGCCGGTGGGGATCTGGGCTCCGGAATGCGCGTACGCCCCGGGCATGGAAACCGACTACCGCCGCGCCGGGATCGGCCACTTCATGGTCGACGGGCCCTCCCTGCACGGCGACACCGCGCTCGGGCGTCCGGTCGCCGGGTCCGGCGTCGTCGCGTTCGGTCGTGACCTGCAGGTCAGCTATCGCGTCTGGTCGCCGCGCTCGGGCTATCCGGGCCACGCCGCCTACCGCGATTTCCACACCTACGACCACGCGACCGGTCTCAAGCCGGCCCGGGTGACCGGTCGCAACGTGCCCTCGGAGGCCAAGGCGCCCTACGACCCGGATCGCGCCGACGCCGCGGTGGACGTGCACGTCGCCGACTTCGTCGACACGGTGCGCCGGCGGCTCATCGCCGAGTCCGAACGCATCGGCAGGCCCGCCCACGTGATCGCCGCGTTCGACACCGAGTTGTTCGGCCACTGGTGGTACGAGGGCCCGGTCTGGCTGGAACGGGTACTGCGCGCGCTGCCGGCCGCCGGCATCCGGGTCGGCACGCTGGCCGACGCGGCTGCCACCGGCTACGTCGGCGCCCCGGTGGAGTTGCCGGCCAGCTCGTGGGGGTCGGGCAAGGACTGGCAGGTCTGGGCCGGTGAGAAGGTCGCCGACCTCGTCCAGCTCAACAACGAGGTCGTCGACACCGCACTGAGCACCGTGGACAAGGCGCTGGCCCGCACCGCACTTCCGGATGCGCCGACGCCCCGGCACGCGGTCGCCGATCAGATCCTGCGCGAGACACTGCTGACCGTGTCCAGCGACTGGCCGTTCATGGTGAGCAAGGACTCCGCGGCCGACTACGCGCGATACCGAGCGCATCTGCATGCGCACGCCACCCGCGAGATCGCCACGGCGGCGGCCGCGGGCCGGCACGAGCACGCTGCGCGCCTGGCCGAAGGCTGGAACCGGGCCGACGGGCTGTTCGGTGCGCTCGACGCGCGCCGGCTGCCGAGTGCGTGACGATGAAGATCCTGCTGATCTCGTGGGAGTACCCGCCGGTGGTGATCGGCGGGCTCGGGCGCCACGTCCACCACCTGGCCACCGAACTGGCCGGCGCGGGCCACGAGGTGGTGGTGCTGAGCCGCCGGCCGACCGCCACCGACCCGCACAGCCACCCCACCACCGACGGAGACTGCGACGGCGTGCGGGTGATCGCGGCCGCCGAGGATCCGCACGAGTTCACCTTCAGCTCCGACATGATGGCCTGGACGCTGGCGATGGGCCACGCGATGATCCGGGCCGGTCTACTGACCGACTGGCGGCCCGACGTGGTGCACGCCCACGATTGGCTGGTCGCCCACCCTGCTGTCACACTTGCCCAATTCTTCGATGTGCCTTTGGTTTCCACCATCCACGCCACCGAGGCGGGCCGGCACTCCGGGTGGGTGTCCGGCGCGGTGAGCCGCCAGGTGCACGCCCTGGAGAGCTGGCTGGTGCGCGAATCGGATTCCCTGATCACCTGCTCGGCCTCGATGCGCGACGAGATCACCGCGCTGTTCGGCCCGGGTCTGCCCGACATCAGCGTCATCCCCAACGGAATCGACACCGACGGTTGGCCGTTCGCTCCGCGCCGCCCCCGCACCGGTCCGCGTCCGGGCCCTGCCGAGTTGCTCTATTTCGGCCGCCTCGAATACGAGAAGGGCGTCCACGACGCGATCGCGGCGCTGCCCCGGATCCGGCGGACCCATCCCGGCACCACCCTGACCGTCGCCGGCGACGGCACCCAGTTGTCCTTCCTGACCGAGCAGGCCCGCCGCCACAAAGTGCTCAAGGCCACCAATTTCGTCGGCCGAGTGGATCATTCACAACTGCTGACCCTGCTGCACCGCACCGACGCCGCGGTGTTGCCGTCACACTACGAGCCGTTCGGCATCGTCGCCCTCGAAGCAGCCGCCGCGGGAGCTCCGCTGGTGACCTCGACCGCCGGCGGCCTCGGCGAAGCGGTGATCGACGGACAGACCGGGCTGTCGTATCCGCCCGGCGACGTCGGGCAACTCGCCGCGGCGGTCCGGGTCCTGCTCGACGACCCGGCCGCCGCGCAACAGCGTGCACTCGCGGCCCGGCAGCGGCTGACCTCGGACTTCGCCTGGCAGACGGTGGCCGCGGCCACCGCGCAGGTCTATCTCGGCGCCAAACGCGGCGAGCGCAGACCCCAGCCGCGCCGGGCCATCCCCGAACGGGCGCTACCCGGGCGCTGAGCCGGGGTGGGTCAGCTCTTCTTCTCCCGCCACACCCGTTCGAACGGCAGCCGCCACGCATGGGGGGCGATCATCTGGTGAATCGCGTTGGGCCCCCAGGTTCCCGGCTGGTACATCTTCACCGGCGGCGGGTCGAGCAGCAGGGGCGCCGACCGCTCCCACAGCGACTCGATGCCCTCGGCGGTGGTGAACAGGGTGTGGTCCCCGCGCATCGCGTCCAGGATCAACCGCTCGTAGGCCTCGAGCACGTCGTCGATGTACTCGGTCTCCTGGGTGGAGAACTGCATCGAGAGCTTCTCGAGCTTCATCCCCGGTCCCGGGCGCTTGCCGTAGAACGACAGTGAGATCTTCGACGAGTCCGCCAGATCGAACGTCAGGTGGTCGGGCCCCTGCGCGCCGACCCCCGAACCCGGCGGGAACATGGTGCGCGGGGCCTCCTTGAATGCGATCGACACGATCCGCTGCCCCTCGGCCATCTTCTTCCCGGTGCGCAGATACACCGGGACACCCGCCCAGCGCCAGTTGTCGATGCCGACCTTGAGCGCGATGAACGTCTCGGTGTCCGAATCGCGGGCCACGCCGTCCTCTTCGCGGTAACCGGTGTACTGCCCGCGCACCACGTTGCCGACGTCGATGGGCAGCATCGACCGGAACACCTTGTTCTTCTCCTCGCTGATCGCGCGGGGTTCCAGCGCGGTCGGCGGCTCCATCACCACGAAAGCCATCACCTGGAACAGGTGCGTGACCACCATGTCCTTGAAGGCCCCGGTGCTCTCGTAGAAGTTGGCCCGGGCGTCCAGGCCCAACGTCTCGGGGATGTCGATCTGGATGTGATCGATGAAGTTGCGGTTCCAGATCGGCTCGAAGAGGCCGTTGGCGAACCGGAACGCCAGGATGTTCTGGGCGGCCTCCTTGCCCAGGAAGTGGTCGATCCGGAACACCTGAGCCTCGCTGAACGTCTCGTGGACGAATGCGTTGAGCTCGACCGCGCTGCGCAGGTCGGTGCCGAACGGTTTCTCCATCACCACCCGCGAGCGCTCGACCAGATCGGCGTCCTTGAGCATGGTGATGACCGATTCGGCGGCTTTCGGCGGCACCGACAGGTAGTGCAGGCGTTGCACCCCGTCGCCGAGTTCGGCCTCGCCCTGCGCCACCGCGGCGGCCAGCGCGTCGGGCCCCTCGCCCTGGGGCACGTAGGTGATCTTCGCGGCGAACTGCGCCCACTGTTCGTCGGTCAGCTCGTGACTGCCGAACGCATCGCAGGCCTCACGGGCCAGCGCGCGGAACTCGTCGTCGGTGTATTCCTCCAGCGAGGTGCCGACCAGCCGGATGTCGGGGGTCAGCGACGACTGCTCGAGGTAGGCGATGCCGGGTAGCAGCTTGCGTCTGGCCAGGTCACCGGTGGCGCCGAAGAGCACGACCACGAACGGCGCCAACGGCGGGTCGTCGTGACGGAACGGGTGCGCACCCGTGGCGGGGTAGGCGATGTTCTGGTGGCTGGCTGTGGTCACCCGCTGATGCTGTCACCGACGCCGCACGGCCGCAGCGTCAGCGGCAAACCCAGGTCAGCGGGAGGCCTTCTTGCGTTCGATGTCTGCCAGCGCAGCGGCCAGCTCGGCCCGCTGAGCCGCCGAGGTCTCCCAGGACAGCTTGCGGTTCTTGACCACCTTGGCCGGCGCGCCGACCGCGACCGAGAAGTCCGGGATGTCGCCCTTGACCACCGCGTGCGAGCCCAGCACGCAGCCCCGGCCGACCGACGTGCCCCGCAACACGCTGACCTTCACCGCCACCCAGGTGTCGGGCCCGATGTACACCGGGCTCTTGACGATGCCCTGGTCCTTGATGGGCAGTTCGATGTTGTCCATCTTGTGGTCGAAGTCGACGATGTAGCACCAGTCGGCCATCAGCACCGAGTCGCCCAACTCGATGTCGAGGTAGGAGTTGATGACGTTGTTGCACCCGAGCACGACCTTGTCGCCGATCCGCAGCGAACCTTCGTGGCAGCGGATGGTGTTGCCGTCACCGATGTGCACCCAGCGGCCGATCTCCATCTGGGACAGCTCGGGGGTGGCCTGAATCTCGACGTCCTTGCCGAGGAACACCATGCCGCGGGTGATGATGTGCGGGTTGGCCAGCTTGAACTTCAGCAGTCGCCAGTACCGCACCAGGTACCAGGGGGTGTAGGCGCGGTTGGCCAGCACCCATTTCAGGGAGGCCAGAGTGAGGAACTCGGCTTGACGCGGATCCCGCAAGCGCGACCCTCGCCAGCGCTTGTGCAGCGGCGCGCCCCACATCGTCGTCATGGCCGCAAAGCCTACGCGAGCCGATCCACGACATTCCGGGCCCGCAGCGCGCCGGTGGCGGGCCACGCAGCGGTTACCCTCACGTGGGCTCGACATAACGGCACGGCTGCCCCGAGCCCCGGAGATCTGAAGGGAACACGTGCTGCGGCGAATGCTCGTCCTGGCCGCGACGGCGCTGATAGCGGGCGCCTCCGCCGGCTGCGGCAACACCGATTCCTGGGTGTTGGCGCGCGCTGCCGACGGCTGGGCCGCGCAGTACGCCAACGCCGAGAACAACAGCCACAACCCGCTCTCGGGTGCCGACACACTGCGCCTGGACTGGATTCGGGCCGTCAAGGGCGAGCTGGGCGCCCAGCCGGCGCTGAGCGCCGACGGTGACCTGGCGCTCAACGCCCAGACCGCGGCGGGATGCTCGCTGATGGTGTGGGAGAACGACAACCGCGCCCGGCAACGCTGGTGCACCCGCACCGTGCAGGGCGGCGGATTCGCCGGCCCGCTGTTCGACGGGTTCGACAACCTCTACATGGGTCAGCCGGGCCTGGTGCAGTCCTTCCCGACCACGCAGTGGGTGCGCTGGCGCCGGCCGGTGATCGGCATGCCGATGACGATGCGTTTCCTGTCGCCGGGCAATCTGCTGGTGGTCACCCACCTCGGCCAGGTGCTGGTGTTCGACGCCCAGCGCGGTTCCGTCGTCGGCACCTCGCTGGACCTGGTCGCCGGACTCGACCCCACCGACTCGTTCCGCGGACTCGAGGACTGCCGGCCGGCGGGGCCGGAGTGTCCGGTCTCGGCCGCACCGGCGTTCTCCGCGGCCACCAGCACGGTGGTGGTTCCACTGTGGGAGCCCGGCGCCGACGTGCCGGTGCTGGTCGGGTTGCGCTACCGGCCGGGGCAGACTCCCGAACTCAGCCGGGAGTGGACCAGCGACGCGGTGGGCGGCGGGCCGCTGGCCAGCCCGGTGCTGTCGGCGGACGGCTCGACGGTGTACGTCAACGGCCGCGACGAACACCTGTGGGCGCTCAACAGCGACGACGGCACGGCCAAGTGGTCGGTGCCGTTGGGTTATCTGGCCCAGACCCCGCCGTCGGTCACCCCGAGCGGGCTGATCGTCGCCGGGGGCGGGCCCGGCGCGCAGCTGGTCGCCATCCGCGACACCGCTGAGCAGGGTGAAGAGTTGTGGCGCCGCGATGATCTCACGCCGCTGTCCACGTCGAGCCTGGCCGGGGTCGGCTACACCGTGACCCCTGACGGTGCCGAGGAACCGGGAATGGCACTGGCCGTGTTCGACCTCGGCGACGGCCACACCATCAACCGCTATCCGCTGCCCGGAGCCACCGGATGGCCGGTCGGGGTGTCCATCGGCCAGGACGGTCGCATCGTCACCGCGACCAGCGACGGCCGGGTTTTCGGCTTCGCCCCGGCCTGACCGGCCGGCGCAAGGCCTCGACCAGCGACGACATATCCGGCCGTTCTAACACCGCCGTGACAAACAGGTAATACCGTTCTTTCCTGTCGGTGAAAGAGTGCTTTTTCGAAACACCCAGAGCAAGCCCGAACGGACAAAGGGGACACCAGGTGTCGGAATTCCTCGGAAGCGTCAGCGACCTCGTATGGCACGAGACGCTGGTGTACCTCTGCCTCGCCGCAGGCGTGTACTTCTCCATCAGATCCCGGTTCGTGCAGGTGCGGCAGATCCCGGAGATGGTGCGGCTCATGCTCAAGGGTGAGAAGTCACCGTCGGGCGTCTCGAGTTTCCAGGCGCTGACCATCTCACTGGCCGGGCGCGTCGGCACCGGCAACATCGCCGGCGTCGCGACCGCCATCGCGTTCGGTGGGCCCGGCGCGCTGTTCTGGATGTGGGTGGTGGCGTTCCTCGGAGCCTCCACCTCGTTCGTGGAATGCACCCTGGGCCAGATCTACAAGGACCGCGACAAGCTGACCGGCGAGTACCGCGGCGGCCCGGCCTACTACTTCAGCCAGGCGTTCGCCAACACCGCCGCAGCCGTACCGATGAAGATCTACGGGTACGTCTTCGCCGCGGTGACGATGCTGGCCATGGGGCTGCTGCTGCCCAGCGTGCAGTCCAACTCGATGGCCTCGGCGATGCAGACCGCCTGGGGCTTCGGCGAGTGGTGGGTCGCCGTCGGCACCGTGATCGTGCTGGCCTTCGTCATCATCGGCGGTGTCAAGCGGATCGCGACGTTCGCCTCCATCGTGGTGCCCTTCATGGCGGTCATCTACATCGTGCTGGCGCTGGTCATCGTGCTGATGAACGCCGGTGAGATCCCGGGGATCATCTCGCTGATCTTCTCCAGCGCGTTCGGGATCGACTCCGCCTTCGGCGCGATCCTGGGCGTGGCGGTGATGTGGGGTGTCAAACGCGGCATCTACTCCAACGAGGCCGGCCAGGGCACCGGTCCGCACGCGGCGGCCGCCGCCGAGGTCTCCCACCCCGCCAAGCAGGGTCTGGTACAGGCCTTCGCGGTCTACATCGACACCCTGTTCATCTGCTCGGCCACCGGCTTCCTGATCCTGTCCACCGGCGCCTACCGCGTGTTCGAGGGTGAGAGCGCCGACGGAGCCGTGATCGCCGACGGCGGCATCCTGCCCGAGGGCACCGAAGTGGGCCCCGCGTTCGCCCAGAGCGGTTTCGACACGCTGTGGAGCGGTGCGGGCGCCAGCTTCATCGCGTTCTCGCTGGCGTTCTTCTGCATCACCACGATCATCGCCTACTACTACATGGCCGAGACCAACCTGCGGTTCCTGCTGGGCAAGGCCGCGACGATCAGCGTCCCCTACATCCGGGGCACGGTGGGCTCGAACACCACGATGCTGCTGCAGGCGCTGATCCTGGTGTCGGTGACGATCGGGGCGGTCTCGACCGCCGCGGACGCGTGGACGCTCGGTGACATCGGCGTCGGCCTGATGGCCTGGCTGAACATCATCGGCATCATCATCCTGCAGCAGCCCGCCTACAAGGCCCTGTGGGACTACGAGAAGCAGAAGAAACAGGGCCTGGACCCGATGTTCGACCCGGTGGCCCTCGGCATCAAGAACGCCACGTTCTGGGAGAACTACGACCCGGCCACCGGCAAGGACAAGGTGCCGTCGGCGTCCGCGTAAGCAGCCCGGCCGATCAGGCCAGCATGGAGGCGACGGCGCTGCGGGGAACGGTGGCCCGCAGCGCCCCGCCCGCACCGGCCATGATCTCGCCCTGACCGAAGAAGAAGATCAGCTCGTCGTCGGTGAGCGCGAACTCCTGGTACTTGGCCGGGTCGAGACCGTCGTCGGACGAGATCGGTGAGTCGACGCCGAGCTGGCGGGCCAGATCCTCCTGCACGATCGGGAAGATCACATCCAGCGGCCTGGTCCCGGGCCGGAACAATGTCTCGAACGTCATCGGGGCCTGCGCCTCGAGGTCCCAGTTGAAGGACTTGTACCAGGTCTGAGGGTGCGGGCCGCCGACGTTCTCGTACACCTCGAACACCACGCTGCGGGTGCCGTCGCTCTCCTGGGCGGGGTCGGGTTGCGGCGCCGGGCTCTCCTCGCCCGGCACCGCCGGCGGACCGGAACGGTAGTCGGTTCCCCGGGCGTCCAGGACGTAGGGCAGGTTCCACGACCCGGGCATGTCGGAGACGTTGACGAAGCCGTCCCGGGTCTGTTTCAGGTAGTCGGCGACCGCCCGCTGGTCGGGGTAGTCGGCGGGAAACGTGAAGTCCAGCGTGTAGGTGGGATTGCTGACGTGCACCCGGCACATCTGCTCGGGATCGACCGAACCGCCCAGTTCCGCGCACGCCGATTCCTGGGCCGCAGAGACCGGGGCGGTAGCCAGACTCAGACCCAAACCTGAGGTCACACCGGCAGCCAGCAGGGCGGCGGCGAGAATGCGCATCGACGGACGTCCTCGTGTTCGGCGCCGAATCGGTCCTCGGCGCAGTTGCTGCCAGGGTACGTGCCCGGTCAACGTGACGGACGACATATGAATGCCGTTGCCCGGCTGGTTCGCCCGGAACCGAGCCGGGCCAAAACCACCGTGGCCTGCGACGATCCACGTAGCCGCAAGCGGGGGCGCAGCGCGTCGGGGTCGATGTCGAGGCCGCGGACCAGGATCTCGGCCGCACCCACATCGCGCGACGACAGCGCTTGCCGCAGCCGGCGTTCGTTGAAGTCCAGGGTGTCGAGCACCTCGAACCCGCGAACCCCCTCGGGTAGCCGCTCCCCGGACAGGTAGGCGATGTCGGGGTCGAGTTGCCACAGACCGTGGCGGGCCGCGTAGTGGCGCACCAGCCCGGCCCTGATGACCGCTCCGTCGGGCTCGACGATCCAGCGGCCCGCCGGCGCCACCGGACAGTCACCCGGGTCGGCGTCGGTGACCTGCTCTGCGGTGTCCAGCACGGTGGCGCGGCGCGTGACTGCCGCCCCGGCGAGTCCGCCCGACCACAGGCACGCCTCGCGCACCCTGCCGGCCAACGAGACCACCTCGATCTCACCCTCGAACCCCAGCGCCCGCACCGCTGCGAAATCGATTCCGGGGGAACACTTCACGACATGGTCGCGGTCGCTCAGAACGTCGAGGAGCTCATCGAGTGGCGGCAGGTAGGCGCGTGGGTCGAAGCGGCGCCGGGAGCCGCTGCGCCGGCCGGGGTCGGCGAGCACGACGGCACCCCGGCTGACGGGGCGCAGGGCGTCGGCGCGACACAGCGGCACCGCACGGCCGCCCGCTCGCAGGTTGTGGTCGGCCATCGCCAGCCGCACCGGGTCGATGTCGCTGCCCATCACGAACTCCGCCGAATTGCGCAGCGCTGCAAGCTCGGCACCGATGGAGCAGGTGACGTCGTGGACGGTGGCCCCCGCCAGTCTCCGGGCCCGGTGCTCGGCCACCGGTTCGGCGGTGGCCTGCTGGAGCGCATCGTCGGTCAGCAGCCAGTGCTGCGCATCAGCCAGCTTGACCGCGGCCTTGCGCCGGAGCCGGACGGTTTCCACCAGCGCCCCGGCACGGTCACCGAAACGCTTTCTGGCCGAACTGATATCGGCGATCAAGGTGGCATCGGAGAGCTCGATCCCGGCCAGCTCGCGCAGCGCCGACGCCCCCGCCGCACTGCGCAGGTAGTTCACATCGTCGAGGCTGAACGCTACGACGACCCGCCCTCCGGCTTGATCCCGGTGACCATCACGTTGTAGAACCAGCCCTTCGGCATCACCCGGCGCCACACGTTGGCATCCACCCACGACAGTGTCGTCCAGCTGCCGAACGCGAATTTCGCCCAGCCCCAGCCCAGCCGGCCCGGCGGCACCGCGGCTTCGAAGGTGCGGATCGGCCAGCCCAGCATCGCGGCGGTGAACTCCTCGCTGGCGGTGCGCACCTCGACCGCACCCGCGTTGGCGGCCATCCGCTCCAGGTCACCCGGTTCGAACGTGTGCAGGTCCACGACCGCCTCCAGCGCCGCCGCCCGCGAGGACTCGTCGAGTTCGGCCTGCGGGCGCCGCCAGTCGGACAGGAACGGCAGCTTCGTGACGTTGGTCGCGACCCGCCAGGTCAACGTCGAGAGCTCGCGGGCGTAGCGGTTGCCCACCGTGGTGGGTTCCCCGGCGAAGACGAACCGTCCACCCGGTTTGAGGATCCGGACGACCTCGCGCAGCGACTTCTCCACGTCGGGGATGTGATGCAGCACCGCGTGACCGACCACCAGGTCGAAGCTGTCGTCGTCGTAGGGGATGCCTTCGGCGTCGGCGACACGGCCGTCGATCTGCAGTCCGAGCGACTGCCCGTTACGGGTGGCCACCTTGACCATGCCCGGGGACAGATCGGTGACCGACCCGCGCCGGGCCACGCCGGCCTGGATCAGGTTGAGCAGGAAGAAGCCGGTGCCGCAGCCCAGTTCCAGGGCCCGGTCGTAGGGCAGCTCCCGCTGGACGTCCTCGGGTACCGCCGCGTCGAACCGCCCCCGCGCGTAGTCGATGCAGCGTTGGTCATAGGAGATCGACCACTTGTCGTCGTAGGTCTCGGCTTCCCAGTCGTGGTAGAGCACCTGGGCGAGCTTGGAGTCGTGCATCGCGGCTTCGACCTGCTCCTGGGTGGCACGAGGTTGCGGCGCCGGGTCGGTGACATCGGAACTCGTCATGCAGGGCAGCCTAACTGTTCGCTGTGCGGCCACCGTCAACGAATGCCGCCTTCGCCGCGGCCAGCACCGACGGCGGGTAGTCCAGGAAACGGCCCGCCCACGAGAGCGCGGCGTCATAGACCCCGTCCGGGGCCACCAGCTGGTCGATCAGGCCCATGTCGAGGGCCTCCCGGGCATCGACGAACCGGCCGCTGAACACCAGGTCCCTGGCCTTGCTGGACCCCACCGCTGCGGACAGCCGG
Source organism: Actinomycetota bacterium (assembly GCA_034190095.1). Taxonomy (GTDB): domain Bacteria; phylum Actinomycetota; class Actinomycetes; order Mycobacteriales; family Mycobacteriaceae; genus Mycobacterium. The sequence continues at coordinate 60,804 of JAXHTL010000003.1, forward strand.
GTCGTCCCGGCCGCGGCCGGTGCCAGGCCGGCGAGGATCTCGGTGGCCCCGAACTTCGCGTTGTCCCCGCTGAGCCGCCAGTCGGCGGCCAGTGCCAGCGTCAGCCCGGCCCCCAGCGCGTAGCCGGTGATGGCGGCGACCGTGGGTTTGGGGAGCCGCGCCAGCGCCTCGACCGCCTCCCGGCCCAGCCGCGCGGTCACCTCGGCTTCCTCGGCGCTCAACGTCGAGCGCTCGGGCATGTCCTCGCCGGCGCAGAAGATCTCGTGGCCGCCGAACAGGATCACCGCGGCGACGTCGTCGCGGTCCCCGAGCGCGGCGGCGGCCTCGGCGATCTCCCGGTAGACCTGCCGGGTCAGCGCGTTGGTCGGCGGGCGCGACAGCAGCAGGGTGGCGATCGCCGGCCGCTGCTCGGCATCACCGGAGACCACCACCTGGACGAATTCCGTCACGCCCGCGGCGCCCCGTCGGTGTAGCCCTGCGGGGCGCGGCGGTTGCGGGCGGCGTTGTAGCGCGCGCTGTTGAAGAACTCGATCTCCCAGTTGCCGCCCTTCTCCGCGGCCAGCGACGGCTCGACGGCCACGATCTGGCGCTCGACCGCCAGCACCTCGGGGACGGTGCGTCCGTCGAGGGCGTCGAGCTGGGTCCAGGTCGGGGGCAGCAGGAAGCTGCGCCCCTCGGCGAAGTCGTCGAGCGCGGCCCGCGGGGTGACCCAGTCGGCCCGGTCGGTCTCGGTGTTGTCCCCGTCGGCCCGCTGCCCCTCGGGCAGGGCGCCGACGAAGAAATAGGTGTCGTAGCGACGGGTGCGTTCCTCTTTCGGGGTCACCCAGTTCGCCCAGGGCCGCAGCAGGTCGGCGCGCAACATCAGCTTCTCGGTGCGCAGGAACTCACCGAAGGACAGCGATTTGTTCTCCAGTGCGGCGCGCTGCTCGCGGTACACCGACGCGTCGTCGACCAGCAGGTCGGGGTCGTCGGCGGCGCCGGCGAACAGCACACCGGATTCCTCGAAGGTCTCCCGGGCGGCCGCGCAGACCAGCGCCGCGGCCAGCTCGGCGTCCACCCCGAACCGCTGTGCCCACCACTGCCGGTCCGGTCCGTGCCAGGCGACATCGGCGTTGCGGTCGCGGTCGTCGACTCCCCCGCCGGGAAACACCATCACGCCCGCGACGAAGTCCATCGCCGAATGGCGGCGCATCAGGAAGACCTCGAGGGGGTTCGCCGAGCCGGCCGGGCCACTCTGGGCGCCCCGGATCAGCATGACCGTCGCAGCCGGGCGGGCCGGCAGGGGTTCGGGCTCGTGGGTGCTCATGTCCGCCTCCTGTGTGCGGCGCGGCTGCGCGTGCGTCGCGCGAAGTAGCGGCCGTCGATGTAGTCCAGGGCGATCGACTGACCGAACGCCTTGGACAGGTTGTCTGCGGTGAGCACCTCGGACAGCAGACCGGAGTCCACCACCTTGCCCTCGGACAGGATCATGGCATGGGAGAAACCCGGCGGGATCTCCTCGACGTGATGGGTCACCAGCACCAGCGCCGGCGCGTCGGGGTCGGCGGCCAGATCGGTGAGACGCGCGACGAGTTCCTCGCGCCCGCCCAGGTCGAGGCCGGCCGCCGGCTCGTCGAGCAGCAGCAGTTCCGGGTCGGTCATCAGGGATCGGGCGATCAGCACCCGCTTGCGCTCGCCTTCGCTGAGCGTGCCGTAGGTGCGCTCGGCCAGGTGCTCGGCGCCGACGCTTTCGAGCATGTCGATGGCCTGCTCGTAGTCCACCTCGTCGTACTGCTCACGCCAGCGCCCCATCACGGCGTACCCGGCCGAGACGACCAGGTCGCGCACCACCTCGTCGTCGGGCACCCGCTGGGACAGGGCCGCACTGCTGAGGCCGACGCGCGCGCGCAACTCGGACATGTCGGTGCGGCCCAACCGTTCGCCCAGCACATAGGCGGTCCCCGAGGAGGGGTGTTCCATCGCCGCCGCGATGCGCAGCAACGAGGTCTTGCCCGCGCCGTTGGGGCCGATCACCACCCAGCGCTCATCGAGCTCCACCGACCAGGTCACGGGGCCGACGAGCGTGCGGCCGCCGCGACGGAGCGTGATCTTGGCGAAGTCGATCAGCAGGTCTGGATCGGCGGCTTCGGTGTCATCATCGGAGCTGTCGACTGGCACCCGCCCATCGTAGTCAGGCCCTGAACTCCCATCCGTGCGCGCCGTTGACGACGACCCGGTCGGCACCCGGCTGGGTGGCCGCGACCAGCGCTGCGTTGCGCGCGTCGACCTCGGCGACCCAGGCCTGCGCGGCCTGCGGGGTCTTGCCGAACCGGATGTGGCGGGCGATCAGCCGGTCGGTTCTGGTTCGCTGGTCGCCAGTGACGAACCACACTGCGTCCATGGCGTTGCGGGCCCGCGCCCACCGCGGATCGTCGAGCAGCAGGTAGTTGCCCTCGGTCAGCACCAGCCGTGCCGCCGGCGGCACCGCCAGGGCGCCGGCCAGGGGTTGTTCGAGGTCGCGGTCGAACCCCGGGGCGTACACGTCCTGGTCGGTCTCGACGCGCACCCGCTCCAGCAGCTGGGCGTATCCGGTGGCGTCGAACGTCTCCGGCGCGCCCTTGCGATCGAGCAGCCCGAGCCGGCGGAGCTGCTCGTCGGCCAGGTGGAAGCCGTCCATCGGCAGGTGGGCCGCCCAGTCGTGGCCGCACCGGTGGGCCAATTCGGCGAGCAGCAGAGCGGCCAGGGTCGACTTCCCGGCGCCCGGGTTGCCGGCGATGCCCAGCACCGCGCGCCGGTGTCGCCGCCCGAGCGCCTGGGCCTCGGCGACCAGGGTGTCCAGCGTGCGGTCGGCACTCACGCGAGCAACCTAGCGCGGTCGCGGATCGCCCGCTCACGCGTGATCGCGGTACCGCACCCGGATGGCTTCGAGGTCGCTGAGCTCGCGACGACGGTCGTGGGTGAGCTCCCAGCGGTCCCAGGACTCGACGTGATCGCAGGGGCGCATCGCGGTGTAGGCCAGCCGGCTCCACGCCGAAGCCAATCGACCAGTCCAGTTAGACATCCACTTTTTCGCCATGGGATCCAGATTGGGCGGGTTGGGCTTGCAATTCCATAGCCAGTTCACGGATAGTGGCCTCTATATGACGGCAAAGGTGGCACACCGGTCCCTGGATACCGGACTACTGGCTCGCGAACTCGGCAACTGGCGCACCGCCAGCCGCAGCGGGCCCGCTTATCACGGCCTTGCCGATGCGATCCGGCTGCTCATCGTCGACGGCAGGCTGCCCATCGGCGCGCAGCTGCCCAGCGAGCGCGCGTTGGCCGATTCGCTGCACGTGTCGCGCACGACGGTGACCGCGGCCTACGCGCAGCTGCGCGAGGACGGCTACCTCCACGCCCGTCGAGGCGCACGCAGCACCACGGCCCTGCCGGCGGCTCCCCCGGCCTCCCCCGTCCCGAACGCGTCCGTCCCCTATCTGGCCACCGCCAATCTGGCGGCGGCCACGCTGGCAGCACCGGTGCCGGCGGTCTCACGTGCCTTCACCGAGGCCGCCCAACTGGTGACCCCGTACCTGCACGACATCGGTGTCGAACTGCTCGGCGTCCCCGCTCTTCGCGAAGCGATCGCCGAAAGATACTGTGCCCGAGGACTTCCCACCGAACCCGAGGAAATCCTGGTGACGAGCGGCGCGCTGCAGGCCATCGGTCTGATCCTGGCGACCTACGCCCAGCCCGACGACCGGGTGCTGGTCGAACAGCCCACCTATCACGGCGCTCTGGCAGCGATGGCCACCCGGGGAGTTCGGGCCGTACCGGTGGCGATGACCGCCGAGGGGTGGGAGCTCGAGGCGCTGGAGGCCGCCGCCCGTCAACTGGACCCGGCCCTGGCCTACCTGATCCCCGACAATCACAACCCGACCGGCATGACGATGCCCGAAGCCGACCGCAGCCGGTTGGCGCGCATCATCACCGACACCCGCACTCGCACGATCATCGACGAGACGATCACCGACATGTGGCTCGACGAACCGGTGCCGGCGCCCGTCGCCGCCGCGATGACCCGTCGCCACGACCTGGTCCTCACCGTGGGCTCGATGTCGAAATCGTTCTGGGGCGGCCTGCGGATCGGCTGGATCCGGGCCGAACGCAGCACCCTGGCCACCGTTGCCGCGCTGCGCCCGGCCATCGACATGGGCACCGCGATCCTCGAACAGCTGGCCGCGGCGAGGCTGCTCGGCGCCGAGGCCGAGGTGCTGCCCGAGCGCCGCGAGATTCTGCGGGCCCGCCGGGCGCTGCTGCTCGAGCTGCTCGCCGAACAGCTCCCCGACTGGCAGCCCAGCCCCGGCAAGGGCGGCCTGTCGCTGTGGGTGCGGCTTCCGGCGCCGATGAGCTCCGCACTGTCGGCGGCCGCGTCCCGGATCGGTCTGGAGATCCCGCCCGGCCCCCGTTTCGGAGTCGACGGCACCCTGGAGCGGTTCATCCGGGTGCCCTTCACCCTGCCGGAGCCGCAGCTCGTCGAAGCCGTCACCCTGCTGGCGCGCGCCTGGCGCAGCGTCACCGGTATGGCCGCACCGGAGCCCACGACCGTCGTGGTGTGACGGGTTACTCGGGGATCTCCACCCTGCGCACCACGCCGTCGAGGGCGTCGGCGGCCTCGATCTCGCCCCGGGTCACCCCGAGCACGAAGAGCACGGTGTCCAGGTAGGGGTGGCTCAGCGAGGCGTCGGCCACCTCGCGCAGCGCGGGTTTGGCGTTGAACGCCACCCCCAGACCCGCGGCGGCCAGCATGTCGATGTCGTTGGCTCCGTCACCGACGGCCACGGTCTGCTCCATCGGCACACCGGCCTGCTGGGCGAAGTCGCGCAGCGCCTTGGCCTTGCCCGGCCGGTCGACGACGGCACCGATCACCCGGCCGGTGAGCTTGCCGTCGACGATCTCGAGTTCGTTGGCCGCGACGAAGTCCATCATCAACTCATGTGCGAGCGGCTCGATGACCTGGCGGAAACCGCCCGAGACGATGCCGCAGTGGTAGCCGAGCCGGCGCAGGGTGCGCAGCGTGGTGCGGGCGCCCGGGGTCAGCTCGATCTGCTCGGCCACCTCGTCGAGGATCTCGGCCGGCAGCCCCGCCAGCGTGGCCACCCGCCGGTGCAGGGACTCGGCGAAGTCGATCTCCCCACGCATGGCGGCCTCGGTCACCTGGGCCACCGCGGCCTGGGCGCCGGCGTGGGCGGCGAGCATCTCGATGACCTCGCCCTGGATGAGCGTGGAGTCGACGTCGAAGACGATGAGCCGCTTGGCGCGCCGGGACAGGCTGTAGTCCTCGACCGCGATGTCGATGCTCTCGGCGACCGCAAGCCGGGCCAGCACCGCCTGCAGCTCGTCGTACACCCCGGGCGGAACTGAAACACGCAGCTCCAGCCCGGTCACCGGATAGTCCGACACCCCGCGGATGAAGTCGATGTTCACGCCGAGGGCGGCCGCCTCACGGGCGACGACGCCGAACGACTCGGCGGTGATCGGCCGACCCAGCACCACGATCGTGTGGGTGGAGGGCTCCTGCATCACCGGCAGGCCGTCGCTGCGCTCGATGCTGACATCGAGGCCCACCCCGTGGATCGCCTTCCGGACCTCCGCGGGGAATTCGGCTCCGGCGGCGACCTCGTCGGCGGCGGCCACGAGCACGCCGAGAGTCAGTCGCCCGCGGATGACGACCTGCTCGACGTTCAGCAGTTCGACGTGGTGCCGGGAGAGCACCTCGAACAGTGCCGAGGTGACGCCCGGTTGATCGTGGCCGGTCACCGTGATCAGTAGCGACGAGCGCTGGCGCGAGGAGCCGACCGACTCCGAGGTACCGAACACGTCAGCCGAGTGCTCGCGCGTGGAGTCCCCATTCCACTCTTGCGATGTGCTCACCTTCTCCGGTGCCGCTCCGGCGCTTTCGCTACGGGCTGCGTCGGGCGCGGACTAGGTACGGACGTTCTCGTCGTCGAGCCGGGTCACGTCGCCGTCGTCAGGGCCGTGTGCCCGCCCGACATGGGCCTCGCGGCGCATCCGCTCGACCATGTGCGGGTAATGCAGCTCGAAGGCCGGACGCTCGGAACGGATTCGCGGCAGCTCGGTGAAGTTGTGCCGCGGCGGCGGGCAACTGGTCGCCCATTCCAGCGAGTTGCCGTAGCCCCACGGATCATCGACGGTCACCGGCTCGCCGTAGCGCCAGCTCTTGAAGATGTTCCACAGGAACGGCAGCGTCGAGGCGCCGAGGATGAACGCGCCGATGGTCGACACGATGTTCAGCGCGGTGAACCCGTCGGTGGACAGGTAGTCGGCATAGCGGCGCGGCATGCCCTCGTTGCCCAGCCAGTGCTGCACCAGGAACGTGGTGTGGAACCCGATGAAGGTCAGCCAGAAGTGCAGCTTGCCCAGCCGCTCGTCGAGCAGGCGCCCGGTCATCTTCGGGAACCAGAAATAGATCCCGGCGTAGGTCGCGAACACGATGGTGCCGAACAGCACGTAGTGGAAGTGCGCGATCACGAAGTAGCTGTCGGTGACGTGGAAGTCCAGCGGCGGGCTGGCCAGCAGCACGCCCGACAGGCCACCGAGCAGGAACGTCACGATGAAGCCCACGCTGAACAGCATGGGTGTCTCGAAGGTCAACTGCCCCTTCCACATCGTGCCGATCCAGTTGAAGAACTTGATCCCGGTCGGTACCGCGATCAGGAACGTCATGAACGAGAAGAACGGAAGAAGCACGGCACCGGTGGCGTACATGTGATGCGCCCACACCGCCACCGACAAGGCGGCGATGCCCAGCGTCGCGTAGATCAGGGTGGTGTAGCCGAAGATCGGCTTGCGGCTGAACACCGGGAAGATCTCGCTGACGATGCCGAAGAACGGCAGCGCGATGATGTACACCTCGGGGTGGCCGAAGAACCAGAACAGGTGCTGCCACAACAACACCCCGCCGTTGGCCGGGTCGTAGACGTGCGCGCCGAGGTGACGGTCGGCGGCCAGCCCGAACAGCGCGGCGGTCA
>JAXHTL010000030.1:0-34888 GCA_034190095.1 Actinomycetota bacterium
CGTCGCGGCGCGCGCCGCGTTCAGGCGGCCGGTGCGGATTCGCTGAGCGCGCGACTCGGCCGACCGTGGATGTCGACGGGAACATCTCCGGCCAGCGTGACGCGGTGCATGAGCCGGCGCTGCCGGTCGTAGTCGTCGACGGCGCGGTGCTGGGTGGCGCGGTTGTCCCAGATCGCCACGTCGCCCATCTCCCAGTTCCAGCGGATGGTGTTCTCCGGCACCGTGATCCGGCGCTGCAGCAAGCCGAGGAGCTCACGGGAGTCCTGGTGGTCGAACCCGATGAGATGCTGGGCGAAGTCGCCGGCGACCAGGGTGCGCTCGCCGGTCTCGGGGTGCACCCGCACCAGTGGGTGTTCGGCCCGGAACTCGGTGCGCCCGAAGGCTGCCCGGGCGGCCTCGAACTTGTCCGCGGCGCCGGGGGCCGGCGTGGTCACGTAGTCGAACCGGTTGCTGTGCAGGGCCCAGGCGTTCTCGGTGAGCCGCTTGAGCGGGTCGGGCAGGTCGCGGTAGGCCGCGGCGGTGGAGGCCCACAGCGTCGAACCGCCGTAGGGCGGCAGCGTGACCGCGCGCAGCACCGACATCGACGGATAGTCGGGGACGAAGGTGACGTCGGTGTGCCACCGGTTGGCCGAGGCGTAGTCGGAGTCGATCGGTGTGATCGCGGGCGCCGCCGCGGTGGCGACGTTGAGCAGCGGATGCCCCACCGGCGTGCCCAGGAGTGCGGCGAACCGGTGCTGGGCCGCGTCGTCGAGATGGTGCTGGCCGCGCAGGAAGATCACGCCGTGCTCGAGCAGCGCTGCGCGGATCGCCGATACGACGTCGGCGGTGAGGTCGGCTGCGAGGTCGACGCCGTCGACACGTGCGCCGATGGTGCTGCCGAGCTTGGTGACGGTGGGGGTCATGCGGTCCTTTCCCGACAACATGTAGTCATTTGACTACATCGGGTGCACGTCACTGTATACGCATGACTACACCGACGCAATGTCCGGGCCGGCGACCGACGTGTCGGCGGCCGGGGGCGAATTGTCAGTCGGGCAAATAATCCACCCGTCGTTCACGCTGCGGTCACCTCGCGGTTCGTGCGGGCAGATAGCTTCCCGGCGTGACCCTGGATATCTCTGGCTACACCGTCGTCGACGACGACGATGACGACCCCGTACTGCTGATCCAGCCGGGCAACCAGATCGTCGACACCTGGCGGGAGAACTATCCCTACGACGAACGGATGAAGCGCCCCGACTACGAGGAGCAGAAGAGGCTGCTGCAGATCGAGCTGCTCAAGCTGCAGAACTGGTCCAAGGCGCACGGCCACCGGCACGTCATCGTGTTCGAGGGCCGCGACGCAGCGGGCAAGGGCGGCACCATCAAACGCTTCATGGAACACCTCAACCCCCGTGGCGCCCGCGTCGTCGCGCTGGAGAAGCCGACCGAGCGCGAACGCACCCAGTGGTACTTCCAGCGCTACATCGAGCACTTCCCGTCCGCCGGCGAGATGGTGCTCTTCGACCGGTCCTGGTACAACCGGGCCGGCGTCGAACGCGTGATGGGCTTCTGCACCAACCGTCAGCACGCCGAATTCGTGCGCCAGGTCCCGCTGTTCGAGCAGATGCTGGTCAACGACGGCATCTTCCTGACCAAGCTGTGGTTCTCGGTGTCGCCGTCCGAACAGCGCACCCGGTTCACCATCCGCCAGGTCGACCCGGTCCGGCAGTGGAAGCTCTCGCCCACCGATCTGGCGTCGCTGGACAAGTGGGACGACTACACCGCGGCCAAGGAGGACATGTTCGCCTGGACCGACACCGAGACCGCGCCGTGGACGGTGGTCAAGAGCAACGACAAGAAGCGCGCCCGCATCAACGCCATGCGTCACGTGCTGAGTAAGTTCGACTACGAGAACAAGGACCATGAGGTGGTCGGCCGGCCCGACCCGCTCATCGTGGGACGCGCGCTGGGCGACGACTGATCAGCGGCGGGCGTCCGGCCGACGGAGAAGGAGGACGCGCCCGTGCGGGTGTTGGCGGCGCTGTTCTTCTGGCTCGTGACGACCGTCGCGCTGGCGGTCGCGGTCCCCGCCGGCTGGGCGCAGCTGACCATCGTCGACGAGGACGGCTATGCCGCGCTGGCAGCTTCTGCTGCGGCCGATCCGCGGCTGCAGGAGGCGATGGCCGGCGAACTCACCACCCAGGTGATCGCGCTGGGGGCCGACAACGGCTACGACCTCAACCCGGCCCTGGTGCACCGCGTCGCGGCCTCCTACACCGGCAACGAGGGGTTCGAGGGGCAGTTCGCGCAGGCCAACCGGATCGCGCACCGGTGGATGTTCGCCGGCGCGGTGCCCAGCGGCGGCTCCACCCGGGAATGGCTGATCGACGTGGCGCCGATGCTGTCGGATCCGTCGTTCGCCGCCACCCTCGGCGCGCTCGACCTGCAGATCCCGCCGACGCTGACGGTGCCCATCACCGTGGACACCCCCGGGCTGCAACCCGGCAAGCTCCGCTGGCTGGCGACCTGGGGGCCGTGGGCCGCCCTCACCGCGGCCGCCGTGGCCGCGGGCGCTGCCCTGCTCACCCTCGCCGCCGCGCGGTCCAAGGGCAAAGCGCTGACCGCGCTCGGGGTGTCGGCGCTGCTGGTCGGCGCCGCGGGGTGGGCCGGAATCGAAGTGGGGGCACGCTATCTCGACCAAGCGCTGGACCAGACCACCGGTGACGTCCGGACGGTCGCCGAGGTGATGGTCGCCCACGCCGAGGACAGCCTGCACCACTGGCTCAACATCACCCTGCTCGCCGGCGGGGCGCTGGCGGTACTGGGAATGATCGCCGCGGGGCTGGGCAGCCTGCGCCGCCAGTGACGGTCAGGCGTTCTTGGCGACGAAACGGCGCAGCAACGGCCACCCCGCCGCCACGTTGACCACCACCCCGCCGGCCAGATACGGCCACCACGTGCCACCCCCGCAGGCCACCCAGAACGCCTTTGCCGCCCAATAGGGCGGCAGCACACCGAACGCGAGATCGGCCGGGGGCTCGAGGAACCAAGCCAGGCAGGGTATTCCGGCGATCAGCAGTCCGAGCAACCGCAACATCGCGATGCCCTGCACCTTGTTGCTCGCCACGGCCACGATCAGCAGCATCGTCACCACCGATGTCAGGCCGCCGACCAGGCCGATCGGGATCAGCGGCCAGGCCGGAACGGCCGGCAACAGCCCGGTCGCCGGGATCGTCGCCGTCACATAGACCGTGGTGATGGCCACCACGGTGGCCGCCCGGTAGCCGAAGAAGCTCGTCAGCGGCACCGGCGTGACACGCAGCGCCGTCAGCGTGCCCGCGTCGATCTCGTCGAGCACCAGGAACGCCGCGAGCCCGCCGACCACGACGATGCTGGTGAGCAGCAACAACCCGGTGACCACCAGCGGGTAGTAGGGAACCAGATCGAAGTCGTAGCGTTCGGCGAGCGCGACCGACAGCCGCGGTATGAGCACCGCGGTGCCGACCGTCCAGATGACCGGCGCCAGCACGATCATCACCAGCAGCGGGTCGCGGTAGGTGCCCCTCAGGTCGTTGCGCCCGAACGCCGCCCAGGCACGCAGCGGTCGCGTCGTCGGTGTGCTCATCACCCGACTCCCGACCGGGCGATGACGTAGTGCCCGAACATGGTCCTGGCCACCAGGTAGAGACCCGCCGCGCTCACCGCCGGGTACAGCAGCGCGTAGACCACCTGCCAGGGGGCGAGGGTGAGCTGATCGAACACCGCGGCGAACAGCAACAACGGCCCCTGGGTGGGAATGAGGTACAGCACGGGGTGCTGCCAGACACCCATCAGATACACCACCGGCAGTCCGAGCAGGGCCAGCGGCCCGACGGCCGACAGGAACCAGTTGCTGACCGAGTCGAACGGCAGTGCCGACGCGAAACCGGCCAGCAGCATCACCACGGTGCCGAGCACGACACCGGCCAGCAGCGGCGCCGGGTGGAAGGCCGTGCCATGTGTCGCGATCACCACCACCACCGCCACGAGAGCCGACAGAGCGGTCAGCACGAGGATCTTGACCGACAGGTACTCGCCGAAGCGCAGCGGGCTGCAGATCACCGCGCCGAGCGTGCGCTCCTGTCGTTCGAAGAACACCGAGCCGCCGATGAAGAAGAAACCGATCACGCTGATGTCGCCGAGGAGCACATACGGTTCGACGATGCTGCGCAGGTGCGCCGGCATCGGCAGCAGCACCGCAAGCCACAGCAGGCCGGAAATCACCGCGGCGTGCACGAAGCGCTGCCGGTACTGCAGGGTGGCCTCCAGCCGCAGCGCGCTCACCCAGCGCGTCACGCCAGGCTCCGGCCGGTGACGTCGACGAACACCTCGTCGAGGCTGGCCTCGGCGCTGTGGACGGTCTCCACGTGGTGGTCGCGCAACACCGTGTGGAACTCCCGGTTGTCGGCCAGTCCGTCCAGCGGGAACTCGGCGCTGCGCAACCCGCCCTGCGGGTCGCGGTATTCGACGCGGACCAGCCGGCGGCTGCGGGCGATCTTCAGTTCGGCGGGTGCGTCCAGTGCGGCCATCCGGCCGTCGACGACGAACGCGACACGGTCACAGAGTTCATCGGCGGTGGCCATGTCGTGGGTGGTCAGGAACACGGTGCGGCCGCGGGCCCGCAGCTCGAGGATCATGTCCTTGATCCGGCGCGCGTTGACCGGGTCGAGCCCCGAGGTCGGCTCGTCGAGGAACAGCAGTTCCGGATCGTTGATCAGCGACCGCGCGAACGTCAGCCGCATCTGCATTCCCTTCGAGTACCGGCCGACCCGGACGTCGGCGGCCTCGGTGAGACCGACCTCGTCCAGGAGCTCCCGGGGATCGAGGGTGCGGCCGCCGTAGAGCGAGGCGAAGAACCGCAGGTTCTCCGCACCGGTCAGCTTCAGGTAGTGGTTGGGCAGTTCGAACGAGACCCCGATGCGCTGGTAGTAGTCCGGGCCCCAGGCCACCGGGTCGCGGCCCCACACCAGCGCCCGGCCGCCGTGTCCGCGGAGCAGTCCGATCAACAGCTTCTGGGTGGTGGACTTGCCGGCACCGCTGGGCCCGAGGAAGCCGAAGATCTCCCCCCGGCCCACGGTGAAGTCCATTCCGCGCACCGCGGGGTGGCTGGTCTTGGGGTAGGTGAACGTCAGTTCACGGACGTCGATGACGGGTTCGGTGTTCATCTCGAGTCGTGTCGACCTCCGGTGCGGGTGCGGAGCGTGTGCATAGACTGTACTGAAGTTTCAGAAAATATTGAAGGATATTTCCCGGCAGGAGGTTTCGCTGTGACCACGGCACCGAAACTGCACAACGTCGCCGAGCGACTCGCGCTGGTCCTGTCCGGTCAGGGGCTGCAGCGCATGACGGCGCGGGTGCTGGCCGCCCTGCTGTTCACCGAGCAGACCAGCGTGACCATGGCCGAGTTGGCCGAGGACCTCGATGCCAGTGCGGGATCGATCTCCGGGGCGCTGAAGTCCCTGACCTCGGTCGGGCTCGTCGAGCAGGTGCCCGCCCCGGGCAGCCGCCGCGACCACTTCCGGCTGCGCCCGGACGCCTGGGCCACGCTCTACACCGGTCAGAACCAGACGATCGCCGCGTTCCTGGACGCCGCCGACGCCGGCATCGCGGCCACCGGGCGGACCAGCCTGGCCCGGGAGAAGCTGACCGAGATGCGCGACTTCTATGCGTTCCTGATGGCCGAGATCCCGGCGGTGCTCGAACGCTGGCACGCCAGGGACCGGTGAGCACCGGCTACGCTCGGACACGAGTCGACCCCCGAAAGGCCCTTCCGTGTCCACAGCTGCCAGCACCGGAGTCGACGGCCTCGCCGGCTGGACCGTGGACCTGATGGACCACCTCGGCGGCCCGGGCGCCGGTCTGGCGATCTTCCTGGAGAACCTGTTTCCGCCGCTGCCCAGCGAGGTGATCCTGCCGGTCGCCGGGTTCGCCGCGCGTCTGGGCGAGCTCACCGTGGTGGAGGCGATCCTGTGGACCACCCTGGGTTCGGTGCTCGGCGCCTGGGTCATCTACCTGCTGGGCGCCTGGCTCGGTCACGAACGGATGCGCCGGCTGGCCCTGCGCATGCCGCTCATCGATGCCGCGGACATCGACAAGTCCACCGACTGGTTCGCCCGCCACGGCACCAAAGGCGTGTTCTTCGGCAGGATGCTGCCGCTGTTCCGCAGCTTCATCTCGGTGCCCGCCGGTACCGAGCGGATGAACTTCGCCGTGTTCACGGTGCTCACAACCCTGGGCAGTCTGGTGTGGAACAGCGTGTTCGTCGGGGCCGGATACGGGTTGGGGGCCAACTGGCACCTCGTGGAGCCGTATGCGTCGACGCTGCAGTCCGTCGTGCTGCTCGCCGTCGGTGCGGCGTTCCTCTGGTTCGTCGTCGCGCGGGTCCGCCGGAGGCTTCGCACCGAACGGTGAGAATCACCGCGCCGAGCCGGTGCCCAGCGCCGAGGTGAGCCAGCGGCCGGGGCCGGCGGTGTCGTCGGGTGCGCCCCGCCAGGCCAGATGAGCATCCGGTCGCACCAGCAGCACCTCGGGACCGTCGTGGGTCAGGGGCGTCACGAACTCGCCGAGATGCCCGCGCACCTCCTCGGCGCAGCCGGCCGGTGCGGTGCGCGGGCACAACAGGGCCCAACGCCCGCCCAGCTCGCGGTGCAGCAGCGTCGCGGTGCCGTCGGCGCGGGTGCAGTCCCGGTCGGGGATCCGGTCACCGGGCCGGGGCTTGGGGCCGCTGCCACCCAGCGGCCCCTTGCGGTAGCTCACCCACAGCTGCGATGCGGTGTAGGTGGTCCAGCGCTGCACCGGCGCCAGACCGAAGATCTTCGGTGCCACCCGGTCGCGCAGGAACCGGCCGACCGGATTGGCGGCGACGTTGACGCGGGTGACCGCGCTGGTGCCGCGCAGCACCTCGGTCGCCAGCGGCCGCCGCTCGGCCTCGTAGGTGTCGACGAACGCGTCCGCGGCCAGCCCGCGCGTCACCAGGGCGATCTTGAAGGCCAGGTTCTCGGCGTCGCCGATCCCGGTCAGCATGCCCTGGCCGCCGAACGGGGCGTGCGCGTGCGCGGCGTCCCCGGCGATGAGGATCCGGCCCCGCCGGTACCTCTCGGCCAGCCGGCGATGCACCGTGAACATCGACAGCCACTCCGGGTCGCCCACCCGCACGGGGCGTCCGCTGCGTTGCGGGATGACCTGGCGCATCCGCTCGAGGATGTCGCCCTCGCGGGGCGTGCCGGACCGGCCGGGGTCGTAGGCGAACACCCGCCACAGATCGCCGCGGTCGTCGGGCATCGGCATCGCGCCGAGCAGCCCGTCGGGGTGGATCCAGCCGGTGGTGCCGCCCCGGTCGAGATCCCAGTCGAGGTGCAGGTCGGCCAGCAGCCAGCGTTCGGTGAGCTTGACCCCGGGAAACGCGATGCCCGCCAGGGTGCGGGTGGTGCTGGAGGTGCCGTCGCACCCGACCACCCACCGGGCGCGGACCTCGGTGCCGTCGTCGAGCTCGGCGACGGCGCAGGCACCGGACCCGCCCTCGTCCCGCAGGCCGGCCAGCCCGTTGCCCCAACGCGGTGTCACGGCGAGCTCGGCCAGCCGGGCTCGCAGCGCGCCCTCGACCCTGGCCTGGGACACCACCATGGGCGGTGCGGCGGTGCGCAGCTGCGGATCGCCGAACTCCAGGGTCACCAGCGGGCGATCACCCAGATAGTTGGTGATGCGCATGGCCCGCAGCGACTCCTCGGGCAGCGTGCCCAGCGCACCGATGCGGCCCAGCACCTCCGAGCCGCGGGCATGCAGGAAGTTCGCCCGTGACGTGGTGGCCGGCCCGGTCGCGCGATCGATCACCTGCACGGCCAGGCCGTGCAGCCGCAGCGCGCAGGCCAGCGTGAGGCCCGTCGGGCCGGCCCCCACCACCAGTACCTCGGTGTCGGCCACGGCTCAGGGCTCGATCACATGGGACGGGTCGGGCCGGCGGTGCGGCGGGGCCTGGCTGTAGTCCCCCCACGGACCGTCACGACGCTCCACCGCCGCCCGCACGCCCGCGGTGGCGGCGGTGTCCACGAAGCGCAGCGCGTCGGGGGTGTTGCGCATCAGGCCGTCCAGAATGCCGCCGAGTGTCTGGGTCGAGGCCAGGCCCATGTTCTCGTAGGCCTGGTTGACGATGAGCTTCTGCGCCTGCAGCTGGCTCAACGGAATGGTGGCCAGCCGGGCGGCGACCTCGGCCACCCGGGCCTCGAGCCGCTCGAACGGCACCGACTCGTTGATCAGCTCGACCGCGGCGGCCTCGGTCCCGGTCAGCGGCTCTCCGGTCAGGGAATGCCACTTCACCTTCGCCAGCGACAGCCGGTAGAGCCACATGCCGGTTAGGTAGGCGCCCCACATCCGGGCGTACGGCGTGCCGATCACGGCGTCGTCGCTGGCGATCACGATGTCGGCGCACAGCGCGTAGTCGCTGGCCCCGCCCACGCACCAGCCGTGCACCTGCGCGATCACCGGCTTGGACGCCCGCCAGATCGCCATGAACTTGCTCGTCGGCCCGGTCTCCCTGGCACTGACCATCGCGAAGTCCTTGCCCGGGTCCCAGCGCCCCTCGGTGTTCATCGACTCGCCCCAGTGCTCGAACCCGCCGCCGAAGTCGTAGCCGCCGGAGAACGCCCGTCCGGCTCCGCGCAGCACGATGACCTTGATCGAGGGATCGCGGTCGGCCAGCCCGATCGCCGCCTCGATCTCGTCGGGCATCGGCGGCACGATCGTGTTGAGGCGCTCGGGCCGGTTCAGCGTGATGGTCGCTACCGGCGGTTCGGTTCGGTACAGCAGGGTTTCGAAAGACGGCGACGTCGGTGACATGGTCAGCAGTGTGCCCCGCCGGGGCTATCGCCAGCCGCGGAACGCGTCGAGCAGGCGGGCGCGAACCGCCGGATCCAGTTGCTCGTCACCGAGGTGACCCAGCGAGGCCACCGTCACCCGGAACTGCTGCAGATAGTTCTCGCAGCCGTCGCACTCGAGCAGGTGCTCATCGAACCGGGCCCTGGTCTCGGGGTCCAGCGAGCCGTCCAGATAGGACGTGACGAGCTCGACGAGCTCGTTGCAGTCCAGTTCGCCCTCGGTACTCACGGCATGTCCTTCAGGTAGTTCTCCAGTCCCTGGCGTACGGCGGCGCGGCCCCGGTGCAACAGCACCCGCTGATTGGCGACGCTGATGTCGAGCAACCGGCAGACCTCGGCCGAATCCAGGTCGAGGACGTCGCGCAGTGTCACCACGATGCGTTGGCGCTCGGGCAGCCTGTCCAGTTCGCGGCGGGTGACCGCCAGCAGCTCACCGCCGAGCACCGTGCCCTCCGGGGATTCGGGAAACGCCGTGGGCAGCTCGCCGTCCCGCCAGTGTCCGGGCCACTCGTCGTCACCGTCACGGAAGCGGGCCGGGTCGACGGTACCGCCGGTGAACGCGGCGACCTGCACATCGCGGTCCTTGCGCTCACGCAGGCCGCGCGCCTTGGCGATGTTGATCAGCACGGTGAAAAGCCAAGTGCGCAAAGATGACCGGCCCTCGAAACCGTCGATGCCCTTGATCAGTGCGATCCACGCCTCCTGGACGACCTCCTCGGCGATCTCGCGGGAGGCGACATAGCCGCGGGCCACCCGCAGCATCGCCGGGGTGTGCGTGTCGACCAGCCGCGCGAAGGCGGCCTCGTCGCGGGCCCGCAGCGCCGCGACGAGGCTCTGCTCGTCAGCCGACGGGGCGGTCGTCACGGCACGATGGTAGTCCGGCGGGCCTGCTGCGCGCGCAGGGAATCGGCCAGCGTCCACACCGAGATTCCCAGCAGCGCAACATCCTTGACGAGGAACTGCCCGGTCATCGACAACACCGGGAAGCCGCTGGCCTCGAAAACGCCGGGGGTGGTGACCAGGAAGCTCAGGGTGGCGGCGAACAAGCCGATCGCGATGACGCTGCCGGCAGTCGACAGCGCCGGCCACCACGGCTTGACCGCGATCAGCGCCGCGGCACCGATCTCCAGCACGCCGAGCAGCGCCGAGAACGTGGTCACTGCGACGACGTCATAGACCCAGGCCATGAACGGGCTCGCCGACACCAGCGGTTCGATGGCGTGCGCCTCGACCGACGTGAACTTCAGCGCCCCGATCCAGCCGATCACCAGCACCAGCCCGTAGCGGGCCAGGACCGCGCCGACGCGGTCCAGGCCGGTGGGCAGCCGGTCGGTGTGCGGGCTCCGGGTGGTGGTCATGGGTGTGCCTCTCCGCCTCGGTGGCTGCGCACCTGACGCGCAGCCCTCACCGTCGGAGTGCGGGCCGGCGGCCCGGGCGTTACACCCCAGGCGGGGGATCGGGTTCGCGGTGCGGTTCGTAGGCGGACCGGATCTGCCCGCCGATCTTGATGTTGGGGGTCCGGAAGTAGGCGAACCCGACCATCAGGATCAGCGCGGAGGCGGCGAAGGCCACGGCGCTCTGCACGTCGGGCAGCCCGCCGAGAACCAGCAGCACCACCCCGACGCCCGTTCCGGTCCAGTACACGCGCCGCTTGACCGCCCGTTTGGGCAGCGCCTCGGTGTCCCAGCCGGGGATCGCGGCACCGGCCAGCAGGGCCAGCGCACCCGCGGCCAGCAGGACCGTCGACAGCGTGCTCACGGCACCACCAGCACCTGGAACCCGTCGACGATCTCCTGCGCGTCGCGCTGGTAGTCCGGGTCGTCGGGTTCGGTGGTCTGGATCGTCAGCGTCGCCAGATAGGTGATGTCGCCCTCGGCGACGACCGCATGCATGATCACCGGGCGTTCCGGGGCCATCCCCATCGGAGGTGCGGTGTAAT
Organism: Actinomycetota bacterium; assembly: GCA_034190095.1. Taxonomy (GTDB): domain Bacteria; phylum Actinomycetota; class Actinomycetes; order Mycobacteriales; family Mycobacteriaceae; genus Mycobacterium. Next base: position 10,831 of record JAXHTL010000030.1, read on the forward strand.
CCGTTGTCTCCGAGGGGAGTCCGCAGGTCGTGTTCGACTCGACGGACAGATCCGATGCGCCCATCATCCGGACCAGGCTATCGCGGTTCTGTTCGAAGATCTCCTCGGGAGTCTCGGTGGACCCGCGAGCCGATTCGAGGGTGACGACGGCGTTGGTGGAGAAGCCGTCGGCGGTGAGGTCCTCGGCGACGATGGCGAAGCGGATGATCTGGCTGTCCATCATCGAGTTGCGTTTCCAGCCCGCCGGCACCGGGATCCGCAGGCGCGGTTCGTCCTCCTCGCTGGACGGGATGTCGACCAGCGGCGCATCGACGGTGCGGCAGTTGTCCGGCTGGCCGCCCGCCGCCGCGCCGCCCGCGGCCGGCACCGCCGTGCCGCCGATGTCGCGGGCGCACCCGGTCACAAGCAGCGCCGTACCGGTCGCCAGCACGAGCGCAGCTCTGAGGGTGATGGACATGTCAGCTCCCGTCGAGTGTCCGCCAAAGGTACTCGTAGACCAGGGCGGCGCGGAAGGCGATCTGCGGATTGTCGGCTGCTCCGGCGTGTCCACCCTCGATGTTCTCGTAGTAGGAGACCCGGTGGCCGGCGGCCTCCAGTGCGGCGGTCATCTTCCTGGCATGCCCGGGGTGGACGCGGTCATCGCGGGTGGAGGTGGTGATCAGCACCGGCGGATAGCGGCGGTCGGTCGAGATGTTCTGGTAGGGGGAATATTCGGAGATGAACGCCCAGTCCTCGGGATTGTCCGGGTCGCCGTACTCGGCGACCCAGGAGGCGCCGGCCAGCAGCAGGTGGAACCGGCGCATGTCCAACAGGGGGACGCTGCACACCAGTGCCCCGAACAGTTCGGGGTAGCGGGTGAGCATGATGCCCATCAGCAGGCCGCCGTTGCTGCCGCCCTGGGCGCCGAGCTGGTCGACCGTGGTGATCCCGCGGTCGACCAGATCCTCTGCGACCGCGGCGAAGTCCTCGGCCACCAGATGGCGTCCGGCTCGCATCGCCTGGGTGTGCCAGGCGGGTCCGTACTCGCCGCCCCCGCGGATGTTGGCCAGCACGTAGGTTCCGCCCCGGGATAGCCACAACCGGCCCAGCACACCGTCGTAGCCCGGTGTGCGGGCCACCTCGAATCCGCCGTACCCGCCGAGCAGGGTCGGCCCGGGGCCCGGCCGGTACCGATGCCCGACCACGAAGTACGGGATCGCGGTGCCGTCGGCGGAGGTGGCGAAGTGCTGGGTCACCTCCAGGTCGGCGGCATCGAAGAACGACGGTGCGCGCTTGACCTCGGTGAGCGGCCCGCCGGCGGCCCCGTGCAGCAGCCGTGAGGGAGTGTCGAAACCGCTGGTGTCCAGGAAGATCTCGGCGCCGAAGCTATCCGCCGCCACGATCGAGGTGTTGGTGTTCTCGGGTAGACCGGTGACCGGCTCGGCGGCCCAGGTCCCGGGGGTGAACACCTGGACCCGGCTGGCCACATCGGCCAGGGTGACCACCACCAGGTGATCGCGCGTCCAGGCGTAGTGGTGCAGGTAGGTGTGCGCGTCCGGGGTGAAGACCACCTGCAATTGGGCTGTGCCGGCCAGGAACTCGTCATAGTCGGCGGCAAGCAGGGCGCCGGCCGGATAGCTCTCGACGCCCGTGAGGACGGGACGTTCCCAGTCGGTGCGCAGTTCGATCAGCAGCCAGTCGCGGTGAATCGAGATGCTGGCGTCGGTCGGGGTGTCGAGGCGGATGAGTTCGTCGCCGCGCAGTTCGTAGACCTCTTCGTTGAAGAAGTCCAGCGCGCGGGTGATCACGGTGCGCTCGAATCCGGGGGTGCGGTCCACCGAGGCCGCGACGATGACGTCGCTGGGCGCGCCGCTGAACACCGTCTCGGCCTGGTCGAGCGGCTGGCCGCGCCGCCACCGCTTCACGATCCGCGGATAGCCCGACTCGGTCAGCGACCCCTCCCCGAAGTCGGTGCCCACCAGCAGGGTGTCCGCGTCGGCCCAGGTGGCCTGCGACTTGGCCTCGGCCAGCTGGAAACCGCCGTCGACGAAGGTGCGGGTCGTCATGTCGAACTCGCGGACCACCGCGGCGTCGGAGCCGCCCGGGGACAGGCTGACCAGCGCACGGCTGTGGTCGGGTTCGATGACGGTGGCCCCGGCCCAGACCCAGTTGCGGTCGTCGGCCCGGGCGAGTTCGTCCACGTCGATGATGACGTCCCAGTCGGGCTGCTCGCTGCGGTAGCTCTCCAGCGTGGTACGCCGCCACAGCCCCTTCTGGTTGCCCGCATCCCGCCAGAAGTTGTAGAGGTACTCGCCGCGGCGGCGCACGTACGGGATCCGGGTGTCGGTGTCGAGCACCTCGAGAGCCTCGGCGCGCATCTGCTCGAACCGTTCACCGGCGAGCTCGGCCACGGTGGGGTCGTTGTGGTCGCGCACCCAGGCCAGCGCATCGTCGCCGGTCACGTCCTCGAGCCACAGGTACGGGTCGTTCGGCGCAGTATCGGTCACCTCCCTATTCTGCGCATCCGCTTGGGTGCTGTTCGAAGAGGTCGCGCCAACCGGGAAGCTCGGTACCATCTGCACTGGTGAGCATCGGGGGCTCGGGGTTGAACCACGTCCGCCAGTGGTGGCGACAGCCGGACCGTTTCGACTGGCTGTCGGGTTACCTCGCGCCCCGACGGCTGCTCGGCATCTCGCGTGTGGTGATGGCCATCGTCTTGACCGTTCTCGCCGTCGCCGCGGCGTTGGTGTCGGTCAGCCCGTCCGGCCGCCAAGGTGTGGCCCTGGCGGCGGCGGTCGGCTTCGCCGGAATGGCCGTTTTCTATGCCGTGCGCTGGCCCAGCCGGCGGCAATCGGCAGTCTTCACCGTCGCCGGCAGCGTCGCCATCGCGGTGGTGGCACTGACGCCGGCGGACCCCCACGCGGGGCTGCTGGTCTGCTGGGGGTTTGTCGGTCTCGCCGCCTATGTCGCGACCTTCCACAGCCCACGGCTGCTGCTGCTGACGGTGTCCGTGGCGCTCGCCACGATCCTGGCGGGTGCGGTCCGCCTCGGCATGCACGGCGACGCGCCGATGGCGGTGGCCGTCTTCCTGTTGGCCAGCGGCGCCCTGATGACGGTTCCGTTCGGCGGACAGATCCTGGTGCGACTGCTGTGGAACGACGCCGTCTCGACCGACCCGATGACGAACCTCGCCAACCGACGGGGGTTCCGAAGGTCTTCGCACGCCCTCATTGCACGGGCAGCACGCCGCGGTGCAGTGTCGTTCAGCGTCGTGTTGATCGACCTCGACGGGTTCAAGCGAATCAACGACACCCGGGGTCATGCCGTCGGAGACCAGGTGATCGTGGAGGTCGCCGCGTGTATCCGCGAGATCAGCGGTCCCGGTGTGATCGCCGCCCGTATCGGCGGCGAGGAGTTCCTCGTTGCCCAGGCCACCCAGCCCCGTGAGGTGGAGCTGCTCGCGCGTCGGCTCTGCTCGGCCATCGCCGCCACGCCCTGGGGGATCACTGCGAGCCTGGGAGTCGCCGGAATGAAGGTGACGGACGCGACCGACGACATCGGTGCCCTCATCGAGCGGGTAGTCGCCAACGCCGACATGGCGATGTACGAGGCGAAGCGCGCCGGCGGCAACCAGATCCGGCAGTCCACCGCCGCGGCCTAGTGCCTCGTCGCCGTTGCATCCCGGCACTGGAGGCGAGACCGACACGAGGGCTGTTTCCGCCGCGGCATCGCCTCGAATCGCAGCCCTGATGTCGATCTCGGCGCCAGCGCTCGGAGCATGGGCCGACCAGTCAGGTCAGTTCAGGTGGTGTACCTCGGCCAGCCGGTAGACCGGGGTGTCGATGCCCTCGTAGCGGGCCTTGAGCTGCAGCGCCAGGTACAGCGAATAGTGCCGCGACTGGTGCAGATTGCCGCCGTGGAACCACAGGTTCGGTTGCCGGGTGGGCTTCCACATGTTGCGCTGCTCGCCCTCCCACGGCCCCGGGTCCTTGGGTGTGTCGCTGCCCAGACCCCACACCTTGCCCACCCGGTCGGCGACGTCCTGGCCGATCAGGTCGGCCGCCCAGCCGTTCATCGACCCGTATCCGGTCGCATAGACCACCAGGTCGGCGGGCAGCTCGGTACCGTCGGCCAGCACCACCGCGTGCTCGGTCAGGTGGTCGACCTGCCCGTGGGCCAGCTTGATCCGGCCGTCGGCGACCAGGTCGCACGCCCCGACATCGATGTAGTAGCCCGACCCGCGCCGCAGATATTTCATGAACAGTCCGGAACCGTCGGCGCCCCAGTCCAATTCGAACCCGGCCGCTTCCAGGCGGTCGTAGAACTCCTTGTCCCGCTCGCGCATCCGGTCGTAGAGCGGGATCTGGAACTCGTGCATGATCCGGTACGGCAGCGATGCGAACGTCAGGTCGGCCTTCTCGGTGGTCATGCCGGCTGCGAGGGCGCGTTCGGAGTAGAGGTCGCCCAGGCCGATGTCCATCAGCGTGTCCGACTTGACGATGTGGGTCGACGAGCGCTGCACCATCGTGACGTCCACGCCGTTCTCGTAGAGGGCCTTGCAGATGTCGTGGGCGGAGTTGTTCGACCCGATCACCACGGCCTTGCGGCCGACGTAGGCGTCCGGGCCGGGGTGCGCCGAGGAATGGTGCTGATCACCGCGGAAGACGTCCTGGCCGGGCAGCGTCGGCACGCTGGGCTTGCCCGACATCCCGGTCGCCAGGATCAGCTGGGTGGGATGCAGGGTGAGCTTCTCGCCGTCGCGGTCCATCTCGACGGTCCAGGTCTGGGTCTGTTCGTCGAAGGACGCCCGGGTGCAGGTGGTCTTCGACCAGTACGGCACCTCCATCACCCGGGTGTAGAACTCCAGCCAGTCGCCGATCTTGTCCTTGGGGGCGAACACCGGCCAGTTGGCCGGGAACGGCAGATAGGGCAGGTGGTCGTACCAGACCGGGTCGTGCAGGCACAGCGACTTGTAGCGGTTGCGCCACTGGTCGCCCGGCCGTTCGTGCTTGTCGACGACGATCGCGGGCACCCCGAGCTGGCGCAGCCGCGCACCGAGTGCGATGCCGCCCTGGCCGCCGCCGATCACCAGCGCGTACGGCTGGACGGTGCGGCCCAGCTCGGCGTCCTCGGCGGCGCGCTTCTCGGCCCAGGAGCGGGGGTCCGGGTCGTCGCCGTGCACCGCGCCGAGCACCCGGGTCGGTCCCTTTCGCTCTTCGTGCCCCGTGATCTCCTGCAGCGCGGTCAGCAGTGTCCAGGCCTGATCCTGTCCGTCGTCCCCGTGCCGTAGGCGCAGGTGGCCGGTGCCGCGGCCGACGCCGGTGTCGAATTCGATGAACGCGGTGGCCACACCGCCGTCCTCGGTCGGCGTCTCGGTGGTGCGGAATCCGGACGGGTCGGTGCCGGCCAGCCGGGCGCCCAGCATGTCGGCGATCTGGTCGCGGCCTTCCATGGTGGTGATGTTCCAGGTGAACGACACCAGGTCGCGCCAGAAGCCGTCGAGGGCGAACATGGCGACGACGCGGTCGATGTCGCGTGTGGCCAGCGCCGATTCGAAGTCGGCCAGCCAGGCGTCGACACGCTGCTGCGGGGTCACGTCGGGGCTGGTCTGAGGTTCCAAGGTTGATGTCATGTGAGCCACACCACACCGGAGTGCACGTCCGCGACAAGAGTTGCGAAGCGTTGCAACCCGGGTGTGGGCGGCCTGCAACCCCCTGCAACCCTTTCGCGGTGTGTCACCCGTCACATACAACGGCGGACATGAAAGCAGCTGTCTACCACGGCCCCCACAAGCTCGAGATCGACGACGTGCCCGAGCCGACACCCGGGCCCGGCACCGTCAAGCTGCAGGTCGGCTACAACGGCATCTGCGGAACCGACCTGCACGAGTACTACGCCGGCCCGATCTTCGTCCCCACCGAACCGCACCCGCTGACCGGCCAACAGCTCCCGCTCACCATGGGACACGAGTTCTCCGGCACCATCACCGCCGTCGGTGACGGTGTCACCGGATGGAGCGAGGGCGACCGGGTCGCGGTCGAGCCGGTCTACCGGTGCGGGCAGTGCCCGCCGTGCCGGGCCGGCAACTACAACGTGTGTGCCCAGATCGGCTTCCACGGCCTGATGTCCGACGGCGGGATGGCCGAGTTCAGCGTGGTGCCGGCCGAGATGTTGCACCGGCTGCCCGACAACGTCGGCCTCGAGCTCGGCGCGCTGGTCGAACCGATGTCGGTGGCCTATCACGCGGCCACCCTGGGCGAGGTCGGCCCCGGGGACACCGCGATGGTGTTCGGTGCGGGCCCGATCGGCATCGGACTGTGGTTCGCGCTGCGCGGCAAGGGCCTTCAGGACGTCTTCGTCGTCGAACCCGCCCCGACCCGGCGCGCGGCCGTCGAGGCCCTGGGCGCGGCGACCCTGGACCCGGCCGAGGTCGACGTGGCCGCCTTCATCGCCGAGCACACCCGCGGGGCGGGAGCCGACGCGGTGTTCGACGCCGCCGGGGTGACCCCGGCCGTGCACACCGCGCTGGCCTGTGTCGGGTCACGCAAGCCGATGGTCAGCGTGGCGATCTACGAAAAGCCTCTGGAGACACCGCTGCTGAACCTGGTCATGAACGAGTCCCGGATCCAGGGGTCGCTGTGCTACACCGGCGCGGACTTCGAGGCCGTCATCGCGCTGATGGCCGACGGGGCTTACGACACCACCGGCTGGGTCACCCGCATCGGCCTCGACGACGTGATCGACGAGGGATTCGAGGCGCTGCACGCCGGCACCAAGATGAAGGTTCTGATCGACCCGAACGGAGAGCAGTAGCCATGACAGCGATGACACTGACCGGACAGGTCGCCCTGGTGACCGGCGCGGCGCGCGGCATCGGCCGCGGAATCGCGCTGCGGCTGGCTCGCGACGGCGCCGACGTCGCCCTGGTCGACGTGCGCTCCGAGGGGATCGGCTCGGTGGCCGACGAGATCGCCGAGATCGGTGTCAAGGCGGTGACCGTCGTCGCCGACGTGAGCGACCGCGACCAGGTCTTCGCCGCGGTCGACCATGCCGCCACGGCGTTGGGTGGGCTCGACATCATGGTCAACAACGCCGGGATCGCGCTGGTCGGGCCGATCAGCGAGGTGACACCCGAGCAGGTCGACAAGCTCTGGGCGATCAACGTCAACGGGGTGCTGTGGGGCATTCAGGCGGCGGTGGCGAAGTTCGCCGAACTGGGCAACCAGCAGCAGGGAAAGATCAGCCGGATCATCAATGCCTCGTCGATCGCCGGGCACGACGGGTTCGGCATGCTCGGCGCCTACAGCGCCTCGAAGTTCGCGGTGCGCGCGCTGACCCAGGCCGCTGCCAAGGAACACGCCGCCGACGGCATCACCGTCAACGCCTACTGCCCGGGCGTGGTCGGCACCGACATGTGGGTCGAGATCGACAAGCGTTTCGCCGAGCTGACCGGAGCCGCCGAGGGGGAGACCTACGACACGTTCGTCGGTGGAATCGCGCTCGGCCGGGCCGAGACGCCGGAGGACGTCGCGGGCTTCGTCTCCTACCTGGCCGGCCCGGACGCCGAGTACATGACCGGGCAGTCCGGGCTGATCGACGGTGGACTGGTCTATCGCTGAGATGTCCTGGTGTACCGCCCCGGTGAGGAGCACAATCGGGTCAGATGCAAGGTTCACCCGTGCCTGAACCCGCAGTGGCAGTCGGTGAGGATCCGCGCAGCTATGCGCGGCTGATGTCGGCTGTGTACGACGCGACGATGGCGGGACACCGGGCCCCGGCCCGCCCCCGGGAGGTCATCGGCGAGAGCTGGCAGCGGTTGATGGCGCGCGGCATGCCCGACGAACACGCCGCCCCGGTGGTCGAGACGGGCGCACTGGAGATGTTGCGGCGGTCCTCGGGGTTGATGGACGTGCTCGACGAGATCTCGCACGGCCTGGAGTCGCTGGTGGCCGACGGCGAGAACATCCTCGTCGTCGCCGACGCGCAGGGGCGGGTGCTGTGGCGGACCGGGCGGCCCTCGGTGCTGCACAACGCGGACCGGCTGGGCTTCGTGGAGGGCGCGAACTGGGGCGAGGGGGCGGTCGGCACCAACGCCATCGGCACCGCCCTGGTGTCCCAGCGTGCCGTCCAGGTGTTCTCCGCCGAGCACTTCCTGCGCAGCCATCACCCGTGGACCTGTGCGGGAGCGCCCATCCGGGATCCGCGGACCGGGCAGGTCCTGGGCGTCGTCGACGTCTCCGGTCCGGCGCCCACCGTGCATCCGACGACCATCGCGCTGGTCGACGCCGTCGCGCGGCTGGCCGAGTCGCACCTGCGCGCCGAGCACGACCGCACGCTGAACCGGCTGCGCGCGTTGGCCGCACCGATTCTGGCGCGGATCGCCGCGCCGGCGCTGGCGGTCGACACCGAAGGGTGGGTCGCTGCCGTCGACGCGCTGCCGCTGCACAACCGGATCCTGCTGCCCGACCAGTTGCGGCCGGGCCGGGCGTGGATCGCGACGCTGGGGATGTGCGCGGTCGAACCGCTGCCCGGGGGCTGGCTGGTCCGGGTGGCCGAGGAGGACAACGCCGAGGACCCGGCGGTGTCACGGGTACTGCTGGACCTCGCCAAACCCGACCTGCCCTCGGTGTGTCTGGCCGGCGAGTTCGGTTCGTGGCGTCACGATCTGTCGCTGCGGCACGCCGAGATCCTGTGCGTGCTCGCGGCGTCGCCCCAGGGCCGCACGGCGCCCCAACTGGCCGACGACCTCTACGGCGACCGGTCGCGGGTGGTGACCGTGCGTGCCGAGATGTCGCGGTTACGCAAACAGTTCGCCGGGTTGCTGGCCGCCCAGCCCTACCGGTTCGCCGGCTCGGTGGCCCTCGAGGTGCGCTACCCCGCCGACCGGCGGCTGCTGCTGCCGCCGTCGAGCGCCCCGGCGATCAGGGCGCTGCGGTCGACGGGGCCGGGGTCAGAAGGCGAAGGCTGCGAAGAACGGCAGGATCGGGACCAGTAGACCCGTACTCATCCAGAACATGCCGAAGTTCATCGCGAAGTCGTTGAGCGCACCGAGCCGGTAGCGCAGGCTGCCCACGGCGCGGTCCTCGTGGCAGCCGCGGACCGGTGGCGCCGGGCGCAGCGTCGCCGGGGCGACCGCCCCGACGGGGGCGGGCCAGTCGGCATCGGCCACCGCGGGCCGACGCGTCAGATTGCGCGCCGCGGCCACGGCGGCCGCCAGCAGGTAGGCCATCAGTGGTAGGCCCACCAGTGCGAACAGCCACGGCGCGGTCTCGACCGGCTGGCCCACCGCGCCGTGCTGATGCCCGCCATGGCCGTGTCCGCCGTGGCCGGCCTTGACGGCCATCGCGGCCAGATGCCAGGTCATCGCGGCGAACATCGCCGCGTGCCCGCTGAAGTGCCATCCGGCACGGCGGTCGGCTGCCCGGAAGCCGGCGGCCGCCAGCCCGACGAACCAGGCCGTGGCCACCCCGAACACCCCCACCAGGACGGTGGTGGGCACCACTGCGGTCAGCGCGGTCCAAGTCGGTCCGGCCACCATCAGCAGCATCACCACGGCCATCGCCAGGTGCGCGATGGTGGAGACGCGCTGCGCGCGGTCCTGCCGTCGGGTGAGCTCGTAGCTGCACCAGAGCGTGCACCAGGCGAACAGCATCAACAGCACGACGAACTTCACCGGCGTGGCGTCGAGTGTGAACATGGCTTCCCTTCGGCCGAACGTGCTCGCCTCAATAGTCGGACGGATCGCCGGTCCGGTTCCGGCGAGCGCACTATCCGAAAGGCGGGGGCGCGGGTTGCGGCGCCGGGCCACAATGGAGGACATGGACGCTCCCAACCGGGCACTGGTGACCGAGGCCGCCGCGGCGTTGCTGCGCAGCCTGCAGGAACGGCACGGGGCGCTGATGTTCCATCAGTCCGGCGGCTGTTGCGACGGCTCGTCACCGATGTGCTACCCGGACGGGGACTTCCTGGTCGGCGACCGCGATGTGCTGCTGGCCGTTCTCGATGTCGGCGATGGTGTGCCGGTGTGGATCTCGGGCCCCCAGTTCGACGCGTGGAAGCACACCCAGCTGGTGATCGATGTCGTCCCCGGCCGCGGCGGCGGGTTCAGCCTGGAGGCCCCGGAGGGGATGCGGTTCCTGTCCCGGGGGCGCGCCTTCACCGATGTGGAGAATCACGCGCTGGCCCAGTCGGCCCCGGTGACCGGCGCCGACTACGAACGCGGGGTGGTTCCGCAGGCCCACGGCACCCGGGTGGTGGCTGAGGCCGACCCGGAGACCCTGGCGGCCTGCCAGGTTCCGGCCACCGGCTCCTGACACCCACCACGGATCTCGAGCTAGGCGTCGCCGCCCTCGGCCTCGCGGATCTGCGCGTCGAGGTCGTCCTCGCTCAGCGCCGCGGTCAGGAAGGGTCCCGACGTCGGCAGGCTCAGGCGCAGCTCGCTGGCGGTGTCGATGGCCAGCGAGCCGCGGGTCAGGGTGAAGTCCAGGGCGTGGCCGCCGTGGCGGGCGTCGGCGGCCAGGAAGTGCAGGTGGTGACCGGCGACCGAGATGCCCTGTTCGAAGTCCGGGGTGACGAAGCCGGCCAGGGTCCCGGCGACGTCGCGGAGAACGGCCTCGGCCTGCCCCCGCGTCGCCTCGACCAGCGGCGGGAACGGCCGGTCCTGGCGCTCGACGGTGCGGGTGTGCACCTCGGCGAACTCGCCGGTGACCCGCACGGCATGCATGAGGTTGGAGCTGGCGACGTGGCCGGCGACCAGTTCGCTCAGGCCCGGGCGGCTGGTCGGCGAGTCGATGGGCACGACGGTCTGCGGGCGGAAGGTGGTCACCACCGCGAACGGGGTCCGCTCACCGCCGCCGACCACCCCGGCGCTGCCGTCGGCGCGCAGCCGGTAGCACGTGCCGTCGAGGATGACCATCTCGCCGTCGAGGCTGTTGAACGTGCCCAGCCCGAAGTCGCCCTGCTCGAGCAGTTCCGCCACGGTCACGTCGCCCTCGTAGACCCCGCTGAGCAGCGCCGCGATGGTCGAGGTCTGGTACACCACGTGCGGTTCGCCGCCGCGGCCGCGGAGGTGGTCGAGGGCGGACCGGGCCAGATGGATCAGCGGTGCCGCCGGGTTGTTGCCCATCAGTGGAACGCGTCGTCGATCAGGTCACCGGCCAGCTCGGTGTTGCGCCGGTAGTCGACCGGTACGTCGATGACCGTGCGCCCGGGTCCACTCAGCGCCTCGACCAGCGCAGCGTCGAATTCGGCCATCGAGGCGACCCGGCGTCCCCGGGCGCCGAAGGCCGCGGCGAACTTCTCGACGTCGTAGTCGCCGAGTTCCACCCCGGACCGGCGGCCGTACTTGAGCTCCTCCTGGAAGCCCACCATGTCGTAGGAGTTGTCCCGCAGGATCACGTGGGTGAACGAGAGCCCGAGCCGGTCGGCGGTCTCGAGCTCCTGCGCCGAGAACAGGAAGCCGCCGTCGCCGGAGACCGACACGCACTGGGTTCCCGGCCGCACGATCGCCGCGGCCATCGCCCACGGCAGGGCGACGCCGAGGGTCTGCTGGCCGTTGGAGAACAGCAACCGCCGAGGCCGGTAGACCCGGAAATGCCGAGCCATGTAGATGTACACCGACCCGATGTCACAGGCCACCGTGGCGTCGTCGTCCAGACGCTCGCGCAGCGCGAGCACAACGGCCGCAGGGTTGCACCCCGCCTCGGATTCGGGGTGGGCGCGGGCGTCGTCGTCGATGCGGCGCAGGTCTTCGCGGTCGGCGGCGTTGTCGTCGTTGACCGCGGCGTCCAGACGCAGCCCGCCGAGCGTGGCGGCCAGCGCATCCAGGGTGGCGGCGATGTCGCCGCGCAACTCGGCCGTCGGCAGGTAGTGGCCGTCGACGGCGGCCACCGTGGAGTCGACGTTCACGATGGCGCGGGCGCGGTCGTGGTTCCACAACACCGGGTCGTACTCGACCGGGTCGTAGCCGACGGCCAGCACCAGGTCGGCGCGCATCAGGACCCGGTCACCCGGCTGATTGTGGAACAACCCGACCCGGCCCAGGTAGTGGTGCTCGAGTTCACGGGAGATGGCGCCTGCGGCCTGGAACGTCTCGACCACCGGGAGGTCGGTTCCGGCGATGAGCCGGTGCAGTGCCGCGCAGGCCTCGGGGGCGGCGCCACGCCCGCCGATCAGCAGGGCCGGCCGATCCGCGTTGCGCAGCAGCTCGGCAGCGCGGGCGATGTCGCCGGCCGGTGCCGGGCCCAGCGCGGGGACGGGCGCCAGCCGGGGAACGGGGGCGTCGGTGCGGGCCGCGGCCACGTCGGCGGGCAGCACGACCGCGGTTGCGCCGCACGGCTCGGTCGAGGCGAGGCGGAAGGCGTTGGCCAGCGCCTCGCACACGTTGTCGGGATCGTCGACCTCGCCGCAGGACTTGGTCACCGCGCCCAGCAGCGCTGCGGCGTCCATCGACTGGTGGGTCCGCTTCAGGCGCTCGGCGCGGGCCACCGCACCGCAGACGGCCACCACCGGATCCTGTTCGGTGGTCGCGGTCAGCAGGCCGGTGGCCAGGTTGCTGGTGCCCGGCCCCGAGGTGACCAGCACCACGCCCGGCACACCGGTCAGCCTTCCGACGGCGGCGGCCATGAACGCGGCGTTCTGCTCGTGGCGGCACACCACGACTTCGGGGCCGCCGTCGCTCAGTGCGTCGTAGACGGCGTCGATCTTGGCGCCGGGCACACCGAAGACATGGGTGACGCCGGCGGCGGCGAGCGCGTCGACCACCCGCCGGGCAGCGCGGACGTCGGACGGGGTACCGGTTCGGGTGGGCGTCACGAAGGCTCCATCGAACGTCGTCATGCGGTTTCCGGTGGGAGGCGTCGGCCGACGCCTCCGGCGCCGATCTCGGTGCGCGGGAAAAGCCTATGCCCCGGTGGGGGCACCGGCACCCCGCGGTGGAGCGCGCGCCCATTGCCGACCCCGTTAGGGTGAGAACCGTGACCCACTATGACGTCGTCGTTCTCGGAGCCGGTCCCGGCGGGTACGTCGCGGCTATTCGTGCCGCCCAGCTCGGGCTGAACACCGCCATCGTCGAACCCAAGTACTGGGGCGGTGTGTGCCTGAACGTCGGGTGCATCCCGTCCAAGGCGCTGCTGCGCAACGCCGAGCTGGCCCACATCTTCACCAAGGAAGCCAAGACGTTCGGCATCAGCGGGGAGGCCAGCTTCGACTACGGGGTGGCCTTCGACCGCAGCCGCAAGATCGCCGACGGGCGGGTGACCGGCGTGCACTTCCTGATGAAGAAGAACAAGATCACCGAGGTGCACGGCTACGGGAAGTTCACCGGGCCCAACAGCATGGAGGTCGACCTCAACGAGGGTGGCACCGAGACGCTCGAGTTCGACAACGCGATCATCGCGACCGGTTCGAGCACCCGGCTCGTCCCGGGAACGTCCCTGTCGGAGAACGTCGTCACCTACGAGAAGCAGATCCTGTCACGCGAACTGCCCGGCTCGATCGTCATCGCCGGCGCCGGCGCGATCGGCATGGAGTTCGCCTACGTGCTCAAGAACTACGGGGTCGACGTCACGGTCGTGGAGTTCCTCCCGCGTGCGCTGCCCAACGAGGACGCCGAGGTCTCCAAGGAGATCGAGAAGCAGTACAAGAAGCTCGGCGTCAAGATCCTCACCGGCACCAAGGTCGAGTCGATCAGCGATCCCGGGGGAGACGGTCCGGTCACCGTGACGGTCAGCAAGGACGGCAAGTCCCAGGATCTCGAGGCCGACAAGGTGCTGCAGGCCATCGGTTTCGCCCCGAACGTCGAGGGGTTCGGCCTGGAGGCGGCCGGCGTCGAGCTGACCGACCGCAAGGCCATCGGCATCGACGACTACATGCGCACCAACGTCAGCCACATCTATGCGATCGGCGACGTCACCGCCAAGCTGCAGCTCGCCCACGTCGCCGAGGCGATGGGCGTGGTGGCCGCCGAGACCATCGCCGGTGCCGAGACACTGCCGCTGGGTGACTACCGGATGATGCCGCGCGCCACCTTCTGCCAGCCGCAGGTCGCCAGCTTCGGGCTGACCGAGCAGCAGGCCCGCGACGACGGCCACGAGATCGTCGTCGCGAAGTTCCCGTTCACCGCCAACGCCAAGGCGCACGGCATGGGAGACCCCAGCGGCTTCGTCAAGCTCATCGCCGACGCCGAATACGGCGAGCTGCTCGGCGGGCACCTGATCGGCCACGACGTCTCCGAGTTGCTGCCCGAGCTGACGCTGGCGCAGAAGTGGGATCTGACGTCCAACGAACTGGCCCGCAACGTGCATACCCACCCGACGATGTCCGAGGCGCTGCAGGAGTGCTTCCACGGGCTGGTCGGCCACATGATCAACTTCTAATTGAGGGCGATCTGGGTAGCCGGCGTCGGCGGGCTGGTCCTCGGCCACATCCTGTGGCTGGCCGGCATCTCCGCGGCGATCGCGACCGACGACATCCCGAGGTGGGTGCTGGTGGTGGCCGGTGTGTCGCTGGCGGTCGGGGTGGTGGCCGGGCTGCTGGGCTGGCGCGCGTTCGGCCGCAGAACCCGCAAGGGTGAGATCTGGGCGGCGTTCCTGTGGGGCTTGCCGGCGTCACCGGTGTTGCTGTCGCTGATCGTGCTTGGTGTCACCTACCTTTAGCTGGCGCGATCGTGATCATGCGGTGACGCCGGTTTTTGTTGCTTGACGAAGTTCACCGGGGCCTCTGAGAATGATCTGGTGGGCGACGGGGCAGGCGGCAGTTCGCTGCTCCTGTGGTGGCGTCAGCCCGACGACTACCAGTGGCGGATCGAGTTCCTCAGAAGCCGCGGCCTGCTTGCGCCGCTGCGCTACCTGATCGCCGGCATCGGCGCCACGATGGGCGCGCTGGCGGTGTTCAACGTCTTCGTTCCCCCGGCCGAGGGCACGCTGCTGCGGATCGGCTGGGCGGTGGCGGGCATCGGGTCGCTGGCCTGGGCGGCCCGCTGGGTGCTGCTGCCGTGGCCGACGGCCCGCGCGTCGGCGGCGCTGGTCGTGTACGTCGACATCCTGATGACGCTGTCGGCGCTGCTGTTCGGTGACCCCTATCTGGCGATCTCGGGGATTCCGATCCTGCTGTGTGCGGGCGGCTACGTGGTGTTCTTCCACGGCCCCCGGCTGCACCTGGTCCACATCGGCTGGTGCACGGTCTCGGTCATCGGCATCGCCGCGTGGCTGGCGGCGGCCACTCCCGAGCACGGTCTGCAGATCGCGGTGTCTCGGGCGGTCATCGCGCTGCTCGTCGCGGTCTGCATCCTGCCGGCCTTGCAGTACGGATTCTGGTTGCTGCAGGGCAGTTCGAAGCAGGCGCTGACCGACCCGCTGACCGAGCTGACCAACCGGCGCGGACTGGAGGTCGCGGTGAAGCGGCTCAACGAGGGCGCGCCCGCCGACACCCAGCTGTGCGCGATTCTCATCGACGTCGACGGTTTCAAGGCGATCAACGACTCCGCGGGCCACGCCGTGGGCGACGAGGTGCTGATCCGCACGGCCCGCCGGATCCGGGCCAGTGTGCGGCGCAGTGCCGTGGTGGTCCGGTGGGGTGGCGAGGAGTTCCTGGTGGTCGACCGGATCCCGGCGGGGCAGGCGGCGCAGGTCGCCGAACGGGTCCGCGCGGCGGTGTCGGCACCCGCACAGCCGGCGATCACGGTGAGCATCGGCCTGGCCACCTGCTCGCGCCCCGGCATGGAACTCACCGAAGCGATCACGGCGGCCGACGCGGCGATGTACGAGGCCAAGGCGCGTGGTGGCGACCGCGTGGTCAGCACCCTCAACCCGCGCTGGGCCGAGCGTGGCCTCAGACCTGCTGGCGCTGAAGAGGGGGTGCGGGACGCAGGTGCGGGTGCAGAAACCCGAGCACAGCGTCAGCGGCGGCGAAGCCCCCGAGATGGCTCTCGTCGGGCATCAGGGTGAGTTCGACGCTGCGCAGATGTTCGACGGCGGCCTGCGCGTCGGGCAGCGAGATGATCGAGTCGGCATCGCCGTGCCACCACCGGACGGGTGCCTGCACGTCGGCCAGCCGGAAACCCCAGTCGCGTCCGAACAGCCGGGCGTCGTCGAGTAGCGCCTGGAACCGGCCGTTGGCGACGTGGACGATGTCGTCGATGAACATCGCCTCGATCTCGGGGTTGGCGAACACCGCCTTGTCCCCGTCGGGCATGGCCGCCGACAGCCCCCGGTAGGCGAGGTGCGCGAGCGGAATGGCCGGCATCAGCATGCCCGCGGTCACGGTGGCGAACGGTTTGCGCAGCAGCGATGTCACCGCCGCGAACCTGCGCGCCAGCGCGATCGCCCCGCTACAGGTGGCTTCCGGGCCGACAGCGGGGGTGACGCCGCCGAGCACCGCGACTGCAGCCACCCGCTCGGCCAGGGCCGGCATCCCGGCGCACGCCAGCGCGAACGGGCCGCCGCCGGACAGGCCGACGACTCCGATCCGGTCGGCGCCGAGCACGTCGGCGATGTAGGCCATGTCGGTGGCCCAGTCGCCGATCTGCTCGTAGCGGTGCGGGTCACTCATCCCCGAACCGGCGCGTTCGACGACGACGACGCGCAGACCGAGCTTCTCGGCGGCGCGCCGCCCGACGATGGGGAACTGCCTGCGACCCCCCGGGGTGCCGTGGAACCACAGCACGACGGGTCCGTTCGGGTCACCGAACTCCGCATACCCGAGGCGGCGGCCGTCGGGCAGGAAGAAGCGCCCCTCGGTGCGGGGCGGTTCGCAGCGCGGGACCCCGGGCGGATACCGCCACGGGTTGGTGAGGGACATCACTTCGTCGGCTTCGACGTGATCGAACTCATAGCGCCATGGTAGTCGCGGGGCGGGCGTCACCGCGGCGGCGTCGTCAGTCGTCGAAGTCCAGCGGCACCCGCAGGGTGGTGATGGTCGCGGCCAGCCCGTCGTACTGGGCGGCCAGCAGGCAGAACTCGATCAGCTGGGCGCGGCTGTAGTGGCCGGCCAGCGCCTGCCAGGTCTGCGCCGAGACCCCGCGGGTGACGACGAATTCGTCGGTGGCGGTGATGAGCACCCGTTCCCGTTCGGTCAATCCGGCAGCGTCGGGGCCGGTGAAGATCCTGGCCTGGAAGTCGGCGTCGAGTCCGCGGCTGCGGGCCAGGCGGCGATGCTGCTGCAGCTCGTACTCGCAGTCGCGCAGATGCCCGACCCGCAGGATGACCGTCTCGGCGTCGCGGCGGGACAGCTTGCCCGCGTAGAGCAGGTAACCCGACAGCGGCAGCCACACCGGGAACAGCAGGCGGTGCTGGCCCAGGACGGTGAACAGGCTGAAGCGTGGCCGGCGGATTCCGCGGGCGCCGAGCTTGGCGATCACCCAGTTGAGCGGGCCCAGTTCCCTGAACCCACCGGGTGGGATGCGGGCCGGTGTCTGGCTCATGACTGCTTCACCAGATACGGCGACACCGTGGAACGGTGCTCGTCGATGTCGAGAGCGCGACCCAGCGCCGGGAAGGCCCGCTGGGGGCAGTTGTCGCGTTCGCACACCCGGCAGCCCGCACCGATCGGGGTCGCGTTCTCGCCGCTCAGGTTCAGCCCCTCCGAATAGACCAGCCGCTGCGCGTGCCGAAGCTCGCAGCCGACGCCGATCGCGAACGTCTTGCCGGGCTGACCATAGCGCGACGCGCGCCGCTCGACGGTGCGTGCCACCCACATGTAGCTGCGCCCGTCGGGCATCTCGGCGATCTGCACGCCGATCTTGCCCGGGTTGGCGAATGTCTCGTAGACGTTCCACAGCGGGCAGGTTCCACCGGTGGAGGAGAAGTGAAAACCGGTGGCGGACTGCCGTTTCGACATGTTGCCGGCACGGTCGACCCGGACGAAGGAGAACGGGACGCCGCGCAGGGACGGGCGCTGCAGGGTGGACAGCCGGTGACAGACGGTCTCGTAACTGACCGAGTAGTAGGCCGAGAGCCGTTCGATGTCGTAGCGGAACCTCTCGGCCACGTCGTGGAACTGACCGTAGGGCAGCACCGTCGCGGCGGCGAAGTAGTTGGCCAGGCCCTTGCGGGCGAGCTTGTGGGCCTCCTCGCCGGTGAACTTACCCTCGTCGACGAGCCGGTCGATCAGTTCGCCGTATTCCAGGTAGGCCAGTTCGGCGGCCATCCGGATCGCGGTCTGCCCGGCCGAGAGATGGGCGGACAGATGGAGCCGTTTGGTGGCCGGGTCGTAGCGGTGCAGAACGCCGTCGGCCAGGTCGATGCGGCGGATGATGGTCACCCCGTGCACGATGCGCAGCCGGTCGGAGAGGTCTCCGACGAGTTCGCCGCGCGTGATGCGCATCCCGGTGGTGAGTTCCTCGGCGGCGGTGTCGAGTTCGTGCAGGTAGTTCTGGCGCTGGTAGAAGTAGTCGCGGACCTCTTCGTGGGGCATCGAGATGGATCCGGTTCCGCTGCTGTCGTTGAACCGGTCCTCGGTCGCCGCGGCCAGCCGGGTGGTGGTGAGCTGGTAGCGGCGGTGCAGGTTGACCATCGCCTTGGCCAGCGCCGGATGTGCGCCCACCATGTCGGCGACCTCGGCCGGGTCGACCTCGACGTCGAGGTCACGGTCGAGCAGGACCTCGCGGAGTTCGGCGATCAGGCGGGTGTCGTCCTGGGAGGCGAAGAACGTCGCATCGACGCCGAACACCTCGGTGATGCGCAGCAGGACCGCCACGGTCAGCGGTCGCACGTCGTGTTCGATCTGGTTGAGGTAGCTCGGCGAGATGTCGAGCATCTGCGCCAACGCGGCCTGGCTGAATCCGCGTTCGCTACGAAGCTGTCTGACCCGGGCACCGACGAACGTTTTGGCCACGTCAACCACCCTAACAAGGTTGCGAAGACACTGTTTGCAGCGTTGGCAGCACCGGTGGGTGTGGCAGTATCGGGATCCGTGAGTACCACCGGGGGTTCGGCCGGCCCGTCTGCGCAGTCTCGGGGACTGGCCAAGGCGATGATGCCCGTGCCGGATCCGCATCCCGACGTCTTCGACCGGAACTGGCCGCTGCGCGTCGCCGACATCGACCGCGTCGGCCGGCTGCGGTTCGACGCGGCCACCCGCCACATCCAGGACGTGGGGCAGGATCATCTGCGCCAGCTCGGCCACGAGGAGACCCACCCGCTGTGGATCGTGCGCCGCACGATGATCGATCTGATCCGCCCGATCGAGTTCCAGGACACCCTGCGGCTGCGCCGGTGGTGTTCGGGCACGTCGAACCGGTGGTGTGAGATGCGGGTGCGCATCGACGGGAAGCGGACTGGCGGCCTCGTCGAATCGGAGGCGTTCTGGATCAACATCAACCGGGAGACCCAGGGGCCCGCGCGCATGGCCGACGACTTCATCGAAGGTCTGCAGCGCACCACGGTCGAAGGCCGGTTGCGCTGGAAGGCCTATCTGACGGCGGGCGGCCGCGAGGACGCCAGCGAGATTCGTGAGTACCCCGTGCGGGTCGCCGACATCGACCTCTTCGACCACATGAACAACTCGGTCTACTGGTCGGTGATCGAGGACCACCTGTTCGGCGCGCCGGAGCTGCTGCGCGGACCGCTGCGGGTCACCATCGAGCACGATGCGCCGGTGGCGCTCGGCGACAAGCTGGAGATCCTGACCCACGTGCACCCCGCGGGATCGACCGACCGGTTCGGCCCGGAGCTGGCCGACCGCACTGTTACAACGCTCACATATGCCGTCGGCGACGAGACGAAAGCTGTCGCGGCGATCTTCCCGCTCTGAATCGCTTCCGTTAACAGTACGGGCGTACTGACCTGCGCAGATGGGTTACTGAACGGTAACTACTGAACCGGTTCAGTCCAAGATCGACTTTGCAAACTTTGCAAATTCACGATGTGTCTTGGCGAAAGTTGGCAGTCAAAACAACTGGACCTGCGGTTATGGCTTGAGGCATCCTCGAATTAGCACGCCAGCGAAACAGCTGGAGCGTTAACAACCTCATGAAGGAGCCACCCAATGTCGACCGTGGGCACGCCGAAGTCCCCCGAACAGATCCAGCACGACTGGGACCACAACCCGCGCTGGAAGGGCATCACCCGCACCTACACCCCGCAGGACGTCGTGGCGCTGCAGGGCACCGTCGTGGAGGAGTCCACCCTGGCCCGCCGCGGCGCCGAGGTGCTCTGGGAGCAGCTGCACGACATGGACTTCGTCAACGCGCTGGGCGCGCTGACCGGCAACATGGCCGTGCAGCAGGTGCGCGCCGGCCTCAAGGCCATCTACCTGTCGGGCTGGCAGGTCGCCGGCGACGCCAACCTGTCCGGGCACACCTACCCCGACCAGAGCCTCTACCCGGCCAACTCGGTGCCGCAGGTGGTGCGCCGGATCAACAACGCGCTGCTGCGCGCCGACGAGATCGCCAAGGTCGAGGGCGACCGGTCGGTGGAGAACTGGCTGGCCCCGATCGTCGCCGACGGTGAGGCCGGCTTCGGTGGCGCGCTCAACGTCTACGAGCTGCAGAAGGCCATGATCGCCGCCGGCGTCGCCGGTTCGCACTGGGAGGACCAGCTGGCCTCGGAGAAGAAGTGCGGCCACCTCGGTGGCAAGGTGCTCATCCCGACCCAGCAGCACATCCGCACCCTGACCTCGGCCCGGCTCGCGTCCGACGTGGCGGATGTCCCGACGGTCGTCATCGCGCGTACCGACGCCGAGGCCGCGACCCTGATCACCTCCGACGTCGACGAGCGCGACCGCCCGTTCATCACCGGTGAGCGCACCGCCGAGGGCTTCTACCGGGTCAAGAACGGCCTGGAGCCCTGCATCGCCCGCGCCAAGGCCTACGCGCCGTACTCCGACCTGATCTGGATGGAGACCGGCACCCCGGACCTGGAGCTGGCCAAGAAGTTCGCCGAGGGCGTCAAGAGCGAGTTCCCCGACCAGATGCTGGCCTACAACTGCTCGCCGTCGTTCAACTGGCGCAAGCACCTCGACGACGCGACGATCGCCAAGTTCCAGAAGGAACTGGGTGCGATGGGCTTCAAGTTCCAGTTCATCACGCTGGCCGGCTTCCACGCGCTGAACTACTCGATGTTCGATCTGGCCTACGGATACGCCCGCAACCAGATGACCGCCTACGTCGAGCTGCAGGAGCGCGAGTTCGCCGCCGAGGAGCGCGGTTACACCGCGACCAAGCACCAGCGCGAGGTGGGCGCCGGCTACTTCGACCGGATCGCCACCACGGTGGACCCGACCTCGTCGACGACCGCGCTGACCGGTTCGACCGAAGAGGGTCAGTTCCACTGAGTCGGCTGACGATGCGCGGCTCCCGGGCCGTTGGTTGAGTCATCAGGCCCCGTCCTTATATTGGGCGGGGCCTGATGCTGTCCGCAGAATCGAGGAGACACCCGTGAGTATCGAACGAGTCGGCGTCGTCGGCGCCGGGCAGATGGGCGGCGGTATCGCCGAAGTGTGCGCCAAGGCCGGTGCGCAGGTGCTGGTCTACGAGCCGTCGGCCGACCTGGTCGCCGCCGGGCAGCAGCGCATCACCGCCTCGCTGGAGCGCGCGAAGGCCAAGGGCAAGATGGCCGCCGACGACTTCGAGGTCGCGCTGGCCCGGCTGTCCTACACCACCGACCTCGCCGACCTGGCCGACCGCCAGCTCGTCATCGAGGCGATCGTGGAGAACGAGGCCGTCAAGGCCCAGGTCTTCGCCGAACTCGACCGCGTCGTCACCGACCCCGCCGCGGTGCTGGCGTCGAACACGTCGAGCATCCCGATCATGAAAATCGCTGCCGCGACACAGAATCCGAGCCGCGTTCTCGGGTTGCACTTCTTCAACCCGGTGCCGGTGCTCCCGCTGGTCGAGGTGATCGACACCCTCGTCACCTCCGCCGAGGCGGTGGCCACGGTGGAGAAGTTCGCCGGCGAGGCGCTCGGCAAGAAGGTGGTGCGATGCGGTGACCGGTCCGGGTTCATCGTCAACGCGCTGCTGGTGCCCTACCTGTTGTCGGCCATCCGGATGGCCGAGGCGGGCGTGGCCAGCGTCGAGGACATCGACACCGCCGTGGTGGCGGGTCTGTCGCATCCGATGGGTCCGCTGCGGTTGTCCGATCTGATCGGCCTGGACACCATGAAGCTGATCGCGGACTCGATGTACGACGAGTACAAGGACCCGCACTACGCCCCGCCGCCGCTGCTGCTGCGCATGGTCGAGGCCGGTCAGCTCGGCAAGAAGTCCGGCAAGGGCTTCTACAGTTACTGATCCGCGATCTCGCGGATGTGAATATTTCGCCTTCGTTAGATAATCTCTCTTACGAGAATGTGATCTGCCGGTTCAGCAGGTAGCCGGGACGTGGCCATGCCCACGTCCGCCACCTCTGCCCGGCGACGAGCCTGTTAGGGGTTGTCGGAGTATGTCCAATGCCACGTCGGAGCTGGAACCGTTCTACGAGGAATCGCAGTCGATCTACGACATCTCCAACGAATTCTTCGCGTTGTTCCTGGGGCCGACCATGGGCTACACCTGTGGCTACTACGAGCGCGACGACATGACTCTGGACGAGTCGCAGAACGCCAAGTTCGACCTCGCTCTGGGCAAGCTGGACCTCAAGCCCGGCATGACGCTGCTCGACATCGGCTGCGGCTGGGGTGGCGCGCTGGAGCGGGCCGTCACCAAGTTCGACGTCAACGTCATCGGCATCACGCTGAGCAAGGCGCAGTCCGAGTGGGCCCGGGAGCGGCTCGCCAAGATCGACACCGACCGCAGCGTCGAGATCCGGCTGCAGGGCTGGGAGGAGTTCGACGAGCCCGTCGACCGGATCGTGTCGATCGGTGCGTTCGAGGCCTTCAAGGCCGAGCGGTACCCGATCTTCTTCGAGAAGGCCTACAACATCCTGCCGTCCGACGGCCGCATGCTGCTGCACACCATCCTGGCCCACACGCAGGCGTTCTTCCGTGAGAACGGGATCAAGCTGACCCTCAGCGACCTGAAGTTCATGAAGTTCATCGGCGACGAGATCTTCCCCGGTGGACAGCTGCCCGCCGTCGAGGACATCGAGAAGCTGGCCGCCGGTTCCGGGTTCGAGCTCACCCGTACGCACCTGCTGCGGCCGCACTACGCGCGCACGCTGGACATGTGGGCGGCCAACCTGGAGGCGGCCAAGGACCAGGCCATCGCCATGCAGGGCCAGGAAGTCTACGACCGCTACATGAAGTACCTGACCGGTTGCGCCGACTTCTTCCGCCGCGGCATCACCAACATCGGCCAGTTCACCTTGGTCAAGGGCTAGTCCGACCCCGCTGCCGCAGGGCGGTCCCGGCACGTTCGGCGACCGTGCCGGGCGAGCGTCTGAGCTGTCGGGAACTGACCCGCACGATCAGCCAGCCGCGGGCTGCCAGGAATTCCAGCCTGTCGATGTCCTCGGCGTGGACGTCGGGATCGGTCCAGTGTTGGCCTCCGTCGTACTCGACGCCCACCAGGTACCGCGGCCAGCCCATGTCGATGCGGCGCACCACCGTGCCGCGGTGGTCGCGCACCGGGATCTGGGTGACCGGCCGCGGAAGACCGGCGCGGATCAGGACCAACCGCAGGGCGGTCTCCTGGGGTGACTCGGCGCCGCCGTCGACCAGGTCGAGCGCGGCCCGCAGCTGTCGGGTGCCCCGTGCCCCGGGGTAGCGGGCCGCCAATGCGGCGATCGCAGCCGGGGCGCACCGGGTCGCGTTGAGCAGGCTGTCGATGCGGACGACGGCGGCGTCACCCGATGTCCGCCTACCGATGTCGTAGGCGGTCCGGGCCGCGGTGGTGCAGTCGACGCTCTGGACCAGGCACAGTTCGTCGCCGGCGATGGCGCCCCGGTGCACGACGATCCCGGGGGCGGCGGTGGCGCGGGTCCGGGCGAGTTCGGCAGGTGCATCACCGGGTAGCCAGCGGGCGCCCAGCAGGGCCGCCGCCGACAGCCCGGCCACGGCGGCCTCCCGGCGCGACCACAGCCACGCCGCCCGCGCCCGTTCTGCCGCATCGATCGGCATCCCGATGGGCGCGTAGACGTTGTGGTGCAGTTTGACGAACCGGGTCCGCAGCTCCTGGCGGGTCACCCGGCCCGCGGCGAGCGCT
>JAXHTL010000300.1:0-4262 GCA_034190095.1 Actinomycetota bacterium
GTCCCGCCGAAGGGCTGACCCGGCACCTCCCGGGCCGCCCGTGTCATAGGCTCGCGGTGTTGATCACCGAGCAACACCGTCCCTGGTGGATCCTCCTGGCGGCCAGCTCCGTACTCGGGCTGGTCGTGCTCGACGAGACCGTGGTCGGCGTCGCACTCCCCACCATCCGCGACGACCTCGGCATGACGGTGCTCGCCAGTCACTGGGTGGTCAACGCCTACCTGCTGACCTTTTCGGCGTTCCTGGCCGTCGGCGGCCGACTCGGCGACATGCTCGGCAGACGCATCGCCTTTCCGGCGGGCGCAGTGCTGTTCGCACTGGGATCGGCGATGGCGGCGCTGGCTCCGTCGGGCAGCTGGTTGATCGCCGGGCGCGCCGTGCAGGGCGTGGGCGCAGCGATCACGTTTCCGGCGTCGATGGCGATCGTGGCGGGCGCATTCCCGCCCGGTCGGCAGGGCTCGGCGTTCGGCGTGCAGACCACCATCGCCGGCTGCTTCATGGCCTCCGGGCCGCTGGTAGGTGGTGTGCTGTCCCAGACGGTGTCGTGGCGCTGGATCTTCGCGATCAACCTGCCGATCATCGCGATCACCGTCGGGGTGCTGCTGGCCATGCTGGCCGCACCGCAAGTCCGGCCCGACTGGACGCAGCTGGCTCCGCGCCGCTTCGACTACGCCGGCCTGGCCACCCTGGTGGCCGGTCTGAGCGGAATCACCATCGGCCTGATGCAGTCCGCCGATTGGGGGTGGACCTCGGCGGGTGTGCTCGGGAGCCTGGTCGGTGGCGCCGCCCTGATGGCCGCGTTCGTAGTGATCGAGTTGCGCCGTGCGGCACCGCTGGTGGAGCTCGATCTGCTCGCCGATCCGACGTTCACCGGCGGCAACATCGTGTTCGCGGTGTTCCAGTTCGAAAAGATGGTCGTCTTCGTCTTCGTCGCGTTGTATCTGCAGCAGAGCCTCGGCCAGTCCCCCGTGATGGCCGGCCTCGTCGTCTCGGTCGCGATCGTGCCCACCCTGATCACCTCCAGGCTCGCCGGCGCCGTGCGGGACCGCCGGGGTCCGCGCGTGCCGCTGGTGGCCACGCTGATCACCACGGCGGTCACGGTGGCCGCAATCGGCGGGGCGACGGTCGCCGGCAACACCGCGTTGCTCATCGCCGCGATGGTGGTATGGGGTGCGATCATGCCGTTCATCGCGGTGACGACCAGACCCGCGGTGATGGGGGCGGCGCCAGCCGACAAGCAGGGTCAGGCCAGCGGGGTGAACCTGAGCATCCAGATGCTGGGCGGCACCCTGGCCATCGCGGTGTGCAGCCCGTTGCTGATCGCGACCGGCGCGTTCTGGCCGGTGTTCGCCGCGACGGCGGCGGTGACGCTGGCCGCCGCGGCGGTGGCGTGGCGCACCATTGCCCCGCCCCCCGCAGACCCCGTCGCGGCGCACGACACAGCGTGATGTGTGAGCACCTGGGTACCTAAGCTGTGTGAACATGCAGTCCCCCAGCACATCGGCGCTGCACCCTCTGCCGTGGTTTCTGGCCACCAGCCCGTCGCCGCACCCCGAGATGGTCGAGCGCCCCGCGCTGGCCGATCTGCTCGACCGCTTCACCGATCGCCACCGTGCGACGATCGTGACGGCACCGTCCGGCTTCGGGAAGACGGTCGCGGTGGCTCAGTGGGCGAGAAGGCGCCGGCACCGCGGCCAGCCGGGTGCCGTGGCGTGGGTGACGCTGTCGGCGGGCGCCGGCGACATCCGCGATCTCGTGCGAGGGGTGCTCACCGCGCTGCAGCGCACCGCCCGCGAGCGCGGTGACGTCGACCTGCACCGCGCGTTGGCGACGGTGTACGACTCCGGCAGCTACCACGAGGCACTGTCCGCGGTGGGCGCGATGGACACCCCGGCCGTGACCGTGGTCATCGACGACTTCCACAAGGCGACGACGGTGACCGAGTCCGACCTGGCAGACCTCATCGAATACGGACCGCAGTGGCTGCACCTGGTGATGATCACCACCGACCCCGTCGACTCGAAACTGGGGCGGCTCAAGGTGCACGGACAGGTGGCCACCATCAACGCGGCGGACCTGAGCTTCTCGGCTTCCGAGATCCAGGCCGCAGCAGCCCTGGTCGGCCGCGACATCGAGCCGGGCAGGGCCCAGGCCGTCCAGACCATCACCGCGGGTTGGCCTGCGGCCGTTCGCCTGATGCTGACCAGCGGTGCAGACGTTCCGGCAGCCGAGTCCGGGACCGAACTGATGACGGAGTACATCAGAACCACGGTTCTGGACCGGCTGCGAAGCGAAGTCGCCGAGTTCGTGCTCAGCACCACCGTGTCCACCCGGATGGACGGGCGGCTGGCGGCGGTCCTGTCCGGCCGTCCCGACGCCGAGCGCCTGATCGCCGAATGCCTCTCGGCAGGATTGTTTCTCGAGCGATTCGACGCAGATATGCGCGAAGACGCCGTGTACCAATGGCATTCGATGTTCGCCACACACTGTCAGTCGATCCTGCGCCGATACCACCCGGCACGGTGGCGAGAACTCAACCGACTCGCGGCCCGCGAGCTGGCCGACGCCGATCCGGTCGCGGCCGTCGATCACGCGATCCACGCCGACGACTGCGCAATCGCCCAGGACATCGTCGCCGGGCACTGGCTCGAGCTGCTGCTGCAGTCCCGTTGGCGGGCCCTCGACGAACTGTGCGGACGCATGCTCGATGCCTTCGGGGAACTACCCGAGGTACTGATGATCAGAGCGTGTTGCCGCAGCCTGATCGGCGACGGCGTCGGAGCCGCAACACAGTTCGACCGCGCCGGCATGCTGGCGGCAGGCGGTGACGCCGCACGGCGGCTGCGGTTCATCGCCGACCTGTCCTGTGTCCTGGTCGCAGACGATGAGGACGCGATGTCGCAGGCCGTCGAGCGGGCCGAGGGCGTACTCGGTGACCGAACGGTGGTCGGCCCCCGCGTGTACGCGTGCACGCTGTTCGTGCTCGGCTGGGCCAAGTCCCGGCTGCGGTACGGTTCCGACCGCGGTTCCGAGCTTCTGACGGCCGCGGTCAACGAGTGCTCTGCGGCGGGTTTGTTCGAAGTCGCCACCCGGGCCCGGCAGAACCAGGCGCTGGCGACCGCCCATGCCGGGGAATTCGACCGGGCGCTGAGCGTGCTGCACCGAGACACCGCTGATGTCGCCGGCGAGCCCGGAGTCTGGCTGGCACACGACGGGGCCGGAATCGAACGGTTCGCAGCCGGTTGGGTCAACTTCTGGCGTGGCGAACTCGATTCTGCACGTGAGGATTTCACTGTCGTTGCCGGGTCGGTCGGTGCCGGCTACCCGGATATGGCATGTCAGATGCTCGCCTTCACGGTCGCAACTCTCGCTGACCGCGGCGCAGCGCGCACCGTGCAGGCCGCGGTCGCCCGGATGACCGACGTCGACACCCACGGTGTGCCGTTCAGCAGCTACAAACAGGCCAGCCTGGCGAGACTGGCCGAACTGAACGGCGAGCCGGCGAAGGCGCTGGACCTCGCCCGCCCCGTGGCCGACAGGGACAACCTGCCGATGGTGGCGGCCGTGCTGTCGGGCATGTGCCGCCGGCTGGGGGATCGCGAACTCGCCCGCGCCTTCGCGAACAACGCGGTGGCACACGACGTACCGGACTACCTGAGGGCATCGGGGATGCTGACCCTGGCCCTGCTCGATATCGGTTCCTCGCCTGACGAAACCACCCATGAGCGGCTCGAGGAGATGCTCGCGCTCGCGGCGCCGCAGCAGGTGCGCTACCCGTTCCTGGACAACAACGACGCCACCTGCCGCCAGCTGCTGGCCGAGCATGTGGGGACCACGGCCTACAGCGAGTTCGTCGAAGAGTGCATGCTGCGCTGCGAGCGCGCCGCTTCGGACTCGACCGGGCCCGAACCGCTCACAGCACGCGAGCGCGAGGTGCTGGCATTCATGCGCACCCCGATGACGACCGGTGAGATCGCCGCCAAGCTGTCGGTCTCGGTGAACACGCTCAAGACCCACCAACGGTCGATCTACCGCAAACTCCAGGTCCGAAACCGCCGCGAGGCGGTCGGTCTGGACTGACCGACACACCCCGCGCCGCTGCGCTATTCGCGCACGAGCATGGCGTGCGCCTCCATCTCCTCGTCGAAGAAGTGGGCACCCTCCACCGTGATGGTGACGTGGTCGACGGACAGACCGGTGAGGCCGAACTCGCTGCCGTACTCCTTGCTGACGGGGTCACCCGAATCGCGTCCCACCGCCAG
>JAXHTL010000301.1:0-4234 GCA_034190095.1 Actinomycetota bacterium
GGGTGCCGCACTTCTGATCCGGCCTCCGGTGCAGAACCGGCGTGTAACACCCGCGCACCCCTCGGCGATGTTCTGATCAACGGCCGTCGAGGGGTCGGCCGGGTTCTTTCACGAGCGTTGGGTTCAGTCAGTTGATTCGCATGTCCACAATCGCGGCCCTCACCGGCGCCGCGCTCACCGCCGCGGCGGCCGCCGGCCTGACGGCGGGCGTGGCGTCCGCGCAGCCACAGTGCGCCGATGTCCACTGGATCGGTGCCGCCGGCTCCGGTGAGCGAACCGGTGACCTCAGCGCCGATGGCGGCATGGGCCGCGTGGTGCACAAGTCGTTCCGCGACTTCGCCGAACTGGTCCGGCAGGACGGCCGCACCGTCACCGGGGAAGCGGTGCACTACCCGGCCACCGCGGTCCCCGAGGACGGCGGCATTCTCGACTGGGCCGACTTCATGGGCAGCGTCGACATCGGCGCCGAGGCTCTCGAGCAGCAGTACGCCGCGTTCGTCGCGCAGTGCCCTGCCAGCCAGGTGGTGCTCGCCGGCTACTCGCAGGGCGCGATGGTCGTCCACCGCAACCTGCACGAGCTCGACACCAGCCCCAACCTGGCGGCGGCTCTGCTGGTCGCCGACGGTGACAGGCTCCCGCAGGACCCGACCATCAACCTGGGGTCGGTCACGGCTGTGCCGGGTGCGGGCAAGGGGGTCGCCCAGGATTGGCCGATTCTCGCGGGTGCTCCCGGACCGTTGCCGGTGACGGTGGGCAGCCGGACCATCAGTGTCTGCGATCTCGGCGATGCGGTCTGCGACTACGATCCCGACGCCGAGGACGTGCAGAACCCGGCGGCGGTCGCGGTACACACCAGCTATGCGCGGTCGGTCAGCGATCCGTGGACCCGGCCGCTCTACGACATCGTCAGCGACACCGCGCAGGTGGCGACTCCGGAGGGTCCGCCGACCGGTCAGGTGCTGGCCAGCGCCGGTTCCTGATCCGGGCATGCCGCGGCGCTGAACGCCGGTTGCGGCGATAATGCCTAAGCATGTCCACCCTGTGGCGGTATCTGCGCGTTCAGCTGTTCGTGCTGCTGTGTGGGATCGTCGGGCCGATCTTCCTGGTGATCTACTTCGCCAGCGGCACCGACCCGATGCTGACCTGGATGTTCTGGACCGGGCTGCTGGTCACCGCCCTCGACGTGCTGATCGCGCTGGCGATCACCGGATACGGCGCGAGAGCGGCAGCCAGATCCAAGGCCCTGGAAGCCTCCGGGGTGCTGGCGCTGGCCCAGGTCACCGGCATCGCTGAAACCAACACCCGGATCAACGACCGGCCGCTGATCAAACTCGACCTGCACGTCTCCGGGCCCGGGATCTCTCCGTTCGCGACCCAGGATCAGGTGGTCGCCTCGGTGGCACGGCTACCGTTGATCACCAACCGCAAGCTGGTCGTACTCGTCGATCCGTCCACCCACGAGTACGAGATCGACTGGGAGAGAAGCGCATTGGTCGGTGGCGCGATGCCGGCCACCTTCAGTGTGGCCGAGGACAACCGCACCTATGACCTGACCGGGCAGACCGAACCGCTGATGGAGATCCTGCAGGTGCTCAAGGCCCACCGCATCGATCTGGACAGCATGATCGACATCCGGTCGAACCCGGCGGCGCGTCAGCAGGTGCAGGAGATCGTGCGCCGGGCGGCCTCGGCGATGCCGCCACCGGCGGCCGGACCGGCGACCTTCGCTGCTCCGCCCGGTGAGCCCACCACCGGCCAGCGCCTCGCGGAGTTGGAGACACTGCGCGCGACCGGATCCATCACCGACGACGAGTATCGCGCCAAACGCGAGCAGATCATCGCCGACCTCTGACGTTCACCCGCTCGCTGCCCGCCGGTTCGCGCCGGCAACGCGGTCGGGTTACCGTCGGTGGGTCACGTCGGCCGTGGGGTCGGTGGCATGCACTTTCGCCTTTCCGAGACATCGACGGCACGGAGTACCCAGTGGACGAGCACGGCCTACCCGAGCGCGACTCAGTGCGGTCCTGCGCGGATCACAGTCGTTGCGCGGCAGCGGCACCCGGCTCATGACCCGCAATGTTCCCGGCTTCGAGGTCGCCCCGTGGGAGCTGCGCTGGAATCAGGCCCGGCCGGGCGCGCTCGGTCTGACCGAATCCACCTTCGCGCTGTCGAACGGTCACATCGGCATGCGGGGCACGCTCGACGAAGGCGAACCGGTGGTGCAGCCCGGCACCTATCTCAACGGGTTCTACGAACTGCGCGGATTACCCTATGCGGAAAGCGCATACGGCTATCCGGAGTCCGGGCAGACGGTGGTCAACGTCACCGACGGAAAGATCATCCGGCTGCTGGTCGAGGACGCGCCGATCGATCTGCGCTACGGTCACTGGCTCGAACACGAGCGGACCCTCGACTTCCGGTCCGGCACGTTGCGCCGCCACTCGGTGTGGAAGTCGGCCACCGGACGGGTGGTCAAGATCGCCTCGGAGCGGTTGGTGTCGTTCACCAAACGGGCCAACGCGGCCATCAAGTACGAGGTCGAGCCCGTCGAGCAGGACATGCGACTGGTCGTGCAGTCGGACCTGCTCGCCAACGGTCCGGTGCCGGCCCAGGGCGACGACCCGCGTCTGGCGGCGGCGCTGGACTCCCCGCTGATCGCCGAACATGCCGAGTGCCGGGACCTTCGGGCGATGCTGAGTCATTGCACCCGTCAGTCCGGGCTGCGGATGGTGGCAGGGATGGACCACGAGGTCAGCTATCCGGACACCGCGAAGATCTCGGTGCGCGCCGACGAGGATCTGGCGAGACTGACGGTGGCCGCACATGTCCCGGCGGGGCAGAAGCTGACGGTCGTGAAATATCTCGGCTACGGATGGTCGCGGGTGCGGACGATGCCCTCGCTGCGGGCGCAGGTCGATGCCGCGCTGTCGATGGCCGCCGAAGCAGGGTGGGACGAGCTGATGCGGTCGCAGCGCGCGTTCCTCGACGAATTCTGGCTCGACGCCGACATCGAGATCGACGGTGACCCGGAGCTGCAGCAGGCGGTCCGGTTCGCGATGTTTCACCTGTTGCAGGCCGGCGCCCGGGGCGAAGCGCGGCCGATCCCGGGTAAGGGCCTGACCGGACCCGGATACGACGGACACACGTTCTGGGACACCGAGACCTTCGTGGTCCCCATGCTGACCTACACGATTCCGAAGGCCGGACGCGAAGTGCTGCGCTGGCGCCACGCCACCCTGGACAAGGCCCGCGCCCACGCGGTCGCGATGGGTCAGGCCGGCGCGATGTTCCCGTGGCGCTCGATCAACGGCGAGGAATGCTCCGGCTACTGGCCGGCAGGTACCGCAGCGGTGCACATCACCGCCGACATCGCCAACGCCACCGCCCGCTATCTCGCCGCCACCGGTGACACCCAGTTCGAGACCGAGTGCGGTGTCGAACTGCTGGTGGAGGGCGCCAGGCTCTTCGCCCGGTTCGGTCACCACGACGACGGCGTGTTCCGCATCGACGGCGTCACCGGCCCCGACGAGTACAGCGCGATCGTCAACAACAATGTGTTCACCAACCTGGCCGCCAAACAGAACCTCTCCGATGCTGCCGCCGCCTGTGTCCGACGCCCCGACGTGGCAGAACGGCTCGGGGTGGACGCCGACGAGGTGGCGAACTGGCAACTCTGCGCGCAGAAGATGTTCATCCCGTATGACGAGGAACGCCAGGTTCATTCGCAGTCCGAGGTGTTCACCCGACTGGCGCCGTGGGACTTCGACGCCTCCGTGGGCCGGCACCCGCTGCTGCTGAACTATCCCTACTATGACCTGTACCGCAAGCAGGTCATCAAACAGGCCGACCTGGTCATGGCGATGTACCTGTGGGGCGATCACTTCACCCCTGAGGAGAAGCTGCGCAACTTCGACTACTACGAGCGCATCACCGTCCGCGACTCCTCGCTGTCGGCGTGCTGTCAGGCGGTGATGGCGGCCGAGGTGGGCTACGTGGACCTCGCCTACGACTATCTCGTGGAGACGGCTTTCACCGATCTGCACGATCTGCACAAGAACGTCTCCAGCGGCCTGCACATCGCCGCACTGGCCGGTACCTGGATGGACTGTGTGGCCGGTTTCGGCGGCATGCGCGACCACGGCGGCAGGATAACTTTTGCTCCCCGCCTGCCCGGCGCGCTGTCCTACCTGTCGTTCCGAATAGTGCTGCGCGACAGCAAGATCGTCGTGGCAAT
>JAXHTL010000302.1:0-4215 GCA_034190095.1 Actinomycetota bacterium
CGGCAGATCCGGGGCTTCGGCCCGCACAGCGCGCAGTGCGGCGACGATCGATCCGGCTGCCGCGACGTGGTTGTCCTTGATCAGCGCCGCATCACCGAGACCCATGCGGTGGTTCACCCCGCCCCCGACCCGGACCGCGTACTTCTGCAGGGTCCGCAGTCCCGGCAGGGTCTTACGGGTGTCCCGGATCTTCGCGTGCGACCCGGACACCGCCTCGACCCAGGCGGCGGTCGCCGTCGCGATCCCGGACAGGTGACACACCAGGTTCAGCATCGTGCGTTCGGCGGTCAGCAGGTCCCGCGTCGGGCCCTCGACCATCAGCGCCACACCGCCGGCGTCCAACTCCGTCCCGTCCGGCGCCCGGTGCAGGACCTGATAACCGTCGGCGCCGAGCACCTCGTCGAGGACCATCAGCGCGACCTCACCGCCGGCGATCACCCCCGGCTCCCGGCTGATCATCGACGCTGTCGCGACGGCGTCGGCGGGGACCGTCGCCAGCGTGGTCACATCCGGCCCGTACCGCAGGTCCTCGTCCAGCGCGCGGGAGATGACGGCCCGCGCCTCGGTGATCTCGGCGTCGGTGAGCTGCATCAGCCGACCGCCAGCTGGGCGACCGTGACGCGGCTGAGCGCCTGGGCCGGGTCGAGCTCCGGGAAATCCGCGCGATGGTGGCAACCGCGGGACTCGGTGCGCGCGCTGGCGGCGGCGACCACCGCACCGGCCACGGTGGTCAGCGCGGCATCTTCGACGTCGCGGCGTGAGCCCAGCGCCCGCTCGGCGCCGGCGCCCTGCAGATCGGCGCACCTGCCCAGCCCCTCGCCGGTGCGGACCACCGCCGCGTGCCTGCTCATCGTCTGTTGCAGTTCGGCGCGTGGGGCCACGCTGCGCGGAGTCGGTGCGGGTGTGCGCACGCGCGCCGGGCCGGCGTCGGCCGCGTGTCGGGCGGCTGCCTCACCGGCGCGACCACCGACCACCAGACCCTCCAGCAGACTGTTCGACGCCAGCCGGTTGGCCCCGTGCATCCCGGTGCGCGCCACCTCGCCGGCGGCGAACAGCCCGGCGAGGTCGGTGCGCCCGTGCACATCGGTGACGACCCCGCCGCAGCTGTAGTGCGCCCCGGGCACCACCGGAATGGGCGCGACGGCCGGGTCCACTCCGGCCGCCAGGCAGGCCGCGGTCACGGTCGGGAAGCGGGTCGAGAGCCCCCCGACCCCGCGGGCGTCCAGGTAGACGCAGGGGTCACCGGTCTCGGCGAGCCTGTCCTCGATGGCCGCCGCGACGACGTCGCGCGGGGCCAGATCGCCCATCGGGTGCACGCCGGCGGTCACCGGCTCCCCGCGGGCGTCGATCAGCGTGGCGCCTTCGCCACGCAGCGCCTCGGTGATGAGCGGCCGCCGGCCGGTGCTCTCGGGGTCGAACAGCATCGTGGGGTGGAACTGGATGAACTCCATGTCGCTGACCGCGGCCCCAGCCCACATGGCCAGGGCCACACCGTCACCGGTCGACCCGTCGGGGTTGGTGGTGGCCCGGTAGAGGTGGCCCAGGCCGCCGGTCGCGAGGATGACCGACGACGCGTGCACCACGCCGGGGCCGTCCTCGCTGAGCACCAGCACCCCGGACACCGCGTCGTCGTCGACGAGCAGCTCCACCGCGACATGGTGGCGCCGGATGTCCAGGCGGGCCGCGGCCTGATCGAGTGCGCGCTGCACCTCGGCCCCGGTGGCGTCCCCGCCGGAGTGGATGATGCGCCGCCGGGTGTGCCCGCCCTCCCGGGTCAGCGCCCAGCCGCCGCTGGCCGATTCGTCGAAATGCGCTCCGCGGCCGACCAACTCGGAGACCGCCCGGTAGCCGTCGGACACGATCGAGCGGACAGCCTGCGGGTCGCACAGGCCGGCGCCGGCCGCAAGCGTGTCCGCGACATGCGCGTCGACGGAGTCGCCGGTGTCGCAGAAGCTGTCAGGTAGCACCACCGCGATGCCGCCCTGGGCGTAGAACGTGGCGGTCTCGCCGACTTTGCTCAGCAGCACGACCTTGCGGCCGCGCCGGTGGGCGGCCAGCGCGGCGGCCAGCCCGGCCACCCCGGTGCCGATCACCACGACGTCGGCGCGCTGGCGCCACAGTTGCGCGCCCCCGCAGCCGCGCCATGCCGTCATTCGCCGCCGCCGGGCTGCCCGATCTCGATCATGCGCTGCACGCTGGCCCGTGCGCGCCGCGCGGTCTCGAGGTCGACGTCGACCTCGTCGGCGCCTTCCACCAGACAGCGCAGCAGCGCGGCCGGGGTGATCATCTTCATGTACCGGCAGGACGCACGATCGTTGACGGCCTGGAAGTCGACCTCCGGGGCGGCACGGCGCAGTTGGTGCAGCATGCCGACCTCGGTGGCCACCAGCACCTGACGGGCGCCGGTTTCCCGCGCCGCGTCGAGCATGCCGCCGGTGGACAGGATCTTCACCCGGTCCTCGGGGAAGGATCCCTCTCCGGCCAGGTAGAGCGCCGAGGTGGCGCACCCGCATTCGGGGTGGACGAACAGCTCGGCGTCGGGATGGGTGCGGGCCTGATCGGCCAGCTCGTCGCCGTTGATGCCGGCGTGCACATGGCACTCGCCGGCCCACACGTGCAGGTTCTTGCGGCCGGTCATCCGCCGTACATGGGCTCCCAGGAACTGGTCCGGGCAGAACAGGACCTCACGGTCCTCGGGGATCGAGGCCACCACCTCGACCGCGTTGGACGAGGTGCAGCAGATGTCGGTCTCGGCCTTCACCGCGGCGGTGGTGTTGACGTAGGACACCACCACGGCGCCGGGATGCTCGGCCTTCCAGGCGCGCAGGTCGTCGGCGGTGATCGAGTCGGCCAGCGAGCAGCCCGCCCGCTGATCGGGGATCAGCACCGTCTTGGCCGGCGAGAGGATCTTGGCCGTCTCGGCCATGAAGTGCACACCACAGAAGACGATGGTCTCCTCCGGGGCCTCGGCGGCGATGCGCGACAGCGCCAGCGAGTCGCCGACATGGTCGGCGACGTCCTGGATGGCCGGGAGTTGGTAGTTGTGCGCCAGCAGCGTGGCCCCGCGGAGCTCGACGAGCCGGCGGACCTCGGCAGCCCACTCCTGGTCACCGTCGACACCGGTATAGCCGCCGGGACCGTCGACGATCCGGGCGGTCAGGTCGTTAGCGGGGATCTGGTCCAAGACCGTCATATCCGCCTCCTTCACTCCGTCCAGGTTTTCGACTTACAATCGAAAACATGGCCCATACTAGCACCGAACACGAGGTGCTCGCCGTGGTGTTCCAGGTTCGCCTGCCACCCACACCCGACACCGACGCGAAACCCGCACTTCACGTGCTGTTGTGGCAGCGTGCACTGGATCCGGAACGGGGCACCTGGTCGCTTCCCGGTGGCCGCCTCGGGGCCGACGAGGATCTGACCAACTCGGTGCGCCGCCAACTGGCCGAGAAGGTCGACCTGCGCGAGCTGGCCCACCTCGAACAACTTGCTGTGTTCTCCGACCCGGCCCGCGTCCCCGGACCGCGCACGATCGCCTCGACGTTCCTGGGCCTGGTGCCCTCCCCCGCCACGCCCGAACTGCCCCCAGACACCCGCTGGCACGCGGTCAGCGACCTGCCGTCGATGGCCTTCGACCACGGCCCGATGGTCGAACACGCCCGCACCCGCCTGGTCGCCAAACTGTCCTACACGAACATCGGATTCGCCTTGGCGCCCAGCGAATTCGTGATCTCCACACTGCGTGACATCTACAGCGCCGCACTGGGCCACCACGTCGACGCCACCAACCTGCAGCGCGTTCTCGAACGCCGGCAGGTGATCACCAGGACCGGAACCACCGCCCGCTCCGGGCGCAGCGGGGGTCGTCCGGCCGCGCTCTACCGGTTCGCCGACCGGCGCTACCGGGTCACCGACGAGTTCGCCGCGCTACGCCCGCCGGGGTGAGTCGACTGGATTCTTATAGAGCCCTTAAGTACCGTCGGTCGAATGGACATGGGTGGTGCGGCGCACTCCAGCGGCGCCGAATGGATCGGCCAGGCACCCCACGAGCCGCTGCAGACCGGGACAGCGCCGATCCTCCCGGACAGGGACCCGTTCTACCAGCCACCGGCCGGCTTCGAGCACGCCCGACCGGGCACCGTGCTGCGTTCCCGCGACGTGGAGCTGGCATTCCTCGGCTTCATTCCGCAGAAGTTCACCGCCACCCAGCTGCTG
>JAXHTL010000303.1:0-4083 GCA_034190095.1 Actinomycetota bacterium
GGCCGATCTCGACCGCCATCAACCCGTCACCGCAGTTCACCGTCACCGGGAAACCGAGCTGGTTGGTCAGCTCCTCGGACAGTGCCGCCCCGACACTGGGCTGGTCGTAGAGCGTGTCCAGTGTGCTGAAGTCGACGTTGTAGTCCTCGTCGGTGACCGTCGACTCCACCCGCACCGTCTGGTCGCCGACCGAGGCCGTGCAGATGATCGTCTCGCCCGGGCCGGGGTTCTCGTCTTCGGGGCACTCCACCGACGAAACCTGTTGGGAGATGGGCTCATAGCTGGCGTTCAACTCGTCGGTGATGGCGTTCGCGAGCTTCTCGTGGTCGAGTCCGCCCGACGAGAAGGAAAACTGGCACGCAGTCAGCATCAGCGCCGTCCCGCAGCTCAGCAGCAGGGCGCGGATCGTCGATGTGAGCATGTGGTTCCCCGATTCTCTGGCAGTCAGCATCAAGATCATATTGAGCCCGCGGACTCAGGTAAATAGCCGGCTACAAGCCCGCCAAATCGTCGGGTACGTCGACCGCGTAGCGCTGCAGGACATCCAGCGGCACCGCGTCGAGGGTGCGCTCATGGGTCGATGCCAGCACCACCGGACAGGCCTTACCGTCCTGGTGCGCGCGCAACCAGTTCATCGCGGTCACACACCAGCGATCGCCGGGCACCAGCCCCGGGAACCGGTAGGCAGGCATCGGGACGGTCAGATCGTTGCCGATCGACCGTTGATGGGCGAGGAACTCCTCGGTCACCACCCCGCAGATGGTGTGCCGGCCGAGGTCCTCGTCGCCGGTGCTGCAGCACCCGTCGCGGTAGAAGCCGGTCATCGGATCCGTGCCGCACGGTTGCAGCGGCTGGCCCAGAACGTTGAGGTCT
Organism: Actinomycetota bacterium; assembly: GCA_034190095.1. Lineage (GTDB taxonomy): Bacteria > Actinomycetota > Actinomycetes > Mycobacteriales > Mycobacteriaceae > Mycobacterium. The sequence continues at coordinate 874 of JAXHTL010000303.1, forward strand.
GCCATCACCCAAGTATCGCGCGTCAGATGCTGAGCCTGCGATAGCGCTGCAGTCGTTTGACACTCGAGGCCGGTGCGGTGCCCTCGAACGGGGTGAGCGCCGCGCGAAGCCGGGTGCGCACCGTGTCGAGGTCGAGGTGCATCCCGATGGCCACCAAGGAGTTGGCCACCGCCCGGGCGGGAGCCGGCGCGACGTGGATCGAGGGACCGACCACGTTGACCGAGTAGGTGCGGGTGCTGGCCCGGTAGCGCACCGCGACAGTGCCCTTGAGCCGGTAGACGCCGTCGGGCGGTTCCTCGAGCAGGTCGATGACCGCAGCGGGATCCACACCGCCGTCGCTGATCTCGGTCACCGCGTCGGCGTGCGCGTGGTCGTGGTCGTCGGCGTGCGCGGTGTGGTCGGCGTCGAAGAACAGCTCACGCAGGGTCAGCTGGCCGGTCTCATCGCCGGCGGCCGCCACGTCGTAGAGCAGGGCGGGGTCGATGCGTCCTGCGATGGCCCCGACGACCTGTGCGTGCGGGTTGCGCTCGCGCACCCGCTGCTGCACCCGTCGCACCACGTCGGTGCGCTCCGCGTGGTCGAGTTGGTCCAGCTTGTTGACCACGATCAGGGTCGCCGCACCGTACCGCGCCGGTGGGGTGGGGTCGCGGTCGACGGTGTCGAAGTGGGTCGCGGCATCGAGCACATCGACGACCCCGCCGGCGCGCACACCGTCGACACCACTGAAGCGGATCATCCGTGCGATCGCCAGCGGGTCGGCCAGCCCACTGGCCTCGACGATGATGGCGTCGAGACGCAGCTTGGGATCGGCGAGCCGGGTGAGCGCCACGTCGAGTCCGTCGTCGTCGGGCAGACAGCAGATGCACCCCCCGGCGATCGACGCGGGCTCGTCGACCTGCCCGGTCACCAGCCCGGCATCGACGTTCAGCTCACCGAAGTCGTTGATCACCACGCCGATCCGGGCATCGGGACTGCGCAGCACGTGGTTGAGCAGTGTGGTCTTTCCGGCTCCCAGGTATCCGGTGAGCGCGATGACCGGAATCGTCTGCAACACAGCTCCTTCCGTGTCCGCAGGTCAGCGGAATCCGGCGGCGCCGCCGTCGACCATGATGGTCTGGGCGGTGACGAACGAGGCATCGTCGCTGAGCAGGAAGGCGATCACGGGCCCGATGTCGGTCCCCACGTCGCCGAGCCGGCCCATCGGGACGCCGCGCACGCTGCGCTCGTATGCCTCGGGCGCCATCTCGCGCCACAACCGGATGCCGTCGGACTCGGCGAACGGGCACACCACGTTGACCCTGATGTTGTCCCGGCCCCATTCCAGTGCAGCGACTTTGGAGATTCCCCGGATGGCCTCTTTGGCGCCGGCATAGGCCCCGAACTTGGATTTACCGAAGGTTCCCGAGCCGGACCCGAGGTTGACGATGCTGCCCCCGCCGTTGCCGGCCAGTACCGGGTGCACGGCCTGCATCAACTCGAACGTCGCGCGGGGGCCGACGTCGAACACGAGATCGTAATCGGCCCGGGTGATCTCGAGGAATCGCTTGGGTTCATTGGTGGCGATCGCATTGTTCACCAGCCCGTGCACGGTCCCCAGCTCGTGCACCGCGGTGTCGACGATGTGCCGGGCACTGTCGGCGCCGCGCAGATCCACCGCCAGCGGGACCACCCGGGCGCCGGCGGACCGGAGCTGTCCGGTCGTCTCGGCGAGCAGCTGCTCGTCGGAGTCGACCAGCAGCGCGGCGGCGCCCCGCGCGGTGACCGCCTCGGCGATGCCCTTCCCGACGCCGCGCGCCGCTCCGGTGACGATCACCACCCGGTCCTGCAGCAGCGTCGCCGGCACCCGAGCGGTCACGACCGGCCGTCCAGGGTGTTCTTGACGATCGACCCGTCCTTGACGATGACGGCCAGGTTCGCCTCCGGGTCACCCAGCAGCGTGAGGTCGGCCACCGGGTCTCCGTCGACCAGCAGCACGTCGGCCCACGCGCCCGTGGTGATCTCACCCAGCCGGGCCGCCCGGTACGGGTCGCGCTCGCCGGCGAGCCGGAACAGTGCGGCGTTGCCCGAGGTCACCATCTTGAGCGCGTCCACGTTGGACATGTATTCGCCGAGCCGGGTGAGCATCTCGCTCTGCAGCGCGTCGCGTTCGGGTTCGAACAGCAGGTCGGTGCCCCACGCCACGTTCACCCCGTGCTTGGTGGCCCAGCCGAACAGCTGATCGGTGCCCGAACAGATCTGCTTGTTCTTCGCCGCACTGTCCGGGTTGAGGAATCCGTGGTCGTGTTCGGCGAACGGCTGGGTGGACAGCCACACGCCGCGCTCGGCGAGCATCGCGACGGTCGCTTCGTCGGCGAGGTGTCCGTGCTCGATCGACTTCACCCCGGCCTCGACGGCGCGGCGGATACCGGCGACGTTGTACACATGGGTGGCCACATACGTTCCGTAGTCCTCGGCCGCCTGCACCGCGGCCCGCAGCTCGGGCTCGGTGAACTGGACGGTGTAGAGCGGGTCGTAGAGCGACGCGGCGCCGCCGCCGACCATCATCTTGATCTGGGACGCCCCGAGCTTGAGTTGTTCGCGCACCGCCGCCAGCACCCGGTCCGGGCCGTCGGCAACCCGCATGAAGCCGATCTGCTCGGCACGGGACTCGTTGCCGCCCAAGGCCGTCGGGCGTTCGTAGACGAAGCCGAAGTCGCCGTGGCCGGCGGTCTGCGAGAGGGCGGCCTGACTGGGATAGATACGCGGTCCCAGCTCCGGTTGGGCGTCGATCACCTTTCTGATGCCCGCGGTGTCGCCGGCCATGTCCCGCACCGTGGTGAAGCCGCGCAGCAGCGTGTCCCTGGCTTTGGCCAGCGTGGCCGCGGCCAGCTGTGTCTGCGAACCCATCGCCAGGTCGATCAGGGTGTTGGCCATCCCGACCAGGTGGACGTGGGCGTCGCTCATCCCGGGCATCAGCGTGCGGCCGGCACCGTCGATGACGACGTCGGTGTCGGTCGCGGAGATCGGCGAGGCCTCGACCGCGGTGATGGTGCGGCCCTCGATCAGCACGTGGCCGTCCACCAGATGGTCGGAGAGCCCGTCGAAGATTCTGACGTTGCTGATCAGCAGGCGCTGAGCTGCCGAACCCTGCCCGGCCATGGTGGCCACCTCCTCGTGAGTCCCGGCCCCAGGCTAGCCCGCCGTCGACGGCCGTCGGCCGGTAGCCTCGGC
>JAXHTL010000304.1:0-4077 GCA_034190095.1 Actinomycetota bacterium
CTGCTCATCGGAGACAAATGAAGACACCGTCGGTTGCCACTTCCAGCAATAGTCGTTGAGGTAGCCCGCCACAACGGCATGCTCGGACCGGACGCTAGCACACGTTTGCGATCGCAACAGCGCAGGAACCGAAGTGTCATTATGTTTGCTAGCAACTATGCGGCAACCGATTTTGCCGGCCACGGCCACCGCCCCTGCCGAAGCCCGCTGCCAGGCTGTTAGCTCGGCAAACGCATCGACCCGGTCGTCAATGCGGCCAGACCATCGCTGCCAGGACGACGACGAGGTAGCCGAGAAACAGCCGGAACTGGGTCGCTTCGGCCAACCGGTGCGAGATGCGGATGCCCAGCGGGGAGCCCAGCAGCGCACCTGCCGCCATTCCGACGAAGGCCGGCAGGTACAGGTATCCGAGCGCGGCGCTGGGCAGTCCGGGCGCATCCAGCCCGCCCAGGACGTAGCCGACGCCGGCCCCCAACCCGATCACGGCCGACAGCGCCGCCGCGATCCCCGAGGCGGTCTGGATCCGGTACCCCGCGGCCTGAAGGTAGGGCACCGTGATGATGGCCGCTCCGGCGCCGAGCAGCGCACCGGTCAAGCCGGTCGCCGAGCCCGAGACCCACCGACTGGCGCCCGACGGCATCGCCGCCGTGCCAAGCGGTCCATCGCCCGACTGCGCCCGCCGGGCCGTGGTGAGGTGACGGTGCAGGGCGCGAGCGATCATGAACCCCACGAAACCGATGAAGCACGCCCTCAGGGCCCACCCCGGCAGCCGCCCGCCGAGAGCCGCGCCGACCGCGGTCCCCAGCACCACCGGCGCCAGCATGCCCCAGAACAGCCGAAGGTCGAGGTCCCCGTGGCGATACCGCAACACGCTCGTGTACAGCGCCGTCAGGAACATCACCGCCAGTGAGCTGCCGATGGCCAGATGCATGACGTGTTCGGTGGCCACGCCCTGAAGGGGCAGCGCCACGGCCAGAGCCGGCACGATGGTCAACCCGCCACCGAGACCGAACAGGCCGGAGAGCAGCCCGGCGACCAACCCGGCGGCCAGGTAGACCGAGAAGCTCGCCGCGGCGGTCACCCCCGGCTACCGGGCATCAGCGGTCGTCCCTGTCTCGCCGCGCGCTGAACGACACGCTCACCGCGTCGGCGACCTTCATCGCGCCGAGGAACATCGAGTACGGCTTGAGCCCGAAATCGGAGTGCCGAACCTCGGTCCGAGCGGACAGGTGCCACTGCTCACCGGCATCGGTCACCTGCAGGTCGACCGCGTGCGGGCGCGCGGTGCCGCAGATCTCCAGCGTCCCGGCAATCCGGTAACCGGTATCGGTGGCCGCGATGTCGGCGGATCGGAAGCAGATCTCGGGGAACTTGCCGGCCTTCAGCACCCCGAGGGCGTTCGAGCGGGCCAGCGTCTTCTCCGGACCCGACAGCCCCTTCACCCCGCCTTCGCCGTGCACCACCTCCAGCGAGTCCACCTGCACCGTCAGCTCCAATTCGGTGGGCTGCCCGTGCCCCCAGTGCAACACCGCCTGCCAGTCGTTGACCGCGATGGTCAGCCGGTGCCCCATCGCTGCCGCGCGGCCGGTGACACCGGTCTGCAGCTGCAACTCACTGTCGGAGGCGTCGAAATTCCACACCGTGGCCGTCATGCACCGAATCTAACGGCACCGCGTTTGGTCACCGCCCCAGACACCGACAGCCGGTAAGGTCGGCTCTCCCCGACACCCCAAGCAAGGAGGGTGACCGTGAGCACGCTGTCGGCCGATCTGCGGACGCTGAGCCATGAGGCGTTCCTGTACTTCTATCCGCTGGTGACGATGGACGTCACGCGACTACAGTCCCTCAACGGGGCAACCTCGATGTCCGCGCCACCCAATGTGTTCAACCACATCCGCGCCTACCCCGACGCCACCTTCCGAGCGGTGGTGCGGCCCAATTTCGACACGCTGTACTCCTCGGCCTGGCTGGACCTCACCGAAGGGCCGGTCACGATGACGGTCCCGGACACCGCAGACCGCTACTTCATGCTGCCGATGCTGGACATGTGGACCGACGTGTTCGCCAACCCCGGCAAACGCACCTCGGGCACCGGCGCGCAGGAATACCTCATCGTCGGGCCCGGCCACACCGGGCCGCTGCCGCCCGATGTCGAGGTCATCACCGCCCCCACCCCCTATGTGTGGATCATCGGCCGCACCCAGACCAACGGCCCGTCGGACTATCCGGCGGTGCACGCCGTGCAGGACGGATACCTGCTCACGCCAACCGTCGAGACGCCGTTCACCAGAGATGACAGCTACGACAGCACCACCGAGCCGATGCGCATCGTCAACGAGATGCCGGCCACGGACTTCCTCCGATACGCCGCTGACCTGCTGGCGGTCAACCCGCCACATCCGACCGACTTCTCGATCCTCGCCCGGCTGGCCAACCTCGGCATCGAGGAAGGCAAACCCTTTGACGCAGCGCGATTCTCGGCCGACGAGCTCGCCGAGATCGAGGCGGGCAGGCAGGACGCTCTGGCAGCACTGCCGGCCGCCACACCGAGGATGGGCACGATCACCAACGGCTGGATGACGCTGAATGAGGGCATGGGCGTCTACGGCAACGCCTATCTGCGGCGCGCCGTCATCACCCTGATCGGGCTGGGAGCCAACCCGCCCGAGGACGCCGTGTACCCGATCCTGCTGGCCGACAGCGACGGAGCGCCGCTGACCGGCGACAACGACTACGTACTGCATTTCGACGCCGACGCGCTGCCGCCGGTCGACGCGTTCTGGTCGGTGACCATGTACGACGAAGAGGGTTTTCCGAGCGCCAACGAGCTGGACCGGTTCGCCCTCGGCGACCGCGACGACCTGACCTACAACCCCGACGGGTCCTTGGACCTGTTGCTGCAGCACGCCAACCCCGGCCCCGACAAGGAGTCGAACTGGCTACCCGCACCGTTGGGGACCCTCGGCGTGACGATGCGCCTGTATGCACCGCGGCGCGAGATCCTCGACGGGGTCTGGCACCCGCCGGCGATCGTCAAGGTTTAGAGCGCCAGCGCGGTGTCGGTCTCGCGCTCGGCGAACTCCCACAGCCGCCGCGCGTCGGCGTAGTCACACGCGTTCGCGGTGCGGCCGCTGAGCGTCGGACCGCCCTTGAACCCGAACGGCCCGTCGATGCCGACGTAGCTGCCCGGCGGGATGGGCTCGGTGAGGCAGTACAGCGTGGGCGCGGCGCCGGCGTCGATGTCGTTGCCGATCCGGTTGGCCGCCGCGGTGGCCACCGAGTTGAACGCCGACATGATCGGGGTGTCGGACACATTCGCGAGGTTCGACGCCACCCAGCCCGGATGGGTCAGGTACGTGCTCACCGGCGACCCGGATTCCCGCAGCCGCCGGTCGAGTTCGAGTCCCCACAGCATCACCGCGAGCTTCGAGCGGGCGTATGCCGGGAACGCCGACCACTTGCGGGTGCGTAGGTGCGGATCGTCGAAGGCTATCGACGCGCGTTTGTGGGCGTCGGACCCGACGTTGACGATCTTCGACCGGACCCGGCTGAACAGCAGGTTGGTCAGCGCGAACGGGCCGAGAAAGTTGGTTCCCAGCGTCATCTCGAAACCGTCGACGGTGTCGCTGCGATGCTGGGCGACCAGACCGGCGTTGTTGACCAGGATGTCCACCTCGCCGTCGACCAGGCCGGGAAAGGCCCGCACCGACGCCTGGTCGGCGAGGTCGAGCTTGACCACCTCCGTGTCCCCACCCATCGCGGCGGCCCGCTGCGCCCCCAGCTCGAGGTTGCGCACCGCCAGGATCACGTGGGCACCGGCTCTGGCCAGCGCCGTCGCGGTCGCCAGCCCGACGCCGTTGGTGGCGCCGGTGACGATCACCCGCGTGCCGGTCATGTCGCCGAGTCGGTTCACCGACCATTCGGAAGTCATCGTGCGAGGCTAGCGCTGCACCGCCCGGCCCAAAACGTTGACATGACACTTTTTCGCTGGTTGTCTACCGCCGTGAGCGACGCCGCCCGCGAGATCGAGAACCTCGTGTACACCTACGCCGAGCGCATCGACGCGGGTGACCTGGA
>JAXHTL010000305.1:0-4070 GCA_034190095.1 Actinomycetota bacterium
CACGGTTGGCACCCTACGCGCGTTGGCTCCGGCGTTGAGGCTGCGCTAGCGGCGGGGGCGCGCCCGTTTCGCCGCCGTGGCTGCAGTGGCAGTGATGCCAGCAGTGTCGATGCCGGCCGCTACCATCGGCCAGACGAAGGGGGACGTCAGCATGACCATCACCGTGACCGAGACACCACGGCTGGCCAACGGCGCCGAGCGGCGGGTCTACCAGCTGCTGATCGACCAGCTCGAGCCCAACGATCTGGTCATCCCCGGCAAGCGGGTCACCGACCATCTCAAAGACCACGAGGTCGACTTCTTCGTCGCCATCGAGGGCGCGGGCATCGTCTGCATCGAGGTCAAAGGCGGTGAGGTCTGGCACGACGGGCAGACCTGGTGGGTCAAACGACGCGGGCACGAGCACAAGGCAGACCCGGTGCGGCAGGCCCGCGAGGCCTGCTACGCGCTGCGCAGCTTCGTCGAGAGCGACCCGGACTGGACCCAGGGCCGGCTGCGCTGGGACCACGTCGTCGTGCTGCCCAACACCGACCTGCCCGAGGGGTTCGCGCTGCCCGAATGCCCCCGCTGGAAGATCATCGACCGCACCGACCTGCCCGAGATGGTGGCCAAGCTGCGCCAGATCCTGCTCGGCCAGGAGCTCGACCGGCCGCTGCTGACCCGCGAGGGCGTCGGCGAACTCGGCGAAGCGCTCAGCGGCCGCGGCCTGCCGCAGCGCAGCGTGGTGGCCCGGGCCCTGGAGAACGAGGACGCCGCCGACGTGCTGACCGAACACCAATCGGTCATCCTCGACGCGGTGCGGCTGCTGAACCGCGTCGAGATCCGCGGCGGAGCCGGCAGCGGCAAGACCTTCCTGGCGATGGAGCAGGCCCGCCGCCTCACCCGCGACGGCAAGCGGGTCGCGCTGGTCTGCTACTCCCACGGCCTGGCGTCGTATCTGGAACGCATCACCGCCACCTGGAACCGTCGCCAGCAGCCCGCCTACGTCGGGGAGTTCCACGACCTCGGAAAGGCCTGGGGCGCACCGGAGGGCCCCGACGAATCGCTGCGCACCGAGGCGACCGTCCAGTTCTGGGAACGCGACCTGCCCGCCCAGATGGCCGACCTGGCAGCACAACTCGAGCCCGGCCACCGGTTCGACGCGATCGTCGTCGACGAAGCGCAGGACTTCGCCGACGCCTGGTGGGACCCGCTGCTGGGCGCGCTCAAGGACGACGAAACCGGCGGCATCTACGTGTTCACCGACGAAGGGCAGCGGGTGTTCAACCGGTTCGGCTCACCGCCGGTGCCGCTGGTCCCACTGATCCTCGACCACAACCTGCGCAACACCCGCCAGATCGCCAACGCGTTCCAGCCGCTGGTCGACCACCCGATGCGGTTCCTCGGCGGGGAGGGCCCGGCGGTGCGCTACGTCGCCTGCTCGGCCGGCGACGCGATGGACGCCGGCGACGACGAGGTCGAACGGCTGCTGGAGGACGGCTGGCGCCCGGAGGACGTCGCGCTGCTGACCACCGGCTCCCGTCACCCCGAACAGAAGGAGCGCCAGGCCGCCGGCAACACCGCGTACTGGGACAGCTTCTGGGACACCGAGCAGGTGTTCTACGGGCACGTGCTCGGTTTCAAGGGTCTCGAGCGGCGCGCCGTGGTACTCGTCGTCAACGAGCAGGCAGAGTTCGAGCGCTCCCGCGAACGCCTCTACGTCGGGTTGTCCCGCGCCCGCGACGAACTCGTCGTCTGCGGGGACCCGGACTTTCTCCGGGACGTCGGGGGACCGGACCTGGCACGCCGCCTGAACATCGTGGGCTGACCCGGCACATCGCTGTGGCCGTTGCCGCCATCACCGCACTGACAGTGCGGCCGTGCTCGGTCGGCCCCCAGTCGTCGTCCAGGTTGTCTGAGAGCTCGTCGCTGAGGGCGGAGGTGCTTCTTCGGCATGCCCGACAGTCCTGCTCATGCCGGCGTGTCCTTCGCGATGTGTTGGGCAGAGTTCGCAATGGGATCTCGCTGGTATCCTGTTCCCATGAAGGCTGTCATCGATTCCGGTGGTCGGGTCGTTCTGCCCAAGCAACTACGTGACGCGTTGGGGCTGGCCCCTGGTTCGACGGTCGATATCTCTGCATATGGCGGTGGGCTGCAGATCGTCCCGGGCGGGCGAACCGCACGACTCGAGCGGGACGACGACGGGCGCCTGGTCGCCCGGGCTGACACAGTCGTCACCGACGAGATGATGTTCGCCCTCATCGACGCGGGACGGCGCTGAAACCGGTGCCGCTCGCAGCCGTCGACACGAGCGTCGCGGTGCCACTGCTCGTCGCGTCCCATCCGCACCACGCCATGGTCGCCACGTGGGCGAAGGGCCGAACTCTTGGGCTCTGCGGGCACGCATTGGCCGAAACCTACTCGGTATTGACGCGTCTGCCCGGCGATGCTCGCGTCCACCCCGCCGATGCGGTGGCACTGATCGACGAGAACTTCGCCGTTCCCCTTCAACTCGGCGTACGGGCCGCGCGCGCCGCCCATCGCGAGTTCGCCCGCAAGGGCATTGCCGGAGGCGCGACCTACGACGGACTCGTCGCACTGGCAGCCCGTGAGCATGGTGCCGTCCTGGTCACCAGAGATGCGCGCGCCAGATCGACCTACGAAACACTCGGAGTAGGCACGGAAGTGCTGGCAGACGGCGCCGCGCCATGACGGCGTGATCGACAGCCCGCTTCTGGCTACTGCAGCGCGATGTCATGCCCCGGCCCCCGCTCGCCCTGCGGCCGGGGGCCGAAATAGCGGCGGTCGGCTTCGGCGATGCTGACGTCGTTGATGCCGGCTTCGCGACGGCGCATCAGGCCGTTGTCGTCGAACTCCCAGAGCTCGTTTCCGTAGCTGCGGTACCACTGGCCGGCAGCGTCGTGCCACTCGTACTGGAAGCGCACCGCCATCCGGTTCTCCCGGAACCCCCACAGGCTCTTGCGCAGCACGTAGTCGAGTTCGCGTTCCCATTTGGCGGTGAGGAACTCGACGATGGCCGCGCGTCCGGTGAGGAACTGGTCGCGGTTGCGCCACACCGAGTCGGGTGTGTACGCGAGGCTGACGTGGTGGGGATCGCGGGTGTTCCAAGCGTCTTCGGCTGCCTGGACCTTCTGTGTCGCGCTGTCCAGGTCGAAGGGTGGCACGGGCGGGCGTCGGTCGGTCATGGCGTGTCCTCGGGGATCGGTTGGTGGACAGCGTGCCCGGCTTCTGCGAGGCCGGGTATGCGGGTGGCGACGACGTGGCGGGTGGTGAACTGCACACGGCGTCCGGTTGAGCCGTCGTCGGGGGCATTCCAGTCGACGGCGGCGGTGCCGGACAGTTGCAGCGTGCTGCCCGTCCCGAAGTCGACGAACAGCAGCGCCGCGGTGGGGTCGACGGCGAGGTTGCCGAAGCTGTTGAACATGTTGTTGCCCGGATAGTCCGGCCACCACAGGCCCTCACCGGTGACGCGCACGAAGCCGGGCGGCCCGCCGCGGTGCGATGCGTCGTTGCCGGAGTCGGGGTGGGTGGTGCCGAGGAAGAAGGTGTCCGCCGACTCGATCACGCGTACATCGTTGTCGCGCAGCGACTCTCCGCGGTACCGCGGTATGCGGGCCGGGTCGTGTGGTTTCTGAACTCGCTGGTGGATGTACTGCGGGCAGTTGCCGTAGGCCTGGTCGACCTCGACGCTCAACCCGGCAGCGTCGGAGGCGGTGAGCAGGCCGTTGATCCGGACCCGGCGCCGGGTGGCGAAGTCGATGGCGATCACACCGGCGGGTTGCCCGGCAGGCAACGAGTGCAGTGGGTCGGCGCCGGGCAGGACGGTGCCGATCCGCAGGGTGTGGTGGTCGTCGGCGTGCAGGAACCCGGGCGGGCCGAGCAGCGGTGAGGTCCACAGCCGACCGGCCCGGTCACGGGCGGTGATCGCGGCGAAGGTGGCCTCGGCGAGGAACGCGGCGACTCCGGCCCGGAGTTCGCCGGGGCCGACCATCCGGGCCAGCCGGGCGGCCTGGGCCTGCACCCCGGCGTGCTGTTGGGCGGCCAGCTCGCCGCTGTGGAACCCCACAGCG
>JAXHTL010000306.1:0-4023 GCA_034190095.1 Actinomycetota bacterium
GTCAGCTGAATCGTCGTCCAGAACGCCTCGAAGATCTGGTCGCGATACTCGCTGAATATCTCCACGGGCGGCGGTCCCTATCTGCTGTCGTCGACTACTCGGCTCCGGACGCGTCGCTGCTGCCCGTTCGTTCTCAGCAGGCGTCCGGGGTAGGCGGAGTCGGGGCCGGCAGTCCGGCCGGACCGAGGTTCTCGTCCCAGGCCGTCGTCCAGGCGCCCTCGTTCTCCATCTTGGTCAGCGCGTCGGTGATCTGGGTGCAGAGCTCGGTGTTGCCCTTCTCCAGGCCGATTCCGTAACGCTCCTCGGAGAACTGGTCACCGACGATCTTGAAGACGCCCGGGTCCTGTGCGGCGTACCCGGCCAGGATGGTCTCGTCGGTGGTCACCGCGTCGACGGCGCCGTTCTTGAGTGCCTCGATACACGCCGAGTAGGTGTCGAACTGCTGCAGCTGCACCCCGGCGAACTCGTCCTTGATCTTCTGCGCCGGCGTCGAACCCGACACCGAGCACAGGATCTTGTTGTTCTCCAGATCGGCCGGGCCGTTGATGTCGTTGCTGTCCGCGCGCACCAGCAGGCTCTGCCCGGTGATCAGGTACGGACCGGCGAAGTCCACCCGCTCCTTGCGCGAGTCGGTGATCGAGTAGGTGGCCGCGATGAAGTCGACCTGGCCGTTCTGGATCAGCGTCTCGCGCTGTGCCGACGGCGCTTCCTTCCACTCGATCTGCTCCGGGGTGTAGCCCAACTCGCCGGCGACGTAGGTGGCCACGTCGACGTCGAAGCCGCTCATGGTGCCGTCGGGATTGCGCATACCCAGGCCGGGCTGGTCGAACTTGGTGCCGATCACGATGGTGTCGCCGTCACCGCCGCCACCGCCACTGTCCCCGCCGCACGCGGTGGCGGCGAAGGGGAGGGCGGCGGCGAGAGCGACAGCACCGATGACGCGCTTGGACAGCGATGTCGGGATCATGACGGTGTTTTTCCTTTCGCGGGACATCTGCGGATGGTCAGGTCAGTGGTGGAGGATCTTGCCGAGGAAGTCCTTGGCTCGTTCCGATTGCGGGTTCTCGAAGAATTGCACAGGTTCGGCGTCTTCGACGATGGCACCGTCGGACATGAACACAACCCGGTTGGCTGCCCGACGGGCGAAACCCATCTCGTGGGTGACCACCACCATCGTCATACCCTCACCGGCCAGCGACGCCATGACGGCCAGCACCTCGTTGATCATCTCCGGGTCGAGCGCGCTGGTCGGCTCGTCGAACAGCATCACCTTGGGGTTCATCGCCAACGACCGGGCGATCGCCACCCGCTGCTGCTGGCCCCCGGACAGCTGCGCGGGGTACTTGTGGGCCTGGTTGGCCACGCCCACCCGTTCGAGCAGGCCCATCGCCTTCTCTCGCGCCTCCGACTTGGAGAGCTTGCGCACCTTCATCGGAGCGAGCGTCACGTTCTCCAGAATCGTCTTGTGCGCGAACAGATTGAACGACTGGAACACCATGCCCACGTCGGAACGCAGCTGGGCCAGCCTGCGCCCCTCCTCGGGCAGCACCTGTCCGTCGATGGTGATGGTTCCCGAGTCGATGGTCTCGAGGCGGTTGATCGTCCGGCACAGCGTCGACTTGCCCGAACCCGACGGTCCCAGGACCACCACCACCTGACCTCTGCCGACGTCGAGGTTGATGTCCTGCAGGACGTGGAGTTCGCCGAAGTGCTTGTTGACCTCCTTCATCGAGATCATCGGCACGTCAGGGGAGCTCTCCATGCGTGCTGACCTTACCCAGGTGAAGCCCGGCTTGCCGGGAAGTGTGCAATCCGCGCAGATCACCGCGGTCACGCCGGGCGTAAAGGTGGGTGGGTCCCGTCCGTAGGATGGGGTCCGTGACATCCACGGTGACGCAGCAGGCGAACGGGGCCGGCCCCGGACGCGCCGCCGCGCGCACCTTCCAGGTCAGGACCTACGGCTGTCAGATGAACGTGCACGATTCCGAACGGCTTGCGGGCCTGCTCGAAGCGGCAGGTTACCGGCGCGCCGACGACGGCACGGACGCCGACGTCGTGGTGTTCAACACCTGTGCGGTGCGGGAGAACGCGGACAACAAGTTGTACGGGAACCTGAGCCACCTGGCACCGCGCAAACAGACGGATCCGGGTATGCAGATCGCCGTCGGCGGCTGCCTGGCCCAGAAGGACCGGGACGCGGTGCTGCGCAAGGCTCCCTGGGTCGATGTCGTGTTCGGCACCCACAACATCGGCTCACTGCCGGCCCTGCTCGAACGTGCCCGGCACAACCGTGTCGCCCAGGTCGAGATCGCCGAGTCGCTGCAGGAATTTCCCTCCGCGCTGCCGGCGAGTCGCGAATCGTCTTACGCCGCATGGGTTTCGATTTCGGTCGGGTGCAACAACACCTGTACGTTCTGCATCGTGCCCGCGCTGCGCGGCAAGGAGGTGGACCGCCGCCCCGGTGACGTGCTCGCCGAGGTCTCGGCGCTGGTCGACCAGGGCGTGCTGGAGATCACGTTGCTCGGTCAGAACGTCAACGCCTACGGCGTCTCGTTCGCCGACCGGGATCAGCCCCGCGATCGCGGGGCGTTCGCCAAACTGCTGCGCGCGTGCGGACGCATCGAGGGGCTGGAACGGGTGCGATTCACCTCCCCGCATCCCGCCGAGTTCACCGACGACGTCATCGAGGCGATGGCCGACACCCCCAACGTGTGCCCGACCCTGCACATGCCGCTGCAGTCGGGCTCCGACCGGATCCTGCGTGCGATGCGTCGCTCCTACCGGGCCGAGCGCTATCTCGGCATCATCGAACGGGTCCGCGCCGCCATTCCGCACGCCGCGATCACCACCGATCTGATCGTCGGATTCCCCGGCGAGACGGAGGACGACTTCCAGGCCACCCTCGACGTCGTCGAGGCCGCGCGGTTCGCCAGCGCCTTCACCTTCCAGTACTCCAAGCGGCCGGGCACCCCCGCCGCCGACCTGGCCGACCAGGTACCCAAAGCCGTTGTCTCCGAGCGCTATCAACGCCTCATCGAACTGCAGGAGCGGATTTCTCTCGAGGAGAACACCGCGGTGATCGGGCGCACCGTCGAACTGCTGGTGGCCACCGGTGAAGGACGCAAGGACGCGGCGACCGCGCGGATGTCGGGCCGGGCCCGCGACGGCCGGCTGGTGCATTTCGATCCGGGTCCGACAGGCGAGACGATCCGTCCCGGCGACGTGGTCGTCACCACGGTGACCGGTGCGGCCCCCCACCATCTCATCGCCGATGCGCGACTGCTCGACCACCGTCGCACCCGGGCCGGGGACGCCCATGCGGCCGGACGAACGCCGCGCACCGGTGTCGGGCTCGGCATGCCGTCGATCGGGGTGCCCGCCACACCGGCCCCGACCGTAGGGTGCACCCGATGAGCGACAAACCCGGTGACGGCGAGCACTCCCGCGGTCTGGACGCCTATCAGGGCGACCTCGATGCCGTCGAACAGCGCATCGCTCGCGAGATCAACCCCGGCTCGCGTGCCCTGGTGCTGGCGATCCTGGTGTTCGCGCTGCTGGTGACCTTCGTGTTGCCGCACACCGGCGCGGCGCGCGGCTTCGACGTGCTGGTCGGCTCCGACGTCGCCACCGACAGCGGGATCGCACTGCCCTCCCGGGTGTTCACCTGGATCGTGCTGGTCTTCGGCGTCGGGTTCTCGATCCTGGCGCTGGTGACCCGCCGATGGGCCCTGGCCTGGATCGCGCTGGCCGGTTCCACGGTGGCGTCGTTCCTGGGTCTGCTGGCGGTGTGGTCACGCCAGACCGCGGTGGGCTCCTACCCCGGGCCCGGGTTCGGGCTGATCATCGCCTGGATCGCGGTGATCCTGCTGACCTACCACTGGGCCCGGGTGGTGGCCGAGCGCACCGCTCTGCAACTGGCCAGCGAGGAGCACCGCCGCCGCGCCGCGTCCGAACAACAGCGCAAAGGCCTGCTGGACGGACTCGGCGACCAGCAGGAACCGCCCCGGGACAGCGCCGGCTAGC
>JAXHTL010000307.1:0-3971 GCA_034190095.1 Actinomycetota bacterium
GGCACCGCTGAGCGTGGTGGCCGGCAGCGCGAAGGCCGCCGCCAGGGACACCACCCCGCGCATGCCCGCCCACGCCACGACGAACACCTCGGCGGCCGGCGGTGCCGGACCGCGGCGCCAAGGCAGCAGCCGCGGAAGGTAGGAGAACGCGAAGACCCACCCGATCCGGACCGCGATCACCGTACCGAGCACCGCGAGCGAGAACCCGATCATCACCGTGGCCGGCATTCCCTGGATCTCGGTGAGCACGCTGGGCAGCTGCAGCCCGATCAGGAAGAACGCGAAGGCCTCCAGCACCAGCTGGAGTGCTCGCCACACCGCATCGTCCTGCAACCGGGTCGCATAGCTGGCCCGAGTGGACCGATGGCCCAGGATCAGCGCGGCGACCACGACGGCCAGCACGCCGGATCCGCGGATCTGTTCGGCCAGCAGGTAGATCACGAACGGCGCGATCAGCCCGATCGCGCTTTCCACCAGTGGGTCCGCCAGCCGCGAGCGGACGTAGACGATCAACGTCCCCGACACCAGACCGACGACGACTCCCCCGACGGCGGCCAGCACGAACGTCACGAACGCGGTGCCCCAGCTGGCGGCCAGGCCGATGGCGGCGGCCAGCGACACCTTGTAGGCGGTCAACGCGGTGGCGTCGTTGAGCAGGCTCTCACCGCCCAGCAGCGTCATCGTGCGGCGCGGCAACCCCAGCTTGCGGCCGATCGCGGTGGCCGACACCGCATCGGGCGGGGCGACGATGGCCCCCAACACCAACGCCGAGGCGAACGTGACCTCGGGAACCGTGTGGTAGGCGACGAACGCCACAGCGAACGTGGTGGCCATCGGCAGTCCGACAGCCAGCATCGCCACCGGCCTGATGTTCTTCCGCAGCGCGACATAGGAACTCTCCAGGCCGGCCGACCACAGCAGCGGCGGGAGCACGACGAACAGGACGAGGTCGGGTTCCAGGTCGATCTTGGGTGAATGCGGCAGCAGGCTCGCCGCCAATCCAGCCACCACCAGCACCAACGGCGAGGACAGGTTGTACCGGCGGGCGACCGCGGACAGCAGGACCGCGGCGACCAGGACGAGCAGCAGCTTCGCTTCCATGCTGGCGGGACCTCCCTTCTGCACACGCTGCCGGCCAGCATGGCCGATTCGGCTGGGTACCGCCTGTGGCCGCGTCGACCGGATGCCGGTTCGCCCGGTGACACTAGCCCGGCACGAAAGCCACGGTAGGGCCACCGGGCAGCGCATGGCCCGACAGTTGCACGAAAGGGGCTCGGAGTAGCTCGTCGATCGGACCGATCGCGTTCCCCATGAGGTCTCGTTCAGTCGGGGTGCAAGCGCATCGCGGTGACAGGCCTACTGCACCGTGGTGAGACCCCGTGTCGCAGGCCCTTCGAGGATCGACCCGTCGGGGGCGAACCGGGAACCGTGTAACGGGCAATCCCAGGATTGGTCGGCATCGTTCCAGTTCACGATCCCTCCCAGGTGTGGGCACACCGGCGACACCCGGGACTCGACGCCGTCGACGATGCTGCGGGCCTGCAAGTTCCACGGCGGACCGCTCACCACGCCACCGTCACCCGGGTCCCGGTCGCCCGCCCTGGCCATCGGTGCGATCCAGCCGCGCGCCATGGACAAGCCGACCTCGGCGTTGATCTGCAGGGCCTTCGGAATCCCCGACAGCTCATGGGGGCTCCAGCTCGCGAACGCCCGCGCCCAGTCCATCCGGCCGCCGAGGATACGGCTGGCCAATGCCAGGGCGGCGGCGGGCCCGTTGGTCATACCCCATTTGTCGAAACCGGTGGCGACGAAGATCCGGTCGTTGCCGGGCAGGATCGGACCGACATAGGGCAACTCGTCGACGGGGCTGTAGTCCTGGGCAGACCAGAAGTGTGTCTGGACTGCCCCCGGAAAGTGCATCGTGACCCACGAGTCGAGTTCCCGCACCGACGCAGCAGGACCCTTGTGTTGGCCCACCGGATGTCCTGCCCCGCCGGCGATCAACCGGTCACCGTCGGGGGTGGGCGCGTAGCGCAGCGAACGGGTCGGCGAATCGGCCGAGATGTACATCCCCCGGGTGATGTTTCCCGGCACCTGGTAGGCCAGGCAGTACGACCGTTGGGGCTTCAGACGCGCGAAGAAGCCGCCACGGTCCAGGACCGGAATACCGGTGGCCAGCACGCACTGCCCGGCCGAGACGTCGAACTCGTCGCCGGCAACGCTGCGCACGTGGAGCGACAACCCGCCGCCGCGACCGGTCGCCTTCTGCACCCGCACGCCCTGCACCAGACGACCGCCGTGTTCCTCGAGTTCGACGATCAGGCTGTCCAGCAACGGCATTGGATCGAACTGCGCCTGGTCAGCCAACCGCACCCCGCCATGAAACGGGAACGGCACCTCGGCCTCGTCGACCCAGTCGACGTCGAGTCCAGCCGCCCGGCAGGCGTCGAATTCCGTGCGCGCCGAGGACACCCCGCCGGCCGACTGGGCATAGGTCCACGCGTCCTCGCGCTGTACCGACAAACCGTGCTCAGCACAGTGGCCCAGCAACCACTCCATGCCCTCGCGGTTGCCCTCGACGTACTGGCGCCCGACCTCCGCACCGTGCTTGGCGACGATCTTGGACACCTTGGTGTGCTGCAACAGGCTGATCTTCGCGGTGGTGTTGCCCGTCGCGCCGGCGCCGACGGTCAGCGCCTCGAGGACGAGAACGTCCCTGCCGGCGCGGGCAAGCAGGACCGCGGTGATGAGCCCGGTGAGACCGGCACCGACCACGACGACATCGGCCTTACCAGCACCGTCCGGTACCGGCTTCGGCGGCACCGACCGCTCCACTCGATCGGCCAGCCACAAAGAAGTCATGGCCCCGCCCATACCCGTCGGCTCAGGGGCCAAACGGCGGCCGTCGGACGGAATCCCGGCAACTGCCTCCGGCAGCAACGCCGACGGTCGCGGGCCTTGACCCGCGACCGCCGGCCACGCTGCTGGGGTAGCGCTCGACGAACCGCTACGTGCGCTCACCCGTGGGACCAGCAGTGGCGGACCTCCGGCCGAACACCACGCCCAGCCCGATCATCGCGACCGCCAGCACCAGGTGCAGCCAGTTGTCGGCCGTGTTCAACGGCACGAAGTTGGCGGCACTGTCCACATCGACGAACAGTCCGTAGAGCCACAGCACGGCGTAGATCACGCCGCCGCCGATCAGGTAGCTCCGGGCGGCGTTGAAGCTACGCGCCAGAGCGAGCCCGGCGATTCCGAACAAGAGATGCACGATGTTGTGCAACACGGACACCGCGAACACGCCGAACAACATCGCGCTGGGCGGGTGGTGCCCGGCGAAGGACATGTCGCCGTAGTTGGTCGTCACGCCGGGGATGAAGCCGGCGATGCCCACAAGCAGGAACACCACTGCGAACACGAGTGTCGTCACCTGCACGGGTGTGCGCGTCGTGGCAAGACGCCCGGTGGTCGAAGAATTGACCATGATCAAATACCTCCTGGGTGATCAATGTCTGCGGGACCGGTGTGCTCCAGTCATGACAGCGCTACCCGAGAGCCGGCCACGAAAACGTGCTCTCGTCGGTTGTCGCGGGATTCGACGGTTTCCAGCAAGCACACCGCCACCTCATTGCCGGCACCGCGCAGGCTGGACCGTAGGCTGCGCTTCATGTCCACCCGAGGCGTCGACCACCGGCTGAGCCCTCCGCCGCAGACCGGCTACGTCTACCGCACCGCCTGGCGGGTGGCCACCGGCGACATCGGCGCCGACCTCGAGCTACGGCTGGACTCGGTGGCCCGCTACCTGCAGGAGGTGGGCGCGGAGAACCTCGTCGATGCCGGCGAGGCCGAACAGCATCCGCACTGGCTGGTCCAGCGCACCGTGATCGACGTCATCGAGCCGATCGCCTTTCCCAACGAGGTCGCCTTCAGCCGGTGGTGCTCGGCGCTGTCGCTGCGCTGGTGCACCATGC
>JAXHTL010000308.1:0-3932 GCA_034190095.1 Actinomycetota bacterium
GCACCCGCTCGATACCGGCCTGGATCTGGCGGGCGTATCCGCCGAACTCCTGGCCCAGCGTCACCGGCACCGCGTCCATCAGGTGGGTGCGGCCCGACTTCACCGCGGTGTGCCACTGGCCGGCCTTGGCGGTCAGCGACTCGTGCAGCGTCTCCAGGGCCGGGATGAGGTGACGCACAGCCGCTTCGGTCGCCGCGATGTGGGTGGCGGTCGGGAAGGTGTCGTTGGAGCTCTGCGACATGTTGACGTCGTCGTTCGGGTGCACCGTCACAGGAGGATCGAAGCTGGCGGCAATGCTCGCGATGACCTCGTTGGTGTTCATGTTGGAGCTGGTTCCCGAACCGGTCTGGAACACGTCGATGGGGAACTGGTCGTCGTGGCTGCCGTCGGCGATCTCGGCCGCGGCGGCGATGATCGCGTCGGCCTTCTCCGGGGCCAGCAGGCCCAGGTCCTTGTTGACCTGCGCACAGGCCCCCTTGAGCAGGCCCAGCGCCCGGATCTGGGTGCGTTCCAGCGGCCGGAAGGAGATCGGGAAGTTCTCCACCGCCCGCTGGGTCTGCGCGCGCCACAAGGCGTCCTTGGGCACCCGCACCTCGCCCATGGTGTCGTGCTCGATCCGGTAGTTGTCGACGGCGCTGTCGGTCATGGGCTCCCTGTTCGGTTCGGTGTGGGGTGGTGGGGGGGTCGGTGACTGGGGCGGGTCTAGGGCAGCGGATAGGCGGCGGTCTTGTCGCCGGTGAAATCGACTGCGGAGTACTCGTTGAGTTTGGCCAGCCGGTGGTAGGCCTCGATCATCCGGACGGTGCCGGACTTCGATCGCATCACGATCGACTGTGTCGTACAACCGCCACCGAAGAAGCGGACACCGTTGAGCAGGTCGCCGTCGGTGACGCCGGTGGCGCAGAAGAACACGTTCTCGCCCGACACCAGGTCCCGGGTGGTCAGGACCTGGTCGATGTCGTGGCCCCGGTCGATGGCGCGCTGGCGCTCCTCGTCGTCGGTGGGGGCCAGCGTGGCCTGGATCTCGCCGCCCATGCAGCGGATCGCCGCGGCGGTGATGATGCCCTCGGGGGTGCCGCCGATGCCGGCGAGCATGTCGGTGCCCGAATCCGGCCGGCACGCCGCGATCGCGCCGGCGACGTCTCCGTCGGAGATCAGGCGGATACGGGCGCCGGCGGCCCGCACGTCGGCGATCAGCCGCTCGTGGCGGGGCCGGTCCAGGATGCACACGGTGATGTCGGACACCGAGGCCTTGCGCACCTTGGCGATGCGCTGGACGTTGGCCGCGATCGGCGAGGTGATGTCGATGAAGTCGGCGACGTCGGGCCCGGCGGCGATCTTGTTCATGTAGAACACCGCCGACGGGTCGAACATCGCGCCGCGCTCGGCGACGGCCAGCACCGAGATCGCGTTGGGCATGCCCTTGCTCATCAGGGTGGTGCCGTCGATCGGGTCGACGGCGAAGTCGCACTCGGGGCCGTCGCCGTTGCCGACCTCCTCGCCGTTGTAGAGCATCGGCGCGTTGTCCTTCTCGCCCTCGCCGATCACCACGACGCCGCGCATCGACACCGAGTTGACCAGCTCGCGCATCGCATCGACGGCGGCGCCGTCGCCGCCTTCCTTGTCGCCGCGGCCGACCCAGCGGCCGGCTGCCATGGCTCCTGCCTCGGTCACCCGGACGAGTTCGAGGGCGAGGTTGCGGTCCGGGGCCTCCCGGCGCGAGGGCGTTGTCATGGGCAGATTGTCCCATTAGCGGGTCGGCGTGCGGGAGCTGGGATACTTGCTGGCATGACGACGCCGCCCGAGCCGGGTCCGCAGGTCGGCGGGCAGCCCGCTCGCCGATCCGAACCCGCAGGTTCCGACGGCGCGGACGCCGGCTACGCAGGGCCGGCGCCGCGCCCGCAGAAGTCCCGACTGCTGCAGGACGGCCGGGACATGTTCTGGTCGATGGCGCCGCTGGTGCTGGCCTGTGTGGTGTTGGCGGGCCTGTTGGGCATGTGTTCCTTCGCCCCGACCGGGCCCGGCCGGGGGCCCGCCCCCGACTACGACGCGCCGGCGGCGCTGCAGGCCGACGCCGACGCCTTGGACATCCCCATCCGGCTGCCGCGGCTGCCCGAGGGGTGGCAGTCCAACTCGGGCAGCCGCAAGGGCATCGACGGCGGGCGGACCGATCCGGCAACCGGGCAGCAGGTGCGTGCGGTCGCCTCGACGGTGGGCTATCTGACCCCCACCGGGGTGTACATGAGCCTCACCCAGAGCAACGCCGACGAGGATCGGCTGGTCGCCACCTTCGGCCCCGACCTGGTGCCCACCGGCGTCGAGGAGGTCGACGGCGTCAGCTGGGTGGTCTACCAGGGCGGGGAACGTGACGGCCGGCCCGCCGAGCCGGTGTGGACCGCGCAGGTGGGCGGGCCGACGGGACCGGCCCAGCTCGCGGTGACCGGGGCCGGAGGTACCGATGAGTACCGTACGCTGGCTGCTGCGACGCAATCCCAGTCACCTTTGGCCGCGACGTAGCGCACCGCTGCGGTCGCGACGACGGACGGAGAGACGCCATGACCGCTCCCGACCCGAATGCCGCCGACCAGGCTGCACCGGAATCCGACCTGACCGGCTGGGAGGCTGCGCCCTTCACCGCTGCGGGGCTGACCTACGACGTGTATCGCAAGGGCAGCGGGCCCGGTGTGGTGCTGATCCCGGAGATGCCGGGGTTACACCCAGGTGTGCTGGCTTTGGGGAACCATCTGGTGGACAACGGCTTCACCGTTGCCGCACCGTCGCTGTTCGGCACGCCCGAGGCGCCCGCGATGTCTCCCGGCGCGGTGCCCGTGCTGCTGAAGGGCTGCGTGGCCAAGGAATTCGCCGCCTTCGCCACCAACGCCGACCGGCCGGTCGCGCACTATCTGCGGGCGCTGGCCCGTGACCTGAACGAGCGCACGCCCGGCAAGGGTGTGGGCGTGATCGGGCAATGCTTCACCGGCGGGTTCGCGCTCGCGGCGGCAGTCGACGACAGCGTGCTGGCGCCGGTGATGAGCCAGCCGTCGGTGCCGCTGCCGCTGACTCCGCGTCAACGCCGTGACCCGGGGGTGTCGGAGGCCGAGATGAAGGTCGTCGAGCAGCGCGCGGCTACCGAGAACCTGTGCGTGATGGGGCTGCGTTTCACCGCGGACCCGTTGGTTCCCGGTGAGCGCTTCGCGACGCTGAAGAACCGGTTGGGCGACGCGTTCGAGGTGATCGAGATCGACTCGAACAAGGGCAACGAGCACGGGTTCGGGCGGATGGCGCATTCGGTGCTCACCGCCGAGGTGCGTGAGGTCGACGGTCAGCCCGCCTACGAAGCCCGCAAGCGGGTGGTGCAGTTCCTCACCGAGCGCCTGAAGGGTTGAGCACGGTCGTTGGGTGAGGCGCACCGCCTCGCCGTGTAGTGCGCGTCACTTCCCCCCGAACAGTGTTCGGGGGGAAAGTTTTTCGACGTCCAGACAGCCCCACATCCGGCTGGTGCCGGCGGCAACCGCGCTTCGAGTTGCAGAGGTGGCTTAACTAAATATTATTGGATCAACCAGCTCGTACCCGTCTTCAACGACGATCGCGTGGTAGCGGCTCGAAGTGCGCCGTGCTCGACGGCTGGTTGGCGGTGGAACATCGGGTCCACGCACGTCAACGGGCGTTCTCCGGTCGGGTGCGGTGATGAGTGACAAGGGAGTGTTTCCATCGACGCAAGCGAGTTCCAAGGCGTCCTGGATCGGCTCTACCGCCTGGAGTCCGAAAGTGCGGTACGGGCCGTCAAGGCTCACTACATGCAGTGGGCCGACGAAAAGCGCCGTCTGGGCATGGGTGAACTGTTCTGGGAAGACGCGGTCTGGGAAGAGCTCGACGGGTCGGGCCGCACGATTGCCGGAGCGCGCTGGGAGGGCCGCGAGGCCATCGCCGGG
>JAXHTL010000309.1:0-3917 GCA_034190095.1 Actinomycetota bacterium
CGTGTGGTCGCCGTCGCAGACCTCCGGATGCAACACCGACATCGGGCGCGAGTCATCCCAGCCCAACCCCAGGTAGCACTCGTCGGAGGCGACCAGCGCGCCGCGTTCCCGCGCCCAGCCGACGACCTTGCGCAGGTGCTCGACACCGAGCACCCGCCCGGTCGGGTTGCTGGGCGAGTTCAGGTACACCAGCGGTGGCGCACTCGGGCCCAGTTGGGTCAGCGAGTCGGCCCGCAGCACCGTCGCGCCGGCCAACAGGGCCCCGACCTCGTAGGTGGGGTACGCCAACTCGGGCACCACGACGGTGTCCGCGGAACCCAGGCCGAGCAGTGTGGGCAGCCACGCGATCAGTTCCTTGGTGCCGATCACCGGCAGCACCGTCGTCGGCGTCAGCCCGGTGATCCCGTAACGCCGGTGCAGCGCGGCGACCATCGCCTCGCGCAACGTCTCGGTACCCGCGGTGGTCGGATATCCGGGTGCTGCGCCGGCCGCGGCCAGCGCCTCCCGGATGACCGGCGCCACCTCGTCGACCGGGGTTCCGACCGACAGGTCGACGATGCCGTCGGGATGGGCGCGCGCGGCCGCGGTGACCTCGGCGAGGGTGTCCCACGGGAACACCGGCAGCCCCGCCGACCTCAGCGGCCGGCGGCCCGGATCAGAGCGTTCGGCGGGCAATGCCGACGGAGCCGTGGCTCTCAGTCCTCACCCTGCGGCGGCATGTCCTTGACGACCTGCGGGTCGTTGTCGGTCTGACCGACCTTCGACGCGCCGCCGGGCGACCCGAGCTCGGCGAAGAAGTCCGCGTTGATCTGGGTGTAGCCGCTCCACTGGTCCGGAACGTCGTCCTCGTAGTAGATGGCCTCGACGGGACACACCGGCTCGCAGGCGCCGCAGTCGACGCACTCGTCCGGGTGGATGTACAGCATCCGAGCACCCTCGTAGATGCAGTCGACGGGGCATTCCTCGATGCACGCCTTGTCTTTGACGTCGACGCAGGGCTCGGCAATCGTGTACGTCACGGAAGGTCTCCTCAAGTCCTCTCGAACTACCTGTCCAGTGGGCTGCTGTCTAGGCAGGGCTTTGCTGGTGTCCCGACCAGTCTGGAGCAAGTATCCATGCCGGTTGTTGGACGGGTGTCTCAGTGTGCCCTAACTGCACGCGAAACCCACGGTAGGGGTGGCGCGTGGTTACAGATACTAGACATCGCACATACCCCGCGCCTAGTACCACGCCGCTATGCATCTACGCGCAGTGCAACTAGTTGCATAGGGACCTCGGCGCGGCCTACGCTGCACCGGTGGCGCTTCCGCACGCGATCCTGGTGTCGCTCTGCGAACAGACCGGCTCGGGCTACGAGCTGGCGCGCCGCTTCGACCGCTCGATCGGCTATTTCTGGGCCGCGACCCACCAGCAGATCTATCGCACGCTGCGCACCATGGAGGACAACGGCTGGGTGCACGTCACCGAGGTCGCCCAGCGCGGCCGTCCCGACAAGAAGGTCTATTCGGTCGCCGACGCCGGGCGCGCCGAACTGGCGCGCTGGATCGCCGCGCCGCCGGCCGGGAAAGGGCAGCGCGGGCCGGTGGCCGACAACCGCACCCGCGACCTCGCGGTCAAGATCCGCGGCGCCGGCCACGGCGGCCCGGACGATCTGGACGCGGTGCGCGAGCAGGTGGTCTCGCTGCGCGCCGAACGCGCCGAGCTCCTCGACATTTACCGGGGCTTCGAGAAACGCCAGTTCCCCGACCCCCACGCGCTGACCGGCCCCGAGTTGCGCCAGTACCTGGTGTTGCGCGGCGGAATCACCACCGAGCAGAGCACCGTCGCCTGGCTCGACGAGGTAGCCACCGCATTGGAGGACACGCCGTGACAGACCCGTATCCGCACCTGCTCGCACCGCTGGACCTGGGTTTCACCACCCTGCGCAACCGCGTGGTGATGGGGTCCATGCACACCGGCCTGGAAGACCGCGCCCGCGATATCGGCAGGCTTGCCGAGTATTTCGCCGAACGCGCCCGTGGCGGCGCCGGCCTGATCATCACCGGCGGCTACGCCCCCAACCGCACCGGATGGCTGCTGCCGTTCGCCGCGCAGATGACGTCGGCATCCGACGCACGCCGGCACCGCCGGATCACCGCGGCCGTGCACACCGCCGGGACCGGCGCCGAAGCCGACCCCGGCGCCAAGATCCTGCTGCAGATCCTGCATGCCGGACGCTATGCGTTCCATCCCTTCTCGGCCAGCGCGTCGTCGATCAAGGCCCCCACCACACCGTTTCGGCCGCGCCGGCTGTCCGGACGGGGCGTGCGGCGCACGATCGACGACTTCGCCCGCAGCGCCGTGCTGGCCCGCGAGGCCGGCTACGACGGCGTCGAAATCATGGGTAGCGAGGGATATCTGCTCAACCAGTTCCTGGCGCCGCGCACCAACAAGCGCCGCGACGCCTGGGGCGGCACGCCGGAGAACCGCCGCCGCCTGCCCGTGGAGATCGTCCGCCGCACCCGCGCGGCGGTGGGTCCGGACTTCATCATCTGCTATCGGCTGTCGATGGCCGACTTCGTCTCCGACGGCCAGACCTGGGATGAGATCGTCGCGCTGGCAACCGAAGTCGAGGCTGCCGGGGCTACGCTGATCAACACCGGGATCGGCTGGCACGAAGCACGGGTGCCGACGATCGTGACCTCGGTGCCCAACAGCGCGTTCGTCGACATCACCCACGCGCTCGCCCGCCACGTCACCGTCCCGGTGGTCGCCTCGAACCGGATCAACATGCCCGAGGCGGCCGAGCAGATCCTCGCCGACACCGGCGCCAGCCTGATCTCGATGGCCCGCCCGCTGCTGGCCGACCCGGACTGGGTGCGCAAGGCGGCCGCAGGCGCGGCCGACGAGATCAACACCTGCATCTCCTGCAACCAGGCCTGCCTGGACCACGTGTTCTCCCACAAGACGGTGTCGTGCCTGCTCAATCCGAGAGCCGGCCACGAGACCACGCTGATGCTGGGGCCGACCCGGCGGGCCCGGCGCGTCGCGGTGGTGGGCGCCGGCCCGGCGGGGCTGGCCGCCGCGGTCACCGCCGCCGGCCGCGGACACCACGTCACACTGTTCGAAGCGCAGCCCACCATCGGCGGCCAGTTCGACCTGGCCCGAAGGATTCCCGGGAAAGAGGAGTTCAGCCACACCATCCGCTACTTCACCCGGATGCTCGACAAGCACGGGGTCGACGTCCGGCTGAGCGTGCGCGCCGCGGTCGAGACACTCACCGGTTTCGACCACGTGGTGCTGGCCACCGGGGTCGCGCCGCGGATTCCCGACATCCCGGGCATCGACCATCCGATGGTGCTCACCTATGCCGAGGCGATCACCGGAGCGCCGATCGGCCCGTCGGTGGCGGTGATGGGAGCCGGCGGAGTCGGTTTCGACGTCAGCGAATTCCTCACCACCGAGCACTCCCCGACCCTGAACCTCAAGGAGTGGCGGGCCGAGTGGGGCGTGTTGAACCCCGACGAGGCACCGCACTCGCGGGGTGCGGTGACGACTCCGCTGCCGGCGCCGCCGGCCCGGGAGGTCTATCTCCTGCAGCGAAGCAAGGGCCCTCAAGGCCGCGGGCTGGGCAAGACCACCGGCTGGGTTCATCGGGCCTCGTTGCGCGCCAAGGGTGTTCACCAGATCAGCGGAGTGAACTACGAACGCATCGACGACGTCGGTCTGCATATCAGCTTCGGGCCCGAGCGCACCGACCGGCGAGTGCTCGCCGTCGACAACGTGGTGGTCTGCGCCGGTCAGGAGTCGGTGCGCGATCTCGCCGACGGGTTGCGCGCCCGCGGGGTCAGCACCCATGTGATCGGTGGCGCGGATGTCGCAGCGGAGCTGGACGCCAAGCGGGCGATCAAGCAGGGCACCGAAACCGCCGCCGCCCT
>JAXHTL010000031.1:0-33586 GCA_034190095.1 Actinomycetota bacterium
TGGAGACCCAACTGGTCGAGGCGTCGGCGTCGATGGCCGCTGCCGGCGACGAGGCCGGTGAAACGTTGGGTAGCGCAGTGGAATCCGAAGCCGCACTGGAGACGGTGATGCGGCCGCCGTCCCATCGGCCGTAGACCACCTCGGCGCCGTCGGAGGGATAGTCGGGCACCCGGTTGAACGTGTTGCGCGGATCGTCGGGGGTGCGCACCGCCGACGAGTGGTCGTCGACCCTGCCGTAGTCGGTTTCGCGGGCCAGTGGGGTGTCGGTGACCGTGACCAGCGGGGCGGGCAGGCCGGCCGCCAGCGCGTCCTGGGTCAGCAGCATCGGGCCCAGCGGCGGCTGACCGGACAGGCGTCGGCGTTCGTCGAGGCGCAGCAGTGACTCCGGCGCGCCGTCCACCCGCGCCATCGCATCAGCGTCGACGAGGTAGGGCGCTGCCGCCGAATGCATCTCGCCGTCGCCGGCCTGCACCCGGTAGATCTCCACGGCGGGGTAACGCGGCCGCAACCCGCTGTCGGCGACAAACCCCTCGAGCGTTCCCGGGCCGACAGGCTCACCGAACTCGGCCACCTTCGTCAGCCCGGGAGAGCCGTCGACGGCCTGGTGCACCAGGATCGGCCGCGCCGAACGCGACGTGTCCGGATCCAGGTCGTTGCGCACCACGACATAGGAGATGCCCTGGCGGGCAAGCGTGTCGGCGAGGCCGGCGGACGGGCGGCCCGCAGCGAAGAGCCGCTGCACGGAGTCCAGGGCGCGGATCGTCTCCGGCGGGGTGAGCGGTATCGAGTCCCGCACACCCCACGGGCTCTCCCCGAGCACCTGGAGCGGTTCGTCGTGGCTGTTGCCCCACACCTGGGTCGCGAACGGTGCCCCCGGGGCGACCAGCACCCGGCCCGCGATCCCCGAGTCACCCGCATTGTGTTCGTCGAGCCAGGCCGCCGCGTCGTGCCAGTACTGCGGGATGGCGTCGAACGCTCCCGGTGGCGTCAGCCGGGTCGTCCAGGCCAGCGAGGTCGCCGCCGCCACGGCGGCCAGCACCACCACCCCGACCGCGACCCGCTTGTCGTTCTCCGGGTGTGCGAACGCCGCCCGCCACACCGGGCGTGGCGCACTGCCCGGCAGCGGGATGCGCCCCATCAGGTGGGCCAGCCCCAGCGCCAGCGGTAACCGCAACAACGGCTCCAGTTTGTGCAGATTGCGCAGCGGCGTGCCGTCGGCGTCGAGGAAGGCCTGCACCTGCAGCGCGATCGGGGAGCCCAGCCCGCCCGAATAGCCGGCGGCCAGCAGCACGACCCCGACCAGCAGCATCGTGATCAGCCGCCCCCGGGCCGGCATCGAGCGCAGCGTCAGGCCGGCCAGCCCCGCGGCGGCGACCAGCGTCGTCGCCAATACCGCCAGTGATCCGGTGACCAGTGGCGCACCCGCGGTGGCGTCGGGGGCCACGTACGGCGTCCAGGCCCCGGTGCCGCGCAGCATCTCGGTCAGCGACATCCACTGGGTGGTGACGCCGGAGGACTCGATGAAGTCCAGGAACGGTGGGCTGATCCGGCCCAGATGCAGCAGTGCCACCACCCACCACGTCACCGCCAGCGCCGTGCACAACAGCCACCACCCGGTGAACCGCCACCACACCCGGTTGGGCCGGTGACAGACCAGCCAGACGACCGCGCACAGGCACGCCGACAGCGTCGCGACCGCGTTGATCGCCCCCATCAGCGCGATGGCCAGCGCCGACCGGGCCGCCAGCAGCCGGATCCGGGGGTCTGCCCCCTGCAGACGTTCCCCAGCCCGTCCATTCAGCGCCAGGATCATCGGCAGCAGCACCCACGGTGCCAGCATCATCGGCCAGGTCTCCGACGAGATCGCCCCGAGTGTGGTGAGCACCCGCGGCGACAAGGCGAAGGCCAACGCACCGATCACCCGGGATGTCGGGGTGCCGATGCGCAGCGCCTCGGCCACCCGCAGCACGCCCCAGAACCCGACGGTGAGCACCAGCGCCCACCACAGCCGCTGGGTGACCCAGCCGGGCACGCTGAGCAGATCCCCGAGCAGAAAGAAGGTGCCGTGCGGGAACAGGTATCCGTAGGCCTGGTTCTGGGCCTGCCCGAACGGCAGGTCGCTGTTCCACAGATCGAAGGCGCGGGTCAGGAAGCGCAGCGGGTTGGCTGTGAGGTCCAGCTTGGTGTCGGGGGAGATCTGACCGGGTGACTGGGCGAAGGTCAGGGTCAGAGCCGCCGCGCCGACGACGACCAGCCAGCGCCGCCGCAGCGGCGTGACCGTCGCTATCTGCGAGTCAGCTTCGGTCGCCGTACTCGACCCTGTTGAGCACAGAAGACGCCGGATCGCCCGCTTGCAGCGGAGGCTTGGTGTCCTGCTGCACCATCAGCGTCACCCCGAACACGGCAGCCGCGCCCAGCAGCAGTCCGACGACGATGCTGGCCGCCGCGGGCACGAGAAACCGATCCATGGCCGCCAAACTAGCACGATGCGCGTGGGCGTAGATCCGCGCTGTACCCACCCGCTACTGTCGGGCCTATGGTCATGCCTACGACGATGCCGAAGGCTCTCACCGGGGTGCTGGCGGCATCGTTGCTGCTGGTGAGCTGCACATCGGCCGACGAGCAGCCCGCTGCCGGGCCGACGTCCACACTGTCGATGGCGGCCGGTCCGCTGCCCGCGGTCGTCGCCCCGCCGCCGGCCGCGCCGGTACCCGCGGCGCCGGCCTGCGGTGACCCGAACGCCGTCGTGGCATCCCTGACGACGCGGGACAAGCTCGCCCAGCTGCTGATGGTCGGGGTGAGCGGCGCCGCCGACGCGCGCGCCGTGGCCGACACCCATCACGTCGGCGGAATCATGATCGGCAGCTGGACCGATCTGTCGATGCTCTCCGACGGCTCACTGGCCGACATCGCCGCCGGTGCGGGTCCGCTGCCGCTGGCGGTCAGCGTGGACGAGGAAGGCGGCCGGGTGTCGCGGCTGTCCGGGGTGATCGGTTCCCAGCCCTCGCCCCGCACGCTGGCTCGCACCAGCAGCCCCGAACAGGTCCGCCAGATCGCCGCCGAACGCGGCCGGCAGATGCGCAACCTCGGGATCACCATCGACTTCGCGCCGGTCGTCGATGTCACCGGCGCAGCCGACGGCACGGTGATCGGGGACCGGTCGTTCGGGGCGGACCCCGCCGTGGTCACCGATTTCGCGGGCGCCTACGCCCAGGGGCTGCGCGACGCGGGCGTGCTGCCGGTGCTCAAACACTTCCCCGGCCACGGCCGCGCCTCCGGGGATTCGCACACCGGCGCAGTGGTCACGCCACCGCTGGATCAGCTGCTCACCGACGATCTGGTCCCCTACCGCACGCTGACGGCGCAGGCCCCGGTGGGCGTGATGGTGGGCCACATGCAGGTCCCCGGGCTCACCGGCAGTGAGCCGGCCAGCCTGAGCCCGGCCGCTTATGCGCTGCTGCGCTCGGGTGACTACGGCGGAGCGCCGTTCAACGGTCCGGTGTTCACCGACGACCTGTCCGGGATGCGTGCGGTCAGTGACCGGTTCGGGGTTCCCGACGCGGTGCTGCGCGGACTGCAGGCCGGCGCCGACGTGGCGCTGTGGGTGAGCAGCGGCGAGGTGCCCGCGGTGCTGGACCGCCTGGAGGCGGCGGTTGCGGCGGGCGAGTTGACGCTGCCCAACGTCGACGCCTCCGTGCACCGGGTGGCGGCGATGAAGGGCCCGTCAGCGCAGTGTGGCGGCTGATCCGTCGGCTGATGCTTACCCTGGAGTAGCGAGTACGTCGCCTTTCGGACAGAAAGGCCCGCTCAGGGAGGCTCAGGCATGGCAGGTGGAACCAAGCGGTTGCCGCGTGCGGTGCGTGAGCAGCAGATGCTCGATGCCGCGGTGCAGATCTTCTCGGTGAACGGCTACCACGAGACCTCGATGGACGCGATCGCCGCCGAGGCGCAGATCAGCAAGCCGATGCTCTACCTGTACTACGGCTCCAAAGAGGAACTGTTCGGTGCCTGCCTGGACCGGGAGTTGCGCCGGTTCGTCGACGAGGTGCGCGACAAGATCGACTTCGGCGAACCTCCCAAGGAGCTGCTGCGCCACGCGGTGCTGGCGTTCCTGCGCTACATCGACGAGCACCGGGCGTCCTGGATGGTGCTCTACACCCAGGCGACCAGCTCCCAGCGGTTCGCGCACACCGTGCGGGAGGGCCGGGAGCGCATCATCGACCTGGTCGGCCGTCTGCTGCGCACCGGAACCCGGTTTCCCGGCCCCGACACCGACTTCGACATGATGGCCGTCGCGCTCGTCGGCGCGGGCGAGGCGGTGGCCTCCCGGGTCAGCAGCGGAGACGCCGACGTCGACGAGGCCGCCGAACTGATGATCAATCTGTTCTGGCGGGGCCTCAAGGGCGCCCCGTCCGACGGCGCCGTGGCGCCCTCGGAGGCCGACGCCGCGACTAGGTGACCGGGGTGACCTTGCCGGTCAGGTGCGGATAGCCCTTCTTCAGGTGCCGCAGGGTCACGTCCCATCCTGCGGAATCCCGTTCGACGTAGAGGCCCGCCTGCGCGGGCAGCACCACCGGTTTGGCGAACCGCACCGAATACGACACCGCATCCGGCAGCTGTCCCTCGATGTTGGCCAGCACGGCGGCGGCACTGAACATTCCGTGTGCGATCACCGTCGGGAACCCGAACAGTTTGGCGGCCACCGGGTTGGTGTGGATCGGGTTGTGATCGCCGCCGACCGACGCGTAGTGGCGGATCTCGCCCGGGGTGACCCGCAGCACCGCATTCGGGGGCCCCAGCTTGGGCTGCTTCTCCGGCGGCGGCTTCGGCTCGTCGGACAGGCTCGTCCGCTGCTGGTGCAGAAAGGTGGTCACCTGGTGCCAGACGGTGTCGTTGCCGACCTTGACGTCGGTGACGATGTCGACGAGCAACCCCTTGCGGTGTTCACGCAGGTTCTCGGCGTGCACCGCCACATCGACGGTGTCGGTGACCGAGATCGGCCGGTATTGGGTGATGTGGTTCTCCAGATGCACCGAACCCATTGCCGCGAAAGGGAAGTCGAAGCTGGTCACCAGTGACATCACCGTCGGGAAGGTCAGCGCGAACGGATACGTCAGCGGCACCGTGTCGTTGAATCTCAGGCCGGTCACGTGCGCGTAGTCCGCGACGTGGACCGGGTCGATGGACAGATCTGTCACGGTCAGCGTGCGGTCGGGCAGGCTGTCGCCGCGCGGCACGAACGGCAGCGCGCCGGCGGCGGCCCAGAGCAGATTCTTCAGCCCGGAGGGCTGGTTTCCCTCACTCATGTCCCTCGATTCGTTCGCAAGCTTCACTCATGTCCGTCGATTCGTTCGCAAGCTTCACTCATGTCCCCTCACGCCCCCAGCATGGCCTGGCCGCACACCCGGATCGTGTTGCCGGTGACGGCGTTGGAGGCCGGGCTGGCGAAATAGGCGATGGTCTCGGCGACATCCACCGGCTGGCCGCCCTGGAACAGCGAGTTCAGCCGCCGGCCGACCTCGCGGGTGGCCAGCGGGATCGCCTCGGTCATCTTGGTCTCGATGAACCCGGGTGCCACCGCGTTGACGGTGATGCCCTTCTCGGCATACACCGGGGCCAGCGCATCGGTCAGCCCGATCATGCCGGCCTTGGTGGCGGCGTAGTTGGTCTGCCCGCGGTTGCCGGCGATGCCGGCCATCGACGACAGCCCGACGATCCGGCCGCCCACCCCGATGGTCCCGTTGCCGACCAGCCCCTCGGCCAGCCGCATCGGGGCCAGCAGGTTGACCGCCAGCACGCTGTTCCAGCGCGCCTCGTCCATGTTGGCCAGCAACTTGTCGCGGGTGATACCGGCGTTGTTGACCAGGATGTCGAGCTTGCCGCCGTGGTGGCGGCCGATGTGCTCGGTGATGCGGTCCACCGCGTCGGCGGCGGTCACGTCGAGGGTCAGCGCCGTGCCACCGATCTTGGTGGCGAGTTCGGCCAGCGCGTCGGCCGCATTCTCCATATCGACGGCGACCACGGTGGCCCCGTCGCGCGCGAAGGTCTCGGCGATCGTCTCCCCGATGCCGCGTGCCGCACCGGTGACGAGGGCGACCTTGCCGTCCAGCGGCCGGTCCCAGTCCGCCGGCGGCGTCGAGTCCGCCGAGCCGACGTGGAACACCTGACCGTCGACGTAGGCCGACTTGGCGCTCAGCAGGAAGCGCAGGGTCGATTCCAGACCGGTGGCGGCGGGTTTGGCGGTGGCGGACAGATAGACCAGGGCGACGGTCGATCCGTGCCGCAGCTCCTTGCCCAGGGACCGGGTGAACCCCTCGAGCGCGCGCTGGGCGGTGCGTTCGGCGACCGACTCGGTCTCCTCGGGGGTGGTGCCGACCACCACGACGCGGCCGTTGTGCCCCAGGTTGCGCAGCACCGGGGTGAAGAACTCGTAGAGCGAGGTCAGGCCGGCGGGCTCGGTGATGGCGGTGGCGTCGAACACCAGGCCGCCGAACGAGTCGGCCCAGCGGCCGCCGAGGTTGGCGCCGACGGTGTCGTAGTCGTCGGCCAGCGCGGCGCGCATCGGCTCGGCGACGCGACCGTCACCGCCGATCAGCAGGGAGCCGGGCAGTGGTTCCTGGCCGGGCCGGTAGCGGCGCAGCGGTTCGGGCTGGGGGATGCCGAGCTGGCGGGCCAGGAAGGAACCCGGGCCGGAGTTGACGACTTGGGACAGGAGATCGGAAGCCACAGCGCTGCCTTTCGCAGGAGTCGAGGTGCACGGTCTTTCGTGCCGCGTTGGTCACGGCTGGGTGTTGGGTACCCGACTGTCGTGTCGATCACGAACTTACTCCAGAGTAAGAACGGTGGGTAGTATGACCCTCGACACCTCATTGATCCTCGCGACGCCGGGAGGCAGACGTGGCTGACAGCAAGATGACCCGCCGAGTGGCCATCCTCGGAGGTAACCGGATTCCGTTCGCGCGTGCCGACGGCGCCTACGCGCACGCGTCCAACCAGGACATGTTCACCGCGGTGCTCGACGGTCTGGCCGAGCGCTTCGACCTCGAGGGCGCCAAGCTCGACGCCGTGATCGGCGGCGCGGTGCTCAAACACAGCCGGGACTTCAACCTGATGCGCGAGTGCGTGCTGGGCAGCTCGCTGTCCTCCTACACGCCGGCGTTCGACCTGCAGCAGGCCTGCGGCACCGGGTTGCAGGCCGCCATCGCCGCGGCCGACGGCATCGCAATGGGCCGCTACGAGGCGGCCGCCGCCGGTGGCGTGGACACCGCGTCGGACCCGCCGATCGCGTTCGGGGACAACCTGCGCCGGGTGCTGCTGGGGCTGCGCCGGGCCGACTCCAACCTCGACCGGCTCAAGCTGGCGGGCAAGCTGCCCGCCTCGGTCGGGGTGGAGATCCCGGTCAACAGCGAACCGCGCACCGGTATGTCGATGGGTGAGCACGCCGCCATCACCGCCAAGGAGATGGGCGTCAAGCGGGTCGACCAGGACGAGCTCGCCGCGGCCAGCCACCGCAACATGGCCGCCGCCTACGATCGCGGCTTCTTCGACGACCTGGTCACGCCGTTCCTCGGCCTCTACCGCGACAACAACATGCGTGCGGACTCCTCGGCGGAGAAGCTGGCCAAGCTCAAACCGGTGTTCGGGGTGCGCAACGGCGACGCGACCATGACGGCCGGCAACTCCACCCCGCTGACCGACGGCGCGTCGGCGGCGCTGCTGGCCTCCGAGGAGTGGGCCGCCGAGCGGTCGATCCCGGTGCTGGCCTACTTCGTCGACGGGCAGACCGCCGCGGTGGACTACGTCAACGGCCGCGACGGGCTGCTGATGGCCCCGACCTACGCCGTTCCGCGGCTGCTGGCCCGCAACGGGCTGACACTGCAGGACTTCGACTTCTACGAGATCCACGAGGCGTTCGCGTCGGTGGTCCTCGCGACCCTGGCCGCCTGGGAGTCCGAGGAGTACTGCAAGGAGCGGCTCGGCCTCGATGCGGCGCTGGGCTCCATCGACCGCTCCAAGCTCAACGTCAACGGGTCGTCGCTGGCCGCCGGGCATCCGTTCGCCGCGACCGGCGGGCGCATCCTGGCCCAGATGGCCAAGCAGCTGGCCGAGAAGAAGGCCGAAACAGGCCAGCCGGTGCGCGGTCTGATCTCGGTCTGCGCCGCCGGTGGCCAGGGCGTCACCGCCATCCTGGAGGCGTAGCGAAATTCTTTCGGCAGCCGTGTAACGCGCCGCCGGAAGCCGCCGATACATGGGATAGCTCCGTGCTGCCGTCTGACCCCCCGACCCGACGGCAGCACGGGGTTTTCCTTTGCGGGTCTAGAGTCCAGGGCATGCAGATCAGCATGTTCGGTCAGCTGTCCGGCCTCGGCGCGGGGTCTCCGATCGACGCCACGGTGGACTACCTCACCCAACTGCGCGACGAGGGTTTCGGCCGGGTCTGGATGAGCCAGCTGCCCTACGAGCCCGACCTGCTCACCGTCCTGGCGGTCGCGCTGCGCGAGGTCGACGGCATCGAGGCCGCCAGCGGTGTGGTGCCGATCCAGAACCAGCACCCGATGCAGATGGCGCAACGGGCGCTGACGGTCAGCCTGGTCTCCGGGGGCCGGTTCGTGCTGGGCCTCGGGATGACCCACGCCGCGGTCACCGAGGGCATGTGGGGCATCCCCTGGGACAAGCCGGTGCGCCGGCTGGGCGAATACCTCGACGGCCTGCTGCCGCTGCTGGCGGGCGAGCCGGCCGATGCGGTGGGCCAGACCGTCACCACCCGCGGGGCGCTGATGATCCCGGGCGCTCCGCGCCCCGACGTCTACATCGCCGCGCTGGGTCCGCAGCTGCTGCGGCTGGCGGGCCGCCGCACCGCCGGCACGTGCACCTGGATGACCGGCCCGCAGACCCTGGGCGGCCACGTCAGCCCGACCCTGCGGCAGGCGGCGGCAGACGCGGGCCGCCCCGAGAGTGCGGTGCGGGTCGTCGCGGCGCTCCCGGTGTCCGTCACCGACGACGTCGACGGGGCGCGCAGGCAGGCGGCCGAACAGTTCGCGATGTACGGAACGCTGCCGTCGTATCGGGCCATGCTCGACCGCGAGGGTTATGCCGGGCCGGAGGACGCCGCGATCATCGGCGACGAGGCCACGGTGCGTGACCGCCTAGCCGAAGTGCGCGGCGCCGGGGTGGACGAGTTCGTCGGCGCACCGTTCGACGCTTCCGCCGAAGGTCGCGCCCGGACCCGGGCGCTGCTGCTCCAGTGCAGGTCGAACGGCTGAAATCGACCCTGGTGTGAGCGTCGTCACAGGCGTAGCATCGAATGCAGACGGGTTCGGGAGTGACCATCCAAGAGCCGTGCAAGGGATGAAAGCCGGCCGCGCACCATGAAGAAAGACGCGCCCACTGTCCTCCCGAACCCGCCCTCATGCCCCCCGATCCGGCGCCGCCCAACGCAAGACGCCCCCGGGAAGAGTCCGGGGGCGTCCTGGTCGAGCGGTTGAGGGGGACTAGAAGGCCGCCTCGTCCAGTTCCATGATCTCGTTGTCGAGATTGTCCAGGATGGACCGGGTGCTGGTGAGCTGCGGCAGGAAGTTCTTCGCGAAGAACGACGCCACCGCGACCTTGCCCTCGTAGAAGGCGCGGTCGTCACCCTGGGCGCCGGCGTCGAGCTTCTCGATCGCCACCGCGGCCTGCTGCGCGAGCAGCCAGCCGATCACCAGGTCGCCGACGCTCATCAGGAAGCGCACCGAGCCCAGGCCCACCTTGTAGATGCTGGCCTGATCCTCCTGCGCGGCCATCAGGTAGCCGGTCAGCGTGGCGGCCATGCCCTGGACGTCCTCCAGTGCGGTGGCCAGCAGCGCCCGCTCGGCCTTGAGCCGGCCGTTGCCGGTCTCGGCCTTGACGAACTGCTCGATCTGGCCGGCCACATGGCCCAGCGCCACACCCTTGTCGCGGACGATCTTGCGGAAGAAGAAGTCCTGCGCCTGGATGGCCGTGGTGCCCTCGTAGAGCGAGTCGATCTTGGCGTCGCGGATGTACTGCTCGATCGGGTAGTCCTGCAGGAAGCCGGACCCGCCGAAGGTCTGCAGGCTCTCGGTGAGCTTGGCGTAGGCCTGCTCGGAGCCGACACCCTTGACGATCGGCAGCAGCAGGTCGTTGACCTTGACCGCCAGCTCGGGCTCGATGCCGTGCAGGGCCTTGGCGACCTCGGCATCCTGATGCGTCGCGGTGAACAGGTACAGCGCCCGCAGACCCTCGGCGTAGGCCTTCTGGGTCATCAGCGAACGTCGCACGTCCGGGTGGTGGGTGATGGTGACGCGCGGTGCCGTCTTGTCCGTCATCTGGGTCAGGTCCGCACCCTGGACGCGGCTCTTGGCGTACTCCAGGGCGTTCAGGTAGCCGGTGGACAGGGTGGCGATCGCCTTGGTGCCCACCATCATGCGGGCCTGCTCGATGACGTCGAACATCTGCGCGATGCCGTCGTGCACGTCGCCGACCAGCCAGCCCACCGCCGGGGTGCCGTGCTGGCCCAGCGAGAGCTCGCAGGTGGCCGAAACCTTCAGGCCCATCTTGTGTTCGACGTTGGTCACGAAGGCGCCGTTGCGCTCGCCGGGCTCGCCGGTCTCGGGGTCGAACAGGAACTTCGGCACGAAGAACAGCGACAGGCCCTTGGTGCCCGGGCCGGCGCCCTCGGGGCGGGCCAGCACCAGGTGCATGATGTTCTCGAACAGGTCATCGGAGTCGGCCGAGGTGATGAAGCGCTTCACGCCGTCGATGTGCCAGGTGCCGTCGGGCTGCTGGACGGCCTTGGTGCGTCCGGCGCCGACGTCGGAACCCGCGTCGGGCTCGGTCAGCACCATGGTGGCGCCCCAGCTGCGCTCGGCGGCCAGCACGGCCCACTTCTTCTGCTCGTCGGTGCCGTTCTTGTAGAAGATCTCGGCCATTCCCGAGCCCATCGCGTACATGTAGGCCGCGGGGTTGGCGCCCAGGATGTGCTCGATCAGCGCCCACTGCAGCGAGCTCGGCATCGGCATGCCGCCGAGCTCCTCGAGCAGTCCGACCTTGTCCCAGCCGCCGTCGAGCAGCGCGCGCATCGACTTCTTGAAGCCCTCGGGCAGTGTCACGGCGTGGGTCTTGGGGTCGAAGACCGGCGGGGTGCGGTCGCCCTCTTCGAAGGACTCGGCGACCGGGCCCTCGGCGAGGCGGGCCATCTCGCCCAGCATCTCGGTCGCGGTCTCCACGTCGAAGTCGGCATAGGCGCCCGAACCGAGAACCTTGTCGACGCCGAACACCTCGAACAGGTTGAATACCTGGTCACGGACATTGCTCTTGTAGTGGCTCACGGGTTTCCTCCTCATCGAGAACGCCACTTGCGGTTGGGTACTCGGAATAAGTTACCCACCAGTAACTGGCCCTAACTATACCGGCTGGTAACTTCAACGCAAGACGACTGCGGACAATTTCTACGAGCTAACCAACCGATCGGTTGGCCGGGGTGCCGAAATCCCCTGGAAAGCGCGCTTGATCAGCGGATTTACCTGTTTGTGATGATGGTCACGTCGGGCTCGTTATGGTGTTCGGATGCAGGCAGCACTCGGGGTCGCGGTGTGGGGAACGGGCAACATGGGGGCAGCGTCGATCCGGTCCCTGACCGCCTTTCCCGGGCTGCGGCTGACCGGTGTCATCACCTCGTCTCAGGACAAGCAGGGGCGCGACGCCGCATCCTTGGCCGGACTCGACGCCGACACCGGCATCGCGGCCACCACCGATGTGGACGCGGTGCTCGCCGGTTGCGACGCCGTCGCCTACATGGCCTCCGGCGATGTGCGACCCGAGGAGGCGATCGCCGACATCGAGCGGTGCCTGCGGGCCGGAGCCCACGTCGTCACCCCGTCGCTGTACTCGCTCTACGACCCGCGCTCGGCGCCGCCGGACTGGGTGCGGCGGCTCACCGCGGCGGCCGAGCAGGGCGGCGCCGCGCTGCTGGTCAGCGGGGTCGACCCCGGCTGGGCCAACGACACCCTGGCGGTGCTGGCCGCGGGGCTGTGCACCCGCATCCGCACCATCCGCTGCCAGGAGATCTTCGACTACTCCACCTACGACCAACCGCATGCGGTCACGGTGCTGTGCGGTTTCGGCGCGCCGATGGGGCCCGACGACCCGGTCCCGATGATGCTGCTGCCCTCGATCCCGACGATGGTGTGGGGCGGCAACATCCGGCTCATCGGGCGCGGTCTGGGCATCGAGATCGACGAGATCACCGAAGAGGTCGAGCGCCGCCCGCTCGACGAACCGGTCGACACGGTGATGGGTGGCTTCGACACGGGCACCCAGGGCGCGTTCTACCTCAAGGTCATCGGCTGGTCGGGCGGTCAGCGGCGCGTCATCGTCGAACACATCACCCGTATCCACCCGACCTGCGCGCCGGACTGGCCCCAACCCGACGACGCCGGCACCGGCGGCGCCGGCGACCACCGGGTGATCGTCGACGGGGATCCGCAGCTGACGATCGTGGTGCGCGCCGACGTTCCCGGCGGCACCCGTGCCGACGGCGGCAACACCACCGCGGCCAACCGGCTGCTCGGCGCGATCTGCTGGCTGGCGCACCAGGGGCCCGGGATCTACGACGGGCTCGATGTCCCGCTGCACCCCGCCCTGCCGCCCGCGGTGGAGGCTGGGCGCTGGGCTCCCGCCGGCTGAGATTACTTGTGCGCCAACTGCTTGTTGGCCAGCCGGGTCAGCCAGCCCGGGGAGAACCGCGACACCAGTGCCAGCGCCTTGGCCTGCCGCCCGACCGGATAGTGCACCTGGTGCAGGAGGCGCCGCAGCCGGGGCGCATCCACCGCGGCGACGATGTCGTCGGCGATGTCCTGCGCGCTGAGCCGGATGCCCAGTGACTGCGTCGTACCGGTCGAGACGCCCTGCGTCATCGCGGTGTTCACGAACAGCGGCCACATGTCGACGACCCGGATGCCGTGGCGGGCCCATTCGATGTCCAGCGCCTCGGTGATCGCCCGCACGTAGAACTTGGTCGCGCTGTAGTTCGCCAGCTCGGCCTGGCCGTAGATCGCCGACGCCGACGCCAGGTTGATCACCGTCGCCCCCGGGGTGGCCTTGAGGTGCGGGAACGCCGCGTACAGGCCGTTGACCACTCCCTTGACGTTGACATCGATGTCGCGGTGATGCACCGCCAGCGCGATGTCCTCGAAGGCGCCGGCGCTGAGCAGGCCGGCGTTGTTGATCATGACGTCGAGGCGGCCGCCCGCGGCCGCGACGAACTCGGAGATCCGGGCCGACATCTCGTCGGGATCGGTGACGTCGAGGTGGCCGACGGACCCGGTGCCGCCGAGGGCGCCGATCTCCTCCTCGAGCGTGCGCAGTCCGTCCTCGTCGATGTCGTAGCCGCCGACGAAGTAGCCCAGCCGCGCGAAGTTCAGTGCGGTCGCCCGGCCGATGCCCGTCGCGGCGCCGGTGATGAACACCGATTTCCTCACTCGAATCTCCTTGTCGTCACGTGTTGAGTTGCCAGACCGCGAAGTTCAGCGACAACGCGAATGCGCTCCAGGCCAGGTAGGGCAGCAGCAGGGCGCCGGCGATCCGGTTGAGCCGCCAGAACGCCACCACGGTGCCGATCAGCACCAGCAAAAGCGCGCTGAGCTCGAAGAACGCCACGCCCCGCCAGCCCAGACCGAAGAACAACGGCGTCCACGCGGCATTGAGCACCAGTTGCACGGCGTAGAGCGCCAGCGCGCGCCGGCATTGCGGAGACGGACCGGCCCGCCACACCAGCCAGGCGGCCACCGCCATCAACAGATAGAGCACCGTCCAGGTCGGGCCGAACACCCAGGACGGCGGCGCCCACCCGGGTTGTTCGAGCCGCCCGTACTCCTGGGCGGCGCTGCTGGTCGCCAGCCCACCGAGAACTGCGGCCGCCACCACGGCCAGCACCGAGATCGCCAAGGCCATCAGCGATTTCGAGCGGGTGCGCGAGGTAGTGGCCGCCATGGTCTGTCACCGTACCGCAGCACCCCGCCCCGAAGATCTGATCATTCGGTGACGGGGTGCGGTGCAGCTCAGCCCGGGGATTCGGACTCCGTCGCGGGCGGTTGCTCCCCGGCTGCCGGCTCCGCGGGTTCGGCGTCGGGCAACTGCGCCACCAGGTACTCGGCGAGCCCCCCGATGGTCGGGTAGTCGAAGACCGCGGTCGCGTTGATGGTGAACGCACCGCCGAACTGACTGTGCAGCCGGTTGCGCAGTTCGATGGCCATCAGGGAATCGGTGCCCAGGTCCAGGAACCGGCTGCTGGCGGCCGGTGGCTGGGCCAGCCGCAGGAAGTTCTGCACCTCGCGCTGCAGGAACTCGGTGACGAAACCGGCGCGCTGTGCCACCGGGATCTCCTGCAGCTGCCGCAGCAACTCGCTGTCACCGGTGGCCTCGCCGGCGGCGCTGGGCAGCACCAGATCGAGGATCGGCGGCCGCGCGGCCCCCAGCAGCTTCGCGGCGCGCTGCCAGTTGGCCTTGACCACGGTGGCCTGGCCGGTGCCGTTGGCGATCACCTCGGCCAGCGCGCTGAGCGCGGCCGCCGGATCGAGCGGAACGAGACCCTGGGCGCCGAGATTGGCGCGCGCGGCCTCCGACGAGGCCATGCCGCCCTCGGCCCACGGACCGAAGTTCACCCCGGTGGCCGGGAGGCCCAGAGCCCGCCGCCGTGCAACCAGCCCGTCGAGCAGCGCGTTGGCCGTCGCGTAGTTGGCCTGCCCGGGAGAACCGAACACACTGGACACCGACGAGGACACCACGAAGAAGTCCAGCTCGTCGTCGGCGGTCAACAGATCCAGATGGCAGGCGCCGTATGCCTTGGGCGCCAGCGTCGTCCGGAACCGTTCCACGCTCTGCTGAGCCAGCAGCGCGTCGTCGAGCACACCGGCCAGATGGATGACCCCGGCCAGCGGGGGAAGCTCGGCACGGACACGGTCCAGCAACTCGGTGACCTCGGATCGGTCGCCCACGTCGGCGCAGAACGTGTGGATCCGGCACTTGTGCCGTTCGGTGATCTCGTCGATGACCCGTTGCGCGTCCTCATCGGGCTTGCGGCGGCTGGTCAACACGATGTCGCCGGCCCCCAGTTGGGCCAGATACGCCGCGGTGTGCAGACCGATGGCACCCAGTCCGCCGGTGATCAGATAGCTGCGGTCGGCGCGCGGCTGCAGCGGCTGAGGTATCTGCAGCACGATCTTGCCGATGTGGCGCGCCTGCTGCATCCGCCGGAACGCCGCCCTGGCCTCGGTGATCGGGTAGATCTCGGCGGGCAGCGGTGCCCACTGTCCGTCGGCCAACCCGTCGGACACCTCGGTCAGCAGCCGCTTGATGTGGCCCGGGTTCTCGAGCGTGGTGACGTCGAGCGCGACGATCTCATAGGCGATGTCCGGACGTGCCTGTGCCATCTGTTCGGGTGTCCAGATGTCACGCTTGGCGATCTCGGCGAAGCGTCCGTTCTGGGCGGTGGCCCGCACCGTCGCTTCGACGAATCCCTCGTTGGTCAGGCTGTTGAGCACCACGTCGACACCCGCGCCGTCGGTGTCCGCCAAGATCTGGTCGGCGAAATCGGTGGTGCGCGAGTCGTACACGTACTTCACACCCATGTCGCGCAGCGCGGACCGCTTGTAGGTGCTGGCGGTGGCGAACACGACGGCGCCGTGCTGCTGCGCCATCTGGATCGCGGCCAGTCCGACACCACCGCTGGCGGCGTGGATGAGCACCCGGTCGCCGGGCTGCAGCTGCGCCCAGTCGAAGGCCAGCCGGGCGGTGAGCGCGGCGGCGGGAATGGTGGCCGCCGCGACCGGGCTGATTCCCTGCGGAATCGGCGCGACCAGCTGCTCGGGCACGTTGAACCGGCTGGAGAACGCACCCTGCATGAAGCCGTACACCCGCTGGCCCACCTCGAGCCCGCCGACCCCGTCGCCCAGTTGGGTGACGACGCCGGCGAAGTCTCCGCCGATCGGACCGGGGTCGCCGGGGTAGAGACCGAGGACGTTGAGCACGTCGCGGAAGTTGAGACCGGCGGCCTCGACCCTGACCTGGACGTAGCCCTCGGCCGGCGCCGGGACGTCGGCCTCGACCAACCGCAGGTTGTCGATGGCGCCGCGCTCGGTGGGCGCCAGCACATAGTCGGTCGAGCGTGGCACCGTGAGATGGCCGCTGCGCGCCCAC
The DNA here is from genome assembly GCA_034190095.1 of Actinomycetota bacterium. Taxonomy (GTDB): domain Bacteria; phylum Actinomycetota; class Actinomycetes; order Mycobacteriales; family Mycobacteriaceae; genus Mycobacterium. The sequence goes on from JAXHTL010000031.1 coordinate 16,195, forward strand.
GGAACCAGACGCGAGGCCAGCAGCTTGCCCTGCCGCAGCGCCAGTTCGGGCTCGTCCGGCGGTGCGCCGAGCAGGCCGGCCAGCGCCGCCACGGCCTCCGGCGTTCCGTCGCTGTCGACAAGCCGGCACCGCAGCGCCGGCTCCTCGTTGATCGCCGTGCGTCCGAAGCCCCACAGCGCCGCCTGGACCGGATCGACCTCCTCGCCGGATTCGCAGGCCACCGCGTGCTCGGTGACCAGCCACAGCCCGCCGGGCAGCTTCACCTCGCCCTGCTGCACCGTGTGCACGGCGGCAAGCAGATCGGCGATCTCGGCTTCGAGCCGCGCGGCGGCCTCGGTGCTCGACTCCGTTGCCCGCGGCGCGGTGCTGCTGCGCCAGACGACCCCGGAGAACGGCAGCCCGCGCTCGTGGGCGTCGGTGAGCAGCTGCCCCAGCGACTGCGCGTCGAGGGTGCGGTCGGCCGGGATGCAGCCGGGCACCTCGGCGGCCAGCTCGTCGAAACCGGCGACCAACCAGGTGCCGGCCAGGGCCGGCGTGTCGCCGGTCTCCGGTGTCGCGACCTCATGCCAGCCCACGGTGTAGAGCAGCCGGGTGGCGTCACCGCCGAGGCCGCGCAGCAGCGCCTCGCGGGGCGCCCGCTTGACGGTGAACTCGCGGATTCCGCCCAGGTTGCGCCCGTCACGATCCAGGAAATCGAGGTCGAAGACCTGGGTCTCGCTGTCCAGGCTGCTGGTGTGCCAGGTGGCGCGGCAGTAGAACCGCCGTGGCATGCGTTCGGCCAGCGTCACCTGGCCGTAGCGCAGCGGCAGGAACAGGTCGTTGACGCCCTGCTCGGCGGCGAGCAGGGCCGGGAACGCCGGGAAGGCGACGCCGGTGCACAGATCCATCAGAACCGGATGCATCGGCTCGGTGCCGAGTTGCTCGGCCAGTTCGGCACCGACCAGGATGTCGCCGATCGCCTCGCCGTCACCCAGCCACACCGACTTCAGTGACCCGGACCAGGTCGGCCCCCAGGACAGCTCCATGTCGGCGAAGGTGTCGAACAACTCCTGCGGGCGCATCCGGGTGCACCGCTCGATCGCCTCCTCCACCGCATCGGCCTGCTCGGCGGCGGTCTCGGCAGCGGCCGCGGCGCTGTCGCCGACACCGCCCAGGACAGTGCCGTCGGCGTTCAACGACCACTCGGCGCCGCGTTCACCGAACGGGCGGCTGTGCACCTGGAAGGTCCATTCGCCGTCCTTCTCACCCGAGCCCTCCACCGGGTGCAGGGTCAGCTGCACTTCGCGGGAACTCTTCTCGGGCAGGATGATCGGCTCGTAGAAGAAGACGTCTTTGACCCGTGCCGGGGAGCCGACCGCGGCCAGCGCCATCGCGGCATAGGTCGCCCCCGGAACCACGACGGTGCCGTAGATGACGTGGTCGGAAAGCCACGGCTGCGACCGCACCGACAGCCGGCTGGTGTAGACCGTGTCGCCGGAGGCGAGGTCTTTGGCGCCGCCGAGGATTCCCGAGGAGCTGCCGCCACCACCGGATCCGTCCACGGTGACGCTCGATGCCTTGGGCCAGAACCGGCGCCGCTGGAAAGGATAGGTGGGCAGCTCCAGCCGATGCCCGGGCCGCCGATGCAACGCGGCGAAATCGGGACGGTGACCGCCGACGTAGGCGGCGCCCAGGGCGTCGGCGATCTGACGGCGGTCGCCGACACCTTTGCGCAGCGAGACGATGGCCCGCGGAGCGGCCAGGTGCTCGGGCCAGACCTGGACGGCGGCCCCGGTCAGCACCGGCTGCGGACCGATCTCCATCAGCACCGAACAGCCCAGCGCGGCCACCGTGCGCACACTTTCGGCGAACTGCACCGGCTGGCGGGAATGGCGCCGCCAGTACTGCGCATCGAGCGGGGTCTGGGCGGTGAGCACCGCACCGGTGCGGTTGCAGACCAACGGCAACCGGGGAGCGGCGTACTGCACCTGCGCTGCACAGGACTCGAACTCGTCGAGCACCGGATCCAGCAGTTCGGAGTGGAAGGCGTGGCTGGTCTCCAGCCAGGTGCACCTGACCCCGTCGTCGCTGAATTCGGCGACGATCGCCTCGAGGTCCTCCCCGGGCCCCGAGAGCACCGTGTTGGGGCCGTTGTAGGCGCCGACGGACACCCGCGGGTACCGCGCCGCCGCCTCCTCGACCTGCTGGGCGTCGGCGAACACCGCCACCATCCGGCCACCCGCGGGCAGGCTGCCGAACATCCGGCCGCGCTGGGCCATCAACCGGGCACCGTCGCCGAGGCTGAAGACACCGGCCACACACGCCGCGGCGTACTGGCCGACGCTGTGTCCCAGCACCACGTCGGGCTCGACACCCCAGGACTGCCACAGCCGCGCCAGCCCCATCTCGACGGCGAAGAGCGCCGGCTGGGCGAACGAGGTGTGCCGCAGCCGTTCCCCGGCGGCGCCGCCGGTCTCCCGGTCGGTGGCGAACAGCACCTCCAGCAGCGGATGATCCACGATGTCGGCGACCGCGTCGGCGCACTCGGTGACCGTCTCGGCGAACACCGGCTCGGTCGCGAACAACTCGCGGGCCATCCCCGGGTACTGGCTGCCCTGCCCGGTGAACAGCCACGCCGTCGTCGGCCGGTTGGTGTGCTCGCCGCGCAGAATGCCGGGGCGGGAGCGGTTTTCGGCCAGCTCGGTCAGGCCGTCGCGGGCGGCCTGGACCGAGTCCACCACCAGCGCGGCGCGGTGCTCGAAATGTGACCGGCCGGTGCCGGCGGTCAGGCAGACATCGGCGAGGTCGGCGTCCGGGTGGGCGTCGAGCCAGGTCGCGTAACGCTGGGCCAGGGCGGCCAGCGCCTCGGGGGAGCGGGCCGACAACGGCAGCACGCCGACCGGCGGTTGCGCACCGTCGGCCGCCTCCGGTGACGGCGCCCCGGCGTCGCCGGTACCCGGGCCCGGGGGCGCCTCCTCGATCAGCACGTGGGCGTTGGTCCCGGTGAACCCGAACGAACTCACCCCGGCGCGGCGGGGCCGGCCGTTGGCCTGCCACGGCGTCGCGGTGTCCACGACGCGCACCGGCAGTGCGTCCCAGGGAATGTGTGGTGACGGATTGTCGAAGTGCAGACTCTGCGGCAGCACCGAGTTCTGCAGCGACAACACGACCTTGATCAGACCGGCCGCCCCCGAGGCCGACTCGAGGTGACCGATGTTGGTCTTCACCGACCCCATCAGCAACGGCCGGTCGGTGTCGCGCGAGCCCCCGTAGGCGGCGGCGGCCGCCTGAACCTCGATCGGATCGCCGAGCGGTGTGCCGGTTCCGTGCGCCTCCAGGTAGTCGACGTCGCCGCCGGTCAGTCCGGCCCGCGACAGCGCCGCCGCGATGAGGCGCTGCTGGGCGCCGCCGTTGGGCACCGTCAGACCGCTGGAGGCGCCGTCCTGGTTCACCGCGCTGCTGGGGATGACCGCACTGATCCGATCGCCGTCGGCCACCGCGTCGCTGAGCCGCTTGAGCACCAGCACGCCACAGCCCTCACTGCGCACATAGCCGTCGGCCGAGGCGTCGAAGGTCTTGCAGCGTCCGACCGGGGAGAGCATCCTGGCCCGGGACGCCGCGACAACGGTGACCGGGCTGAGCAGCACGTTCACCCCGCCGGCCACGGCCAGATCGCAGTCCCCGGAGTGCAGTGCCTGGCAGGCCTGGTGCACGGCGACCAGCGCCGAGCTGCACGCGGTGTCGACCGCGACCGCCGGCCCCTCGAATCCGAGCGCGAAGGCGACCCGGCCCGAGATGGCGTTGAGCGCGTTGCCGGTGATGAAGTGCGGTTCGATCTTGTCGATGGATTCCGCCGAGAGCAGGTGCGCGTACTCGTTGGCGGCCACCCCGGTGAAGATCCCGGTCCTGCTGCCGCGCAACGCCGACGGGGCGTACCCGGCTCTCTCGAGGCCCTCCCACACCGTCTCGAGCATCAGCCGCTGCTGCGGTTCGATCCATACCGCCTCGCGCGGGGAGATGCCGAAGAACTCGGGATCGAAACCGTCGATCCCGTCGAGGAATCCGCCGAACCGGGTGTAGGTCTTGCCCGGGGCGTCGGGATCCGGGTCGTAGAACTCGTCGATGTCGAAACGATCCTCGGGCACCTCCCGGATCGCATCGACGCCGCCGGCGAGCAGTTCCCAGAACGCCTCCGGATCGGGCGCCCCGGGGAACCGGCACGACACCGCGACGATGGCGATCGGTTCGTCGGTGCGGGTCGGTACCGCCACGACCGGACCCGGACCGCCGGCCGGCTCTTCCCGCAGCCCCAGCACGTCGCCGAGCAGATAGTCGGCCACGTCGGACAGCCGCGGGTGATCCATGGCCAGGGTCGCCGGTATCTCGGCGCCGACCCCCTGCTCGATGCGCCGCCGCAGCTCGACAGCCATCAGCGAATCCATGCCGAGGTCGAAGAATCCGGCGTCCTCACGGATCTCGCGGGCATCCACCCGGGTGATCTCGGCGACCGCGTCACGCAGATAGTCGGTGAGCAGCCTGGTGCGCTGCTGCACCGGAGCGTTGGTCAGCTTCTCCACCAGCGGGGTTCTGCCCGAGGGCAGGACGGCCGGCGTGGTGGGTGCCAGCTGGTCGGCGACGCTGCGCTCCAGCTCCGCCAGGAACGCCCGGCGCCCCGCCTGCTGATAGAGCGGCAGGAAGCGGGCCCAGTCGACCCGCGCCACCACGGTCTGGGCGGGTGCCTGCGCCGGTGCCGGGCCGGTGGTCATGGCGTCGGCCAGGCCGGCCAGCGCGTCGGCCGGGGACAGCGTCTGGATTCCGCGTTGATCCAGCCGCGCCCGCGCCTCCGCGTCGGCCATGCCGGCCGACCAGGGCCCGAAGTTGACGCTCAGGGCGAGGGTGCCCTGTCCGCGCAGTCGCCAGGCCAGTCCGTCGAGGAAGGCGTTGGCGGCGCTGTAGGCGGTCTGGCCGAAGCCGCCCCACACCGCGGCGATCGACGAGATCGAGACGAAGAAGTCGAGCGGCAGGTCGGCGACCGCCTCACTCAAATTCCATGCGCCCCAGACCTTGCCGCTGAAGACACGATCGACCTCGGCATCGTCGAGGCTGCTCAGCGGGGTCGTCCCGATCTCGCCGGCGGCATGGACGATTCCGGCCAGCGGCGCCATCTCGGACGTCACGGTGGTCAGCAGACGGGCGACGTCGTGGGCGTCGGCGACATCGGCGGTGGCCACCCGGATCTGGCAGCCGTGCAGGTCGGCCAGCGCGGCGATCCGTGCCCGGGTGGCGTCGTCGGGGGCGCGCCGGCTGGTCAGGACGAGATGCCCGGCGCCGTGTGCGGCGAGATGACCCGCGATCTCCAGACCGATCGACCCCAGGCCGCCGGTCACCAGGTAGGTGGCGTCCCCGCGCAACGGCAGTGCTGCGGCAGCGGGATTGCCGGCGCGCCGCACCAGTCGCGGGACGTAGACCGCCTGGTCGCGCAGCGCGAACTGGTCCTCGGTGGGGCCTGGGTCGCGCGGGGCGGTGATGCGGTCGATCACCTGGGACCACTCGGCGGGGGTGCCTTCGTCGAGGTCCACCAGGCCGCCCCACAGTTGGGGTAGCTCGAGTGCGGCGGCGCGGCCGAATCCCCACAGGCAACTCTGCTCCGGTGAGACCGCGTCGGCGTCGGTCACTCGTTGGGCGCGACGGGTCACCAACCAGACGGGGTGGCGCAGCTCCGCGGCGGTCGCGGCGCGCAGCAGCCGCCGGGTCCCGGCCAGGACGCGGTGCTGCATCCGCAGCAGCGACCGCATCGTGGGCGCGGTGTCGCCCTCGAGGGCCGATGTCACCACGACCCGAAGCTCGTGTCCCGGTGTGGAATCGGCGGCCCGTAGCGAATCGGTGAGGGCCTGCTGCTCGTCGTCGGTGACCGGCAGACCGATGATCCGATACTGCTGCCCGCGGGCGGCCAGCAGGTCGGTCAGCGGGGTGACCGCCTCGGCGTCGTCACCGATCAGCAGCCAGGACACAGCGGCTCCGGCGCCGGAGGGTAGGACAGTCGTTGTCTGCCAGCGGATCTCGTAGCGGTCCTCGGCGATGGCCTGGACCGAGCGCTGGTTGTTGTTCTGGGCGGCGAGCCTGGTCAGCACATCGATGGTGTGCTGATCACCGGCGTCGCCGTCGAGCAGGGCGGCGAGCTCGCTGATCCTGCCGTCCTCGAGCAGGCGAACGGCCTCGGTGCGCGATGCGGGCTGGTGCCGCTGCTCGGGCCGGTCGGTCTGGTCCCGGCTGTCGGAGAACCAGTACTGGCGGTGTTCGAACGGGTAGGTGGGCAGGTCGAGTTTGCCGGCGCCGGGCCGCCGGAGCGCGGCGAAGTCGGGCAGGTGGCCCAGGACGTAGGCGTCGGCGAGGGCCTCGGTGATCTGCCGGTGATCGGCGGTGGTCGGGCGCAGCGAGGCGATGACGCGGGGAGCAGTGGCCGGGTCGGGCCATGCTCCCAGCGCCGCCGCGGTCAGCACCGGACGCGGGCCGATCTCCAGGAGCAGCCTGCAGTTCAGGTCGGCCAGGGTGCGCACACTCTTGGCGAACTCCACCGGCTGGCGTGCGTGCCTGCGCCAGTAGGCCCCGTCGAGCCTGACGCTGCGGCCGAGTGCGGCACCGGTGCGGTTGTCGATCAAGATCCGCTGCGGTGCGTGGAAGGTGAATTGCTCTGCGTAGGACTCGAATTGCTCGAGGATCGGGTCAAGCAGCTCGGAGTGGAACGCGTGGCTGGTGTCGAGCCAGTCGCACCGCACTCCGTCGGCCGCCAGCCCGGCGATCGCGCGCTCGAGGTCCTCGGCGGGGCCGGAGAGCACGGTGTTGGCCCCGTTGTAGGCGGCGACCGACAGCCTGGGGAACTCATCGGTCAGGGCCTCGACACGTTCGGCGGCGGTGAACACCGCGACCATCCGTCCGCCGGCGGGCAGGCTGCCGAAGAGCCGGCCGCGTTCGGCGATCAACCGGGCTCCGTCGTCGAGGCTGAACACGCCCGCGACGCAGGCAGCCGAATACTGTCCGACACTGTGGCCCAGCACGACATCGGGCTGCAGGCCCCACGACTGCCAGAGCCGCGCCAACCCCATCTCCACCGCGAACAACGCGGGCTGCGCGTAGGACGTCTGCCGCAGCAGGTCGGCGCCGTCGGAGCCGTCCGCAGCGAAAACCACCTCCAGCAGGGGCTTTTCGAGTACGTCGGCGACGGCGGCGGCGCACCGGTCCAGGGTCTCGGCGAACACCGGCTCGGTGGCGTACAGCTGCCTGGCCATCCCCGGGTACTGGCTGCCCTGCCCGGTGAACAGCCAGGCGGTCTTCGGGGCGTCGTGCGACTCCGCGCGAACCAGGCCGGGAGCCGGGCGGTCGTCGGCCAGGGCGCCGAGCAGCTCGACGGCCGACTCCCGGGAGTCGGCGACCAGCGCGGCGCGGTGCTCCAGATGCGAGCGCGCCGTGCCGGCGGTGAGGCACAGGTCGTCGAGGGTGGCCTCCGGGTGTGCGGCCAGCCAGGTGCGGTACTGCTCGGCGACCTGCACCAGCGCGGCCGGAGTCCGTGCCGAGAGCGGCAGGAGAGCGAACCGGGAACCGGAGCCGGTGTCGGGCTGTGGTGCGGCCACCGGATGATCGGGCGCCACCGGAGCTTCCTCGAGGATGACGTGGGCGTTGGTCCCGGCGAATCCGAAGGAGCTGACCCCGGCGACGCGGGAGCGGCCGCCGCGTTCCCACGGGACGGTCTCGGTGACCACCTCGACCGGGAGGCGGTCCCACGGGATGTGCGGCGACGGGGTCTCGAAGTTCAGATGTTTGGGCAGTGTCTCGTGCTCCAGCGACAGCACGACCTTGAGCACGCCGGCGATGCCCGCGGCGGCCTCGAGGTGCCCGATGTTCGTCTTGGCGGAGCCGATCAGCAACGGCTGGCCGGGTTGGCGTCCGGCGCCGAGTACCGCGCCCGCGGCCTGGGCTTCGATCGGGTCGCCCAGCGAGGTCCCGGTGCCGTGCGCCTCCAGGTAGCCCACGGCGCTGGGCTCGAGGTCGGCACGTTTGAGCGCGTCGGCGATCACCCGCTGTTGGGCCACGCCGTTGGGCACCGTCAGGCCCCCCGACGCCCCGTCCTGGTTGATCGCACTACCGCGGATCACTGCCCGGATCCGGTCGCCGTCGCGGATCGCGTCCTCGAGCCGCTTGATGACGATGACCCCGCAGCCCTCACCGCGCACGTAGCCGTCGGCGGCGGCGTCGAAGGTCTTGCACCGCCCGTCGGGGGCGAGCATGTGCGCGCTGGAGAACGTGATCATCGTTGCCGGGGTGAGCAGGACGTTCGCCCCGCCGGCCAGCGCGAGGTCGCACTCGCCGAGCTGCAGCGCCTGGCAGGCCTGGTGAATCGCCACCAGCGACGAGCTGCACGCCGTGTCGACGGCGACCGCGGGGCCCTGCAGGCCCAGCCGGTAGCTGATGCGACCGGCCGCCGCGGCGTTCGACGTCCCGATGGCCATGTAGGCCTCGATCTCGGGGTAGGTCAACTCGTCGGAGGCCATTCCCAGGTAGTCATGGGTGGCCAGACCGACGAACACCCCGGTGTTGGAGCCGGCCAGGTCGGTCGGTGCGGTCCCGGAGTGCTCGACCGCGCGCCACGCGGTCTCCAGCAGCAGCCGGTGCTGGGGGTCCATCAGCCGGACCTCGCGCGTGGACATGCCGAAGAACGGCGCGTCGAAACCCGTCACGTCCTCGACGAAGCCCGCCCGGCGGGTGACCACCTTGCCGGGGGTGCCGGGTTCGGGGTCGAAGAACTCGTCGGCGTTCCAGCGATCCGCGGGCACCTCCGACACCGCGTCGCGGCCCTCGCGCAGCAGGTCCCAGAAGGCTTCGGCGTCCCTGGCGCCGGGGAGGCGTGCGGCATACCCGACGATGGCGAAGCGCGAGTTCGGCCGGCCTTCGACGGATACCATTCGGCTTTGCCCTCCCCGCCTAGATCAACATCGACGGATACTATTGCACGTCGCTTGGATCTCCGTGGGACGTCGCCCCGCGCCGGTTCGGGCGGACCGGGGCAAAGCCCACTGTACGTTGGGTATGTTGATCCCGCGATGGGTGGTGTTGCCGATCCGGCGCCGACCGCCGAGGCAGTATTCGGAAGGACCAAGCTTTGCGCATCGGCAAGATAACGGTTGGCGCACTTGATGAATGGGCGTTGAATCCGGGTTCGGTCACCTCGTGGCATCCGACCTCCGGGGCACGTGCGAAAGCTCTGCAGGCGCCGGTCAGCTCGGTGCCGGTCAGCTACATGCAACGCCAGCACCTGCGGAACTACTGCGAACGGACCGCGGCCGGTCTGAACTTCTCCCGCCAGATCATCGCCAGCTGTGAGGTGCCCGGCCGATGCGATATCGCGGCGATGGACCACGCCGTCAACGCCTATCTACGCCGGCACGACACATTTCGCAGCTGGTTCGAGCACGTCGGCGACGGTGAGTTCATCAGGCATGCCCTCGACGACCCCGCCGACATCGAATTCGTGGCCGTCGACCACGGCGCCATGACTGTCGAGCAGATCCATGCCCACGTCGTGGCCATTCCGAATCCGCTGGAGTGGGGCTGTTTCACCTTCGGGATCATCCAGGGCGAGGACAGTTTCACGTTCTTCGCCGCCATGGATCACGTCCACGGCGACGCGACGCTGATCGGCACCACCATGCTGGAAGCCAACGGGATGTATTCGGCCTTGAGCGGAGGCGGCGCAGCCCTCACCCTTCCCGACGCCGGCAGTTTCGACGATTTCTGTGTCCGCGAACGTGATTACACCGCAGAGCTGTCGTTGGATTCGCCTGGTGTACAGGCGTGGATCGATTTCGCCGAGGAGAACAATGGCGGATTTCCCGAATTCCCGCTTCCGTTGGGAGATCCACAGGAATCCACCAGCAGCGACATGACCTCCGAGATGCTGATGGACAGTGCACAGACCGAGCGTTTCGAATCCGCCTGCACCGCCGCCGGAGCGCGCTTCGTCGGCGGCCTGTTCGCCTGCCTGGCCCAGGTGGAGCACGAGCTGACCGGCGCGCTGACCTATTACGGGCTCACCCCCCGGGATTCGCGCAGCGCCACGGACAATTTCATGACCCAGGGCTGGTTCACCGGCCTGATCCCGATCACCGTCCCGATCGGGGCGGCGTCGTTCAGCGAAGCTGCCTGGGCCGCCCAGGCTTCCTTCGATTCGGGACTGAACATGGCGAAGGTGCCCTACTACCGGGTGCTGGAGTTGGCGCCGTGGTTGAAGTGGCCACGGCCGAATTTCCCGGTGTCGAATTTCCTGCACGGCGGGGCGGCCCCGCTCAACGCCATTCTCGCCGCCGCCGACATGGGATTGGCCAACGACATCGGAATCTATCCGGACGGACGGTTCTCCTACCAGCTGACGATCTACATATTCCGCTACGGGGAGGGCACAGCGATGGCCATCATGCATCCGGACAATCCGGTCGCCAGGAAGTCGGTCGTGCGCTATATGAAGGCCATGAAATCGGTGGCCGGCCTCGTCGCCGACAGCGGCCACTGGGGACGCGTCGCTTAGCGTGGGGCACTTCTCCGGCCCTGGCCTCGTCACCAGCTTCGCCACCGGTTCCCTGCCCGGGATCGCGCGACGGCGCGATGCGCGGGCACAGGTGGTGTGCTGATGCGGCGCCTCGCGGACGTCGTGGTGCGGTGGCCGTGGGCGGTGATCGGGGTGTGGGTCGCGCTGGCGCTGGCCCTGCCCCTGACCCTGCCCTCGCTCGGCGAGATGGCCGAGCGCAATCCCCTGGTCATCCTGCCCAGCGATGCGCCGTCGAGTGTGACCGCCGCGCAGATGGCCGAGGCGTTCCAGGAATCGGCCAACGACAACCTCGCCGTGGTCGCCTTCATCAACGAGGACGGCCTGCGGCCCGAGGACGAAGCCACCTACCGCACGGTGGTGGAGGCGCTGCGCGAGGACATCACCGACGTGGTGTCGGTGCAGGATTTCCTCGGCACGCCGCAACTACGTCAGTTCCTGACCAGCGAGGACAAGACCACCTGGGTGCTGCCGGTCAACCTCGAGGGTGAGCTGGGAACCCCGCGCGGCTACGAGTCCTACAACCGGGTCGTCGACATCATCGAGCACCGGGTCGCCCAGGCCGGCGACTCCGGCGACGGGCTCGAGGTGTACGTCACCGGTCCGGCCGCCACCGTCGCCGACCTCACCGTCGCAGGCCAACAGGACCGCCTGCCGATCGAGATCGCGATCGCGGTGCTGGTCCTGGGCGTGCTGCTGCTGGTGTACCGCAACGTGGTCACGATGCTGCTGCCGTTGGTGACGATCGGATCGTCGCTGGTGATCGCCCAGGCAGTGGTGGCGGGCTATTCGCAGCTGACCGGCTCGGGCGTATCGAACCAGTCCGTCGTCTTCCTCAGCGCGATCATGGCCGGCGCGGGCACCGACTACGCCGTCTTCCTGATCAGCCGGTACCACGACTACCTGCGCGCCGGTGACGACTTCGACCACGCCGTCAAGGCGGCGATGATCTCGATCGGGAAGGTGATCACCGCGTCGGCGGCCACCGTGGGGCTGACGTTCCTGGTCATGAGCTTCGCCCAGATGGGCGTGTTCGCCACGATCGGGGTGTCGTGCGCGATCGGGATCGGGGTGGCCTTCCTGGCGGGGGTGACGCTGCTGCCGGCGATTCTGGTGCTCGCCGGGCCGCGTGGCTGGGTGAAGCCGCGGCGTGAGCTGACCGCGCGGTTCTGGCGACGGTCCGGTGTGCGCATCGTGCGCCGGCCGGTGCCCCACCTGCTCGCCAGCGTGCTGGTGCTGGTTCTGCTGGCCGGTTCGGCGATCGTCGCGGAGTTCAACTACGACGATCGCCAGGCTGTGGCGGATTCGGCGCCCAGCTCGGTCGGATACGCCGCGCTGGAGCGCCATTTCCCGATCAGTCAGTCCATCCCGCAGTACCTGCTCGTACAGTCCCCGCAGGACCTGCGCAACCCGCAGGCCCTCGCCGATCTCGAACAGATGGCCTCGCGCATCGCCCAGCTGCCGGACGTGTCTCTGGTCAGCGGCGTCACCCGGCCGCTGGGGGAGGTGCCGGCGGAGTTCCGCGCCACGTTCCAGGCCGGCATCGTCGGGGATCGACTGGCCGCAGGTTCGTCCATGATCGACGAGCGCAGCGGCGACCTCGACGAACTGGCCACCGGTGCCAACACGCTGGCGGACAGCTTGGGCGACGTGCGCGCGCAGGTCGACGCGCTGGCGCCCAGCATCCAGGCGCTGCTGAGCGCATTGACCTCGGTGCGAACCGATTACGGTGGCGACCGGTTGGTGCGCGACGTCGAGATCGCCGCCAAACTCGTCGACAGCGTCAACAAGCTGGGCAACTCGATGGGGGTCAACTTCGCCGCCGTCCGGGACATGTTCGCCTGGATCGGCCCCGTGCTGACAGCGTTGCAGGGCAACCCCGTGTGCGACACCAACCCGTCGTGCAGTGCGACCCGCGCCCAGTTCGAGCAGCTGGTCGCCGCCCGCGACGAGGGCCGCCTCGACGAGATCAACCAGCTGGCCGGGGAGCTCGAGGAGGTCGGGGACCGCCAGACCCTCGCCGCCACGGTGAACAAGGTCAACAATGCGCTCATCCGGCTGTCCAATGCGATGGCGGAGATGGGCCTGGACTCGCCCGGCGGCGCCCAGGCGGGCCTGACCGATCTGCAGCAGGGCGCCGACCGGCTGGCCGGGGGGAGCAAGCAGGTCGCCGACGGCGTCGACGAACTGGTCGCCCAGATCGAGCTGATGGCCTCGGGGCTCGACCAGGCGTCGAACTTCCTGTTGACGATGAGCGTCGACGCATCGAGTTCGGCGATGGCCGGGTTCAACATCCCGGCCGAGGTGCTCAACGCGGTGGAGTTCCAGAAAGCCGCCGAGGCGTTCATCTCGCCGGATGGCCACTCGGTGCGCTACCTGATCCAGACCGAGCTCAATCCGTTCAGCCCCGAGGCGATGGATCAGGTGAACCAGATCGTCGACATCGCCCGCGGGGCCCAGCCCAACACCGCGCTCGCCGACGCCTCGATATCGATGGGCGGCTACCCGGCCGCGCTGCGCGACACCCGCGACTACTACCAGCGCGACATCCGGTTCATCATCGTCGCGGCCCTCATCGTCGTCCTGCTGACGCTGAGCGTGCTGTTGCGCTCGGTGATCGCGCCGCTGTATCTCGTGGGCTCGGTGGTGCTGTCGTACTTCGCGGCGATCGGTATCGGCGTCCTGACCTTCCAGATGTTCCTCGGCGAGCAGCTGCATTGGAGCGTCCCGCCGCTGGCCTTCGTGGTGCTCGTCGCGGTGGGCGCCGACTACAACATGCTGTTCGTGTCGCGACTGCGCGACGAGTCTCCGCGCAGCGTCCGGTACGGCGTCATCCGCACGCTGAGCTCCACCGGCGGTGTGATCACCGCGGCGGGCCTCATCTTCGCCGCCTCGATGGCCGGTCTGCTGTTCTCGAGCATCGGCATCGTCGTGCAGGGCGGCTTCGTGATCGGTGTGGGCATCCTGCTGGACACCTTCGTGGTCCGAACCATCACGGTCCCTGCCATCGCGGCACTGGTCGGGCGGGCGAACTGGTGGCCGTCCAAGCTGCCGCCGCCTCCGGCGCCGGCGCCGGCAGCGCGGGAACCGGTCGACAGTGCCTAGCAGCAGCCGGGTCGGCGGGTCCAGGTGAGGTATGTGAAACTACGAAGCAGGGTGGACGGGAGCCAGGGTGGCGCGGCCCCCGGCAGGGTGTCCGGGCATCGCCGGCCTGGCCTGTCGCCGGTTCACAATCCGATCCCGGAGGGCACGCTGAATCAGCCTGGCGCGATCCCGCGGCCCGCGGTCTCTCGTCGCGAAACGGACGAATCGTGACCGCTGTTCCCCAGTCTTCGATCCTGTCGATGCTGCATGGGCGGGCCAGCATGCATCCCGGCGACGTCGCGTTCACCTTCACCGACTACGGCCAGGATCCTGCCGGCGTTCGCGAGAGCCTCACCTGGTCGCAGTTGGCGCGCCGCACCCTGAACATGGCGCGCGAGATCCGGCGGCACGGCTCGGCCGGCGACCGGGCCCTGATCCTGGCGCCGCAGGGCCTGCACTACGTGGTGGCGTTCCTGGGGGCGATGCAGGCCGGGTTCGTGGCGGTGCCGCTCCCGTTGCCGCATCCCGGCTCCGGCCACGACCGGGTGAACTCGGTGACCGCCGATACCGAACCCGCGGTGGTCCTCACGACCTCGGCCGCGGCCGGCGACGTCGGTGCGTACCTCGCCGGGCTGCACACGGCGGGGACGCACACCGTGCCCACGCTGATCGACATCGACGCACTCGATCTCGACGCCGAAGCCGGAACCGGTCCGGCGCTCGATGAACCACCGAGCATCGCCTACCTGCAGTACAGCTCGGGCTCGACCCGGCTGCCCACCGGGGTCATGGTCTCGCACCGCAACCTCACGGTGAACTTCGAGCAGTTGATGGCGAGCTTCTTCGCCGAGTCCAAGCTCCCCGCGGACGCCACGCTGGTGTCGTGGCTGCCCTTCTACCACGACATGGGGTTGGTGCTCGGGGTCTGCGCACCGATCTTGTGCGGGCGGCGCGCCGAGCTGATGAGCCCGGTGTCGTTCCTGGAGAGTCCGGCTCGGTGGGTGCGCGCGCTGGCGCAGCATCCGCATGCGTGGTCGTCGGCCCCGAACTTCGCCTTCGACCTGGCCGCCCGCAAGACGACCGACCGCGACCTCGACGGGCTCGATCTCGGCGGGGTGGTGGGCATCATCAGCGGCGCCGAACGGGTGGAACCGGCCACGCTGCATCGCTTCGTCGACCGGTTCGCCCACTTCAACTTCGCCGACCACATGATGCGCCCGGCCTACGGACTGGCCGAGGCGACGGTGTTCGTGGCGACGGGAACCTGGGATGAGGCGTCCCCGGCGGTGCACTTCGACTCCGCCGAACTCGGGGCCGGCCGGGTCGCGCCCGGTGCCGCAGGGAAGGGGACGACGGCGCTGGTGCCCTACCGGGTGCCGAAGTCTCCCACGGTGCGCATCGTCGACGGCCAGACCTGCCGTGAGTGCGGGCCGGGATCGGTCGGAGAGATCTGGGTGCACGGCGAGAACGTCGCCGACGGGTACTGGGGCAGACCCGACGCCGAGCAGAGGTGTTTCGGCGCCACGCTGGCCGAACCGTCCCCCGGTACCCCCGCGGGCCCGTGGCTGCGCACCGGCGACCTGGGGTTCCTGCACGGGGGCGAGCTGTTCATCGTCGGGCGGATCAAGGATCTGCTGATCATCCGGGGCCGTAACCACTACCCCGAGGACATCGAGGCCACGGTGCAGGAGATCACCCGCGGCCGGGTGGCGGCGATCTCGGTTCCGGTGCGCAGCACCGAGAAGCTGGTGACGATCATCGAGCTGAAGCAGCCGTCGGACGCCGACGAGGACACCGAGCGCCGGTTCAGTGCGGTCAGAAGCGATGTCACGGCGGCCATCTCCAACACCCACGGGCTGTCGGTGGAGGATCTGGTGCTGGTGGCCGCGGGCTCGATTCCGACGACGACCAGCGGCAAGATCCGGCGCGCCGCCTGTTCCGAGCAGTACCTGCGGGATCAATTCGTGCGGTTGGACACGTGAGCCGCGTGCAGGAGCCGCGGGTGTGCGGCCGCGCAGTCACCGGTGGCGGCCGCAGCGGCGGGGTATCGTCGTTTCGAGACAGCTGGGGGCGGTCGAGTCGGGCGGGAGTGGGTGTGCGAAGGCTATGAGGCGACTACTCGCATTCGGCACTGCGCTGGCCACGATGGGCGCCGCGGGCTGTCTCGGATTCGGGATCGCCGCGGCCGACGAGGCGCCGGTCCCGGCGCCGGACACCGCGGCCTCGGCGGACCCGCCGCGCGGCACACCGGGCCGGGCGTACGCCCTGGGCGGTGCGCACGTGCTGGGAATTCCCTACGACGAATACATCATGCGCACCGGTGCGGACTGGTTTCCCGGGCTGGACCGGCAGATCGTCGACTATCCCGCCGGGCAGGTTCAGGGGCACACCCTGGAACGGTTGTTCCCGGGCATCGGCCGGCTCGACGACGACTTTCCCGGACTGGGGCTCGACGGGCCGAGCGTCGGCGAGTCGGTGGACGTCGGATCGCCGGACACCATCGCCGCGATCCGCGAGGGCGGGCCCGGCACCGCGATCGGCCTGTCCGAGGGTGCGATGGTGCTCAACGACGTGCAGGCGCGCCTCGCCTACGATCCGGCCGCCCCGCCGCCGGATCAGCTGAGCTTCGCGACCTTCGGCGACCCGGTGGCGCGGCACCCCTTCGGGGAGAGTTTCCTGACCCAGATGTTCCCGGTGGGCAGCATCGTCCCGTCGCTGGACTACCGCATTCCGCCGCCGGTGGAAAGCCAGTACGACACCTATCAGTTCATCTCCGCCTACGACAGCATCGCCGACTGGCCGGACCGCCCGGACAACTGGATCTCGGTGGCCAACGCGATCGTCGGCCTGGCGACCGGGCACACCGCCGTCGCGTTCACCGATCCGAGCATGGTGCCCCCACAGAACATCCGGACGACCGTCAACTCCCGGGGCGCCACCACGACGACGTACATGATTCCCGAGGAGCACCTGCCGCTGGTGCTGCCGTTCAAGTACCTCGGGGTGCCCAAGGAGACGCTGATCGAGCTCGACGCGGTGCTGCAGCCCTACGTGGACGCCGGGTATTCGCGTAACGACGATCCGGCGACGGCGCCCGTCACGGTCGACCCGGTGAACGGCTACGACCCGGCCGCGGTGACCGCACCGGCCACCCAGGCCGCGTTCGGCGGCGGCGCCGATCCGGTTTCGCAGCTGCTCTCGGGGCTGCAGTACGTGCTGAACAACCCGCCGTAGCCCTAGAGGCCGGTCAGGCCGACGACGACCAGGACGCAGCCGACGACGAACAGCACCAGCGCGACGCCGTGCCGGCCCCGAGCCCGCAGCCATTCGTCGAAGCTGCCCATCGCTGCGCGGGTGCGTTCCGGTGCGACGAGGTAGCACAACAGCGGTATCTCCACCAGTGCGAACGCCACCACGTTGAACACCAGCAGGGCGCCGAACTGGATGGCGGCGGCGGCACCGGAGGCGACGATGAGCGCCAGCGCGGCCAGGTAGTCGACGGATGGCAGCGCGATGCCGAGTCCGGCGGCTCCCGCGGTCCACAGGGAGCGGCCGCCGAGCAGTTGCCGGGCCCGCTGCACCAGCGGCGCCACCAGGCGTGCGGCCAGGCCGGGCGTGCCGTCGTCGCGGCGCCGCCCGAGCACGCCGGTGGCCACCAGGGCGGCGTTGATCAGCACCACCGCGCCCACCACGATCTGCACCCGCGGCAGGGTGACGTGGGTCGATCCGAGCGCC